>NZ_JBEYEI010000039.1:0-39125 GCF_040633895.1 Streptomyces sp. NPDC007863
ACGGACACTCCTCCGACTCGGTGGGAGGCACGGTCGCCGTCCCGCTCTGCCTCCATCCTGGGTCCGGCACACGACCCGGACGGTCGACCCGGCGGCTGGTCGTCCGGCCCCGCCCGGCGGACCGGGGGGTCAGCCGATCGGACGACCCCGGACGGTGCCGGGGTGCGGTACGCGCGCCGTCTCACACGGCCCACGTGCCGGGTGCGGCGGCGCACCCGCTGGGTAAAGTCGGGATCATTCCGGCGGATCACCCCGCCGGGCTGACCATCACACCGGTGCGGCCCCGCCCCGGTGGGCACGGAGAGGCAGGCCGGCACGCCATGGCGGTGGACGAACTCGACACCCGCATCCTGCGGCTCCTGATCGAGCAGCCGCGCACCAGCGTGCGGGAGTACGCGCGCCTCCTGGGCATCGCCCGGGGCACCGTACAGGCACGCATCGACCGGCTGGAGCGGGACGGGGTGATCACCGCGACCGGACCGGTCCTCTCCCCCGCCGCGCTCGGCCATCCGGTGCTCGCCTTCGTGCACGTGGAGGTCACCCAGGGCCATCTCGACGAGGTCGGCGACGCGCTGGCGGCCGTGCCTGAGATCGTCGAGGCGTTCTCCATCACCGGTGGCGGCGACCTGCTCACGCGCGTGGTGGCGCGGGACGCGGGCCACCTGGAGGACGTCATCCAGCGGCTCATCCAGCTGCCCGGCGTGGTCCGCACCCGCACCGAGATCGCGCTGCGCGAGCGGGTCGCCCACCGGATGCTGCCGCTGGTCGAGTCGATGGGCCGGAGCGGGGCGGAGCGGCGGACCGGCGGCAGGTGAGCGGGGACGCCCGGTAACTCGCGTGCGGGGCGTGCGGCGGCGTGGCAGGGTACGGGCGTTCTCGCACCCGCGCACCTCCTCACGTACCGGAGCCGCCCCATGGCGATACCCGACCGCCTCGCGCCCCTGCTCGCCGAATTCGACTTCGCCCGCAAGCGGCTGACGGACCGTCTGTCGGGGCCGGTGGTGAACAGCGGCAACGGCACGGACGTGCCGGTGGGCCCGATGACCGACGCCGAGTACCGGTGGGAGCCCGCGCCGGGCTGCTGGTCCGTACGGCGGCGGGCCGACGGCCCGGGTCCGGCCGCCGCGCTGCTGACCGGCACCGGCGAGTGGGGCCGGGACACCTCCCCGTATCCGCATCCCGTGCCGCCGCCGTTCACCACGCTCGCCTGGCGGCTCACCCACCTCAGCGAGCTGCTCGCGCTCCGCGCCGACCACACGAACGGGACCCGCTCGCTGACCCGTGACGACTACCGCATCCCCGGCGACGCGGCCGCGGCGATCGCCGACTTCGACGCGTCCGCCGGGGCGTGGCGGGCCGCGCTGCTCTCCGTCGACGACAAGGACCTCGACACGGTCGGGCACTGCTCCTACCCGCACGGCGGCGACCCCGAGGAACCGTTCCTGGAGGTCGTGTGGTGGGTCAACCAGGAACTCCTGCACCACGGCGCCGAGATCGCCCTCCTGCGCGACCTCTACCGGGTCCTCGACCGCCCCGCCGGCTGACGGTCAGCCGGTCGTGCGGGCCAGGACGAGGGCCACGTCGTCCTGGGCCGGGTCCACGAGGAGCCGGGCCAGGACCCCGTCGCACACCTCGTCCAGCGTGCCGCCGGACCGGTCGATGGCCCGGTCGAGGGCGCGACCGAGCTCGCGCATCCCCTCGTCGAGGTCCCGGTCCCTGGCCTCGATCAGCCCGTCCGTGTAAAGCACCAGCAGGCCGCCGGGCGGCAGCGGGAGTTCCTCGGTGCCGAAGTCGTGGGCGCCGGTGCCGAGCGGCGTGCCCGGCGGACCCTGGAGGAAGGAGACCGCGCCCTGCGGCGTGACGACGGCCGGCGGGAGGTGGCCGGCCCGGGCGATCGTCCAGGTGCCGGTGGCCGGGGAGTGCACGGCGTACAGGCAGGTCGCCATGGTGTCCTCGCCGAGGTCGGCGACGACGGCGTCGAGGGAGCGCAGCATCTCGGTGGGCGCGATGTCGTGGCGGGCCAGGGTCCGCACGGCGGTGCGCAACTGGCCCATGACGGCGGCCGCGTGGATGCCGTGGCCCATCACGTCGCCGATGACGAGCCCGGTACGGCCGCCGGGCAGTTCGATCACGTCGAACCAGTCGCCGCCGACGTCGTGGGCGCTCGCCGGGAGGTAGCGGCCGGTGAGTTCGAGGCCGGTGACGGCGGGCAGGGCGCTGTTGGTGAGGCTGCGCTGGAGCGCGAGGGCGGCGGCCCGCTGGGTGGTGTAGAGCCGGGCGTTGTCGATGTTGAGCGCGGCCCGGGCGACGACCTCGTCGATGAGCACCGCGTCCTGGTCGTCGAAGGGTTCCCGGCTCCTCAGGCGGGTGACGGTGACGGCCCCGAGGACCTGGCCGCGGGCGACGAGGGGCACGGTGCGGGCGGAGCCGAAGCGGGTCGACAGGTACTCGCGCAGCGACTCGGCGGCCTTGCCGGGGAAGAGGACGGGGATGTCGTCGTCGGTGAGGAAGGTCGGCCGGCCGTCGAGGACGATCCGTTCGTACGCGGACCCCGCGGGCAGCTGGAAGGTCTGGCCGGGGCCCAGGAGCGGGCTCGGGGGCACCGGCTCGGGGAAGACGGCGGCGATGCGGCGCAGCACGCCCCGGGAGGAGGCGGCCGGGTCGTCGGGCTCCAGGACCGCCTCCAGCATCTGCACGTCGGCCGAGTCGCAGAGCTGCGGCACGAGGAAGCGGACCACCTCCTCGGCGGTCTGCCGCAGGTCGAGGGTCGTGCCGATGCGCGCGCCGGCCTCGGCGAGCAGGGCGAAGCGGTGCCGGGCCCGCTCGACCTCCAGGTGCGCCTCCTGGCTCTCGGTGATGTCGACGAGGGAGGCGATGAGGCCGAGGGGGCGGCCGGTGCGCGCGGGGTCCGCCATCCCGTCGGCGTGCCCGGGGGCGGCGCGCCCCGAGGCGGCGTGCCCCTGGCCCGGGGCGCCGTGTCCGGCGGCGTTGTCCCCGCCGGGGAGGGGGCGGGTGCCGCGGTCGATGAGGGGCGCGTAGGAGCAGGACCAGATGTGGTCGCGGCCGGGGTCGGCGGGGGTGCGGCCGACCCGGCGGGCGTCGATCACCGGCGTACGGGAGTCGAGGACCTGCCGCATCAGGGACTCCAGGGAGGCGGCGTTGACCCCGGGGACGACCTCGGTGAGGCGGCGGCCGACGTGTTCGGCGGCGGGCACGCCGTTCATCCGGGCCAGGGCGTCGTTGACCCGCAGGAAGCGCAGGTCGGGGCCGAGCAGGGCGAGCCCTATGGGCGACTGGGTGAAGAGGCTCTCCATGGCGGCGAGGTTCTCCCGCATCCGCAGGACCTCGGAGGTCTCCACGGCGATGAGCATGGCGCCGGGACGGCCCGTGGGATCGGCGGCGGGCACGATCCACATCTCCATGGGGACCGTGTGGCCGTCGCGGTGGCGGACCGGGAGGGTGCCGACCATGGTCTCGCCGGCCTGGACGCGGCGGGTGAGCCGGGCGGCGAGCTCGCGGTTGGCGTCGGGCACGAGGAGCGGGGAGGCGGGCAGGCCGAGGACGTGCTCGGGACGGTGGCCGAGCAGGTCCTGGGCGGCGAGCGACCACTCGACGATCCGCCCCTCGGCGTCCTCGCGCCACAGCGCGATGGGGAGCAGCTCCCGGAGCACGCCCGCGTCCCCGACGGCCGCCCGCGGCGGCTGCGGAACCCTGCTCGGTGACGACTGATGAGCATCCACGCATCGACCTACGCCTCGGCCTGGCCCCAGGGGGCAATCCCTACCGAATCACCCTAGCCGAGGTGCCGTCGGGGGGCTTGCGAGGCGCCCCCGTTCGGTGAGCGCCCGCCTACCGCGAGGGTCGGGGGCGCCAGTGGACGTCAGCGGGCATCAGCGGGCATCAGCGGGCGTCAGAAGGCGAAGACCGCGCCGGTGCGGGCGTTCAGCTCGCAGGTGTTGCCGTACTGGCGGGCGAAGGAGACGGGCCGGCCGCGCCAGACGCCCTCGGCGCGGACCTCGACCGGGTCGTACAGGAGGATGCACGCGGTGTCGGACTCGCGGTCGACGCGCCCCTGGGAGGCGTCGAGGTCGGCGCAGGCGGCGTCGGCGCGGGGGTGGTCCCCGCCGGCCGGGTCGCAGTGGAGGGTGACGGTGCGCGCGGCGGGCGCGGGTGCGGCGGTGGATTCGGGGGACGGGGCGGTGGTGGCCTGGGCGGGGCCGGTGACGGTGAGCCGGAGGGTCGTGGCCGGCGTCGTCGGTGCCGGCGTCGGGATGGCCGGGGTCGCAGGCTGGGCGACGGCCGGTCCGCCGTCGGCCGCGGAGGTGGCGACGGCGGGTGCGGCGAGGAAGAGGGCGGCCAGCAGGGCCGCGGGGATGTGCGTGTTCATGTCCGGTCAACGAGCCCCGGGGACCGGGGGTCACCGTCCGCCCGCGCGGGGCCGGAGGGACGCGTCGTGGCGTGGACTCGCCGCGCGACGGGGGTCCGCGCGGCGAGTCCACGCCACGGCCGCCGAACGGAGGGGAGGGTCGTACGGCTCACGGAGTGGCCGATTCCGTGAGGTCGGGGCGGCAGGGGCCTTGGCGCGCGGGGCCCGTCGCGATTCCCGCACCCGACCGGACGGCCGGAATCCGTCGATGGTCACGCAAACGGGCCAATGGTTGCACAGGACGTAATCATCGCTGGTCATGTGCGTCTGGCGCCCCTCCGCACGCCCTGGCGAAGCCGATCTTCCTGGCCGCACTCTGGTCCGTGAGCACGAACGGGAGGGGTGGGCACGTGGAGCGGGACAGGGGCGGGGACACGACGGGACACGTCGAACACGGCGGTGTGGACGTCTGTGTGGTGGGGGCCGGTCCGGTGGGGCTGACGCTCGCGATCGGGCTGCGTCGGCTCGGCCTGGGGGTGCGGATCGTCGACGCGGCGCCGGAGACGAAACGGGAGGCCCGTGCGCTGGTGCTGTGGGCGCGGGCACGGGAGGCGCTGCACGCGCTGGGCGTCGGCGCGGTCCTGGACGCGCACGGCGTGGAACTGGGCGCGGTGACCGTGCACGCCCGGGGCCGGCCGCTGGGCGAGCTGACCACCGGCTGGGCGCACTCCGCCTTCGCCCGCCCGCTCAACATCGAACAGCACGTCATCGAGCGCCTGCTGGCCGGGGAGCTGGCCGGCCTCGGCACCCGCGTCGAGTGGAACACCGAGCTCACCGACGTCAAGGTGCACGACGACCGGGCCGAGTTCACCCTGCGGCACGGCGACGGGCGGGTCGAGTCGGGCTGCGCGTCGTGGATCGTGGGCTGCGAGGGCACCCGCAGCGTGGTGCGGGACCGGCTGGGCATCGCCTTCGAGGGCCGCCGCCGCACCGGCCTCCAGGTCGTGCAGGGCAACGCGCTGGCGACCTGGCCGCTGCCCGAGGAGCCGGGACGCGGGCACATCTTCCTGGCGCCGCGCCGGGCGCTCCTCGTCTTCCCGCTGCCCGACGGCGGCTACCGCTTCTTCTGCTTCCGCGACGACCCGGATCCCGCGCTCGGCACGCCCCCGACCCTCGACGAACTGCGCGACCTGGTCGCGGAGACCGCCCGCATGCCCGGGCTGCGCCTCGCCCCCGCCCCGTCCCGCTGGCTCAACCGCGCCCGCTTCAGCGACCGGGTGGCCGCCCGGCTGCGCAGCGGGCGCGGGCTGCTCGCGGGGGACGCGGCGCACGCGTGGGCGCCGGTCGGCGGCCACGGCATGAACGTGGGAATCCTCGGCGCCCACAACCTCGCCTGGAAACTCGCCGCCGTGCACCGGGGCGAGGCCGGGGACGCGCTGCTCGACACGTACGACGCGGAGCAGCGGCTCCTCGCGCTGCGGTACATCCGGGAGATGCGGTTCAACTTCATGGAGCTGCCGCTGCCGCCCCTCGGGCACCGGGCGTTCACCGCGACCGTGCCCGCCGCGCTGGCCAGGTCCGGCTTCCAGCGCCGGCTCGACCTGCGGCTGAGCGACCTGGTGCGCCATCACCGCGACAGCCCGCTCTCGGTGCGCGTACCCGCCTCCGGCCGGGCCTCGGGCGCGCGGGCCGGCGACCGGATGCCGGACGCCTCCGTGGTCCCGGCGGAGCCCGGGCCCGGCGCGGGAGGTCCCGGGGAGGCGGTGCGGCTGCACCGGCTGCTCGCCTACGCGGCGTGGACGCTGGTGCTGCGCGCGGACCGGGCCGACGCCGTCACCCTCGGCGCGCTGCGCGGGGCCTGCGCCGGGTCGATCCCCGTACGCCTGCTGCCCGTGACGCCCGCCGACGCGCGGGCGGAGGCGGCGCTCGGGGATCCGGCGGAGCTGCGGCTGGTGCGCCCCGACGGCTATGTGGGCCTGGTCGCCCCGCTCGGCGGGGTCGAACCGCTGCGGGAGTACGTGGCGGCGCTCGCCGCCGGAGCGAGAGCCGACGGCGTCGACGGCCGGGCCTGAGCCCGCGCCGTCCCGCGCCCGCGCCGAACCGCGCCTCGTGCCCCGTCGCCCAGTCGCCTGGTCGCCTCGCCACTTTCTCGTCGTCCCGCTTCGTCGTCTCGTCCCAGAGCCTGCGCACCGAACCGTCCGGGAGTCGGATCCTGATGCCCACCACGCCCCTCCACCCCTCCGCCGTCACCGTCCCCCGGCCCCGTCCCGGTCCGTCGCCCCGCAGGCGCCCGTGTGCCGGCGGCACGGTGACCGTCGTGGGGGCGGGGATGGCCGGGCTCGTCGCCGCCTACGAGCTGGAGCGGCGCGGGTTCCGCGTCGAGGTCCTCGAAGGGAGCCTGCGGCTCGGCGGGCGGGTGCGCACCCACCGCTTCGGGGCGCAGGAGGGCGCGCCGTTCGTGGAGCTGGGCGCGATGCGGATCCCCACGGCGCACCACCGGACCATGGGGTACGTCGCCCATCTCGGGCTCGCCGACCAGGTGCGGCCGTTCCGGACGCTGCTGTCGGAGGAGAACGCCTTCCTGGCGACCGGCGGCGGGCACGTGCGGCTGCGGGACGCGCCGCGCGCCCTGGTGGCCGAGGTGCGGTCCTCGCTGGGGCTCGCCGGGTTCCGGGAGGAGACGGTGGTCTTCGGCGCCTGGCTCGCCGCGGTCGTGGACGCGGTCGCCCCGCCCGCGCTGCGGGACGGACTCCGTGCCGACCTGGGCGGGCGGCTGCTCGGCCTGGTGGACGAGATCGATCTGACGCCGCATCTGCGGGGCGGCGGCAAGGACCGGATCGACGTGCACGGGCTGTTCGCGGCCCATCCGGGGATCCGGGCGGGCTGCGGCAGCCGGCTCGACGGCTTCCTCGACGACATCCTGACCGAGACGAGTCCCCGGCTCGTGCGGCTCGCCTGCGGCATGGACCAGCTGGTGCAGCGGCTGGCCGCGCGGATCCGGGGGCCGATCTGGCTCGGTCAGCCCGCCACCGGCTTCGAGGTCGCCGCCGACCATGTGCGGGTGCGGCTCGGCGGCGGCGCGGCGTCCTCGGTACGGCACTGCGACTACGTGCTGTGCACGGTGCCGTTCTCGGTGCTCCGGGGGCTGCACCTGGCGGGGTTCGACGAGGACAAGCTCGCCGCCGTCCGGGAGGTCGTCTACTGCCCGGCGACCAAGGTGGCCGTGCACTGCCGGGAACCGTTCTGGGAGCGGGAGGGCATCCGGGGCGGCGCCTCGTTCAGCGGTGGCCGGATCCGGCAGACGTACTACCCGACCGCCGAACCGGCCGGTGCCGAGGGTGCAGCCGACCCCTCGCTCGGGGCGGCGCTGCTCGCCAGCTACACGATCGGCGAGGACGCCGACGTGCTCGGCGGGATGCCGGCTCCGGTCCGGCACCGGACGGTCGTCGAGGAGCTGGGCCGGATGCATCCGCAGCTGCTGCGGCGCGGGATGGTCCGCGGGGTCGCCAGTCTGGCCTGGGGCGGCCATCCGTGGACGCGCGGCGGCTGCACGATCCGCTGGGGCGCGGACCCGGCGGGCCGGGAGGAGCAGCGGCTGCGGGCGCTGCGGCCGCAGGGCCGGATGTTCTTCGCCGGGGAGCACTGCGCGACGGAACCGGCGTGGATCGAGGGGGCGGTGGAGTCGGCCCTGGAGGCGGTGGAGCTGATCGCGCGGGACGAGGGGCGGCGCGGCGGCCCGTCCCGGGGCGGGCGGTGGCGGGGCGCGCCCGCGCCGGCCGGGCGGGAGGCGGCGTGAGCGTCTTCGACCTGCCCCGGGTGTACTTCGCCGGTACGGCGCTGACCCGGCTGCCCACCGGGCCGCGGTCCGGGCTCGTCGACCTGGCCTCGAACACGGCGCTGCGCGGCGCGGCCGGAGGCGCTCCGGTGGAGCCGTTCGGGGTGGCGGGCCCGGCGGCCGACTACCACGCGCACCTGGCGGAACGGGGCGCGCGCGGCGGGCACTTCTCGGGGAACGGGCATCTGGTGTGGGAGGCCCGGGTCACCGGGGTGGAGCGGCGGGCGGGCGAGGTCGACCGGTCGGACCCGCTGGTGGGCAGGGCGGTGGATCTGTGGGGCCATCACAATCCCTATCTGGGCACGACGGTGAACCGGGCGCGGGTCTTCGACGTGGATCCGGCGTCCGCGTGGACGGCGACGCTGATGGGCGGCCGGTTCGCGTTCGGGCGTGCGGGCCGGTCGCACGACGCCGGCTATGTGTGTCTGGGCGGGCTGAGCGGGTTCATGCCGCCGCGCTGGCAGGGCTTCCGGCCGGCGGCGCGCGCGCTGCACCAGTGCGTGGCCGGGGCGGACGAGGGACTGGACTGGCCGGCGGGTGCGGTGGACTCCCCCGCCGTCCGGGCGCTGCGGGCGGCCGTGGCCGAGCGGGACGGCGGGGCGCTCCTCGTCCAGTTCACCCTGGAGACGGAGACGGAGACGGAGACGGAGACAGAGGCAGAGGCGCAGGCCGGTCCGGGCGGGGACGGACCGGGGCGGTGGCGGCTGCGGGGGGTCGTGGCGCCGTGGAGTCCCGGCGAGCCGCGCAGCCATCCGGCGGGCCGGCTGCTCGTCCCGTACGGGGCGGAGGGCGGCGGTGCGGGCGGGCCCGGGCCGTGCACGGTGCGGATCGGCCCCGAGGGGGTGGTGGTCAACGAGCCGTACGCGCGCGGCGGGACGGGCCGCGGTGACGGGCCCGCGCTCGAAGTACGGACCGCCGGGTCGGGGCTGACGGTCGCGGTACTGCCCCGGGACGCCCGCGGCGGGACGGTGACGACCGTGCCCGCGGTGTCGGAGGAGGCGGTGCGCCGGGCCGGGGAGGAAGGGCTCGTGGTGGTGCGGGACGGCACCGGGGTCGTCCTGCGCGAGCGGGAGGCGGTGGTGCTCACCGACGAGGCCGCGCTGATCCTGGACCATCCGGACGCCGAGCGCGGTGACGAGCACGCCGTCGAGGTGCCGGTGCGGAGCTTCCTGCGCGGCCGGCCGGGGCCGCTCGCCGCGGTGGAGGTGCGCCAGTACCCCAACCCGCGTGCCCTGCCCATGGATCCGGCGGCGTCCGACCCGGGCGCCCGCACCGGGGACGTCGAGGTGGTACGGCTCCGGGCCGGGCGGCCGGGCGGCCGGAAGGGGTCCGAGGCGGAGTCGGCCGGGGCCGCGTGCCGGGTGGCGACGGACGCGGAGGGGTACGGCTGGTTCACCGTCCACGGGGCGCGGCCGGGCACCGCGCGGCTGCTGTTCTCGACGGGGGAGGAGGACCTGCCGCCGGTCGACGCGGCGGCACACGGTTCGGCGGCGGCCTGCTACGACGACGGGGACGCGCTCGGCTTCTGGTCGTGGGCGGGGGGCGCCGCCGTACGGGTGCTGCCCGACGACTGGCACCTGGACGCGGTGCTGCCGTCCGAGGTCGACTTCGAGCTGCTGCACCGCGAAGTGTTCGCGTACTACGAGCAGTTGTTCCCGTTCATGCGGGACGAGGTGTTCAGCCTCGCCGACCGCTGCAAGGTGGAGACGTACGCGAAGCTCGTCTGGCAGATGTGCGATCCGGCGAACAAGGACCGCACCTACTACATGCCGCCGACCCGGGACCTGACGCTGCCCAAGGCCCGGCTCCTCCTCTCCTATCTGCGCTCCCTGGGTGCGGCGGCGCAGCCGCACGCCCCGGCGGCGCCCGCGCCGCGCCGCGCGGCCGAGCCGCGCATCACGACCCGGGGCCAGTTGCGCGCGGCGCTGTGGCAGGCGGTCACGGTGGAGCTGGCGACCTCGCTGCAGTACCTCTACGCGGCGTACACGGTCCCGACCCACGGGACGGGGTTCGCGTACGTCCGCAGCGGGGTGTGGACGCCCCGGCAGCTCCGGCTGGCGTGCGGGGACGGCGGGGAGACCCTGGCGAAGGGCATCAGGGACAGCCTCCTCGACGTGGCCCGCGAGGAGATGATCCACTTCCTGGTCGTCAACAACGTGCTGATGGCGATGGGCGAGCCCTTCCACGTGCCCGCGATCGACTTCGGTGCGCCGGGCCGGCTGCCGCTGCCGCTGGAATTCGCCCTGGAGCCGCTGCACCTGGGCAGTCTCCAGCGGTTCATCGCGATCGAGCGGCCCGAGCGGCTCGCGGGCGGCTCGACGGGGACGGCGGGGTCCGGGACGGGGGCGGCGGGAACGTGGGGCGCCGCGCCCTCGGGGACGCCGTTCGGGTCGCCGAGCGAGCTGTACGCGGCGATCCGGGACGGGCTGACCCGGGTGCCCGACCTCTTCCTGGTGGAGCGGGGCCGGGGCGGCGGGGAGCACCACCTCTTCCTGGGCGCGGCCGTCGACTCCGTCCACCCGGACTACCAGCTGGAGGTGGACGACCTGTCGAGCGCCCTCTTCGCCATCGACTTCGTCACCGAGCAGGGCGAGGGCGGGGTCCTGGACGCTCCGGGGGACGGCGGTCCCTCGCACCACGAGACCTTCGTGCGGCTCGCCGAACTCCTCATGGCCGAACGGGCCGACGGGCCCGGCGGGCAGGGGGCCCCGTGGGAGCCGGCCTACCCGGCCCTGCGGAACCCCACGGCAGACCCGGGGCATCCGGGGCGGGCCGCCGTGCTCTACGCGCACGCCCGGCAGGTGCTGCGGCTGTTCAACCGCAGCTACTTCCTGATGCTCCAGCTGATGGTCCAGCACTTCGGCGAGAGTCCGGACGCGAGCCTGCGCCGCTCCCGGCTCATGAACGCCTCGATCGACGTGATGACGGGGATGATGCGGCCGCTGGCCGAGCTCCTCGTCACGCTCGACTCGGGGTGGCGGGGGCGGACGGCGGGCCCCTCCTTCGAGCTGGAGGAACCACCCGTGCACATCGCCAGGCCCGATGTGGCCCGGCGGGGTTTCGCGATGCGCTTCCGGCACCTGGCGGCGATGGCCCGGGAGTGCCCGGGCGTCCCCGACCGGGTGCCGGAGCTGATGGCCTGGTACGCGGAGTACTTCGCGGCGGAGGGGAGGAGGTGAGCCGATGACGGTGGTGGAGGAGACCGAGGTGCTCGTCGTGGGCGGCGGTCCGGTGGGGCTGGCGCTCGGGCTCGACCTGGCGTGGCGGGGGGTCGACTTCGTCCTGGCGGAGGCCGGTGACGGCCGGATCACCCACCCCAAGGTGTCGACGGTCGGGCCGAGGGCGATGGAGCTGTTCCGCCGCTGGGGCGTGGCGGACGCGATCCGGGGCGCCGGCTGGCCCGCCGGGCACACCCTGGACGTCGCCTGGGTGACGGCGGTCGGCGGGCACGAGCTGCACCGACTGCGGTTCGGCACGGTCGCCGAGCGGCCGCCGCCCGTCCACACGCCGGAGCCCGAGGCGATCTGCCCCCAGCACTGGCTCGTGCCGCTGCTGACGCGACGGCTCGGCGTGCGGCCCGACGGCCCCGTGCGGCTGCGGACCCGGCTGACCGGCTTCCGGCAGACGGAGGACGGGGTGCGGGCCGAACTGACCGACGCGGCGGGGGCGGTGACGACGGTGTACGCCCGGTATCTGGTGGGCTGCGACGGGGCGGCCTCGCCGGTGCGGAAGGCGTGCGGGATCGCCTCGCCCGAACGGCACGCCACCCGCACCCTGCGGAACGTCCTCTTCCGAGCGCCGGGCCTCGGCGACCGGCTCGGCGGGCGGGCGGCCCTGGTCCACTTCGTCACCGAACCCGGCGGACTGCGCTACCCGCTGCGGGCGATGGACGGCCGGGACCTGTACCGGCTCACCTGTCCCCCGGGCCCGGCCGAGGCGCTGCGGGTGGTCCGCCGGGCGCTCGCCGTGGACGTGCCGGTGGAGATCCTCTCGGACGCCCAGTGGCACCTGACGCACCGGGTCGCCGCCCGCTACCGCGACGGCCGGGTGCTGCTCGCCGGGGACGCGGCGCACACCCTCTCCCCCTCCGGCGGCTTCGGCCTGGCCACCGGGATCGGCGACGCGGCCGACCTGGGCTGGAAGCTCGGCGCGGAGCTGGCCGGCTGGGCGGGTCCCGGGCTGCTCGACGCGTACGGGAGCGAACGGCGTCCGGTCGCCCTCGCCGGCCTGGAGGAGAGCCACCGCAATCTGCGCCGCACCCTGGACCGGCGCATCGCCGCGGCGCTCCTGGAGGACTCGCCGCGCGGCGCGGAGACCCGCGCGGAGCTGGGGCGGCGGATCGCGGCCTCCGACCCCCGGCGCGAGTTCGAGGCGCCCGACGCCCACTTCGCCCACCGGTACCGGTCGCCGATCGTCGCGGAGGGCACGGGCGGTGAGCCGGTCGCGGCGGCCGGGACCGCCGGCCGGCCGGAGTGGGACCGGGCGGCGGTGCCGGGCGGCCGGGCACCGCACGTGTGGCTGGCACCGGGGCTCTCCACCCTGGACCTGTTCGGCCCGGGGTTCACCCTGCTCCGCCTGGACGCTGGGGACGGGGAGGGCACGGCGGGGACCGAGGGGACGGAACGGGCCTTCGCCGCGCGGAGGGTGCCGCTGCGCGTGTGGAGCGCACCCGGGGACACGGAGCCACGGAGCCGGTACGGGCATCCCTATGTGCTGGTGCGGCCGGACGGCCATGTCGCCTGGCGGGGGTCCCGGCCGCCCGCCGACCCCGGCGCCCTCGCCGACCTGGTGCGCGGTGCCGGCCCCGCCACCGGCGGGGCGCGGACGGACGGGGGCGGATGATGGGCGCGGACCGGCTCGCGCCGTTCGATCCGGGGCTGCTCGACCTGGCGGATCCGTACCCGGTCTACCACTGGTACCGCGAGCGGGACCCCGTCCATGCCGTGCCGTCGCCCGGCGGCGGCGCGGACGGGTCCGGGGACGTCACCTGGTACCTCTTCCGGTACGCGGAGGTGGCACGGGTGCTCGCGGGGCGCGCGTACCGGCGGAGGTCCCCGGTGACCGGGCGGGCGGCGCCGATACCGGAGGGGTACGAGACGCTGCGGCGGGTCGTCGAGAACTGGCTGGTCTTCCTCGATCCGCCCCGCCACACCCGGCTGCGGGCGCGGGTGAACCCGCCGCTCGCCTCCGCCGCCGTCACCGGACTGCGGCCGGCGGTGCGGGAGATCGCCGAGGAGCTGGCGGCACCGCTCGCGGCGCGGCCGGCCGTCGATGTGGTGGGCGGGTTCGCGGCGCCGTTCCCGCTGCTCGTGATCGCGCGGGTGCTCGGGGTGGAGGGCCGGCTGTGGCCGTGGTTCCGGGAGCGGGCGCTCGCGCTCCAGGAGGCGGGCGGCACGCGCGGCGACCGGACGGGGGCGGGCCTCGCGCGGGCCGACCACGCGGCGGGCGAGCTGGAGCGTTACTTCACGACCGCGCTGACGGCCCGGCAGGAGGCGGGCGGGGAGCCGCGCGACCTGATGGGGGCGCTGGCGGCGGCCGCGCGGGAGGACCCCGCCCTCACCCCGGGGCTCCTCGCGTCGACCTGCGTCCACCTCCTGACGGCCGGGCACGAGACGACGACCGGGCTCCTCGGGAAGGCGGTCCTGGCCCTGCTCGCCCGGCCCGGGACGGTCGCCGAACTCCGCGCCGAGCCGGGGCTCGTGGCGGGGGCGGTCGACGAGTTCCTGCGCTTCGACCCGCCGGTGCAAATGGTCACCCGCTGGGCGTGGCGGGACACCGAGCTCGCCGGGCGGCGGGTCCGGCGCGGGGACCGGCTGGTCGCGGTGATCGGCTCCGCCCACCGGGACCCGGCCTCCTTCCCCGACCCGGACGTCCTCGACATCCGCCGGGCCACCGGCCGGCACTGCGCCTTCGGGCTCGGCATCCACTACTGCGCGGGCGCGGCGCTCGCCCGCCTGGAGGCGGAGACGGGGCTCACCGTGCTCCTCGACCGGCTGCCCCTGCTCCGGCCCGACGCCCGCCCGCTCGTGGAGGTGGAGTACGCCCCCGACTGGGTCTTCCACGGCCCGTCCCGGCTGGTCCTCCGGACACGGGAGCAGGAAGAGGAAGGGGGGGAGGGTGAGGAAGCGGAAGAGGAAGCGGCGACCGGGAACGATCGACCCCGCCCTCCCGTTATACCCCCCATGGGTATACAGAGGAGGAGCGCATGACCACGACGGGCATCACCCGGACCGGCATCACCACGACCGGCATCACCCCGACCGCCACCACGGCCCGCCCGCGCCGCCTGCCGGCGCTCACCCCCGACCAGGCCCAGGGCCGGGCCCGCGAACTCCTCGCGGACATCGTCGAACGGCACGGCTCGGCGGGCGAGATGGTCTCCACGATGGCCCACTCGCCCGCGCTGATCGAGGGATATCTGAGCCTCTCCCGCGCGATGAAGCGGGTGAAGATCCCGCGCGCGCTGAGCGAGAAGCTCTCCCTCGCCGTCCAGGAGTGGATCGGCTGCGGCACCTGCCGCGCCGCGCACGAGTCGGCCGGCCGCGCCGCCGGGCTGAGCGGGACGGACATCGCGCTGGCCCGTCAGGGCACCTCGACGGATCCGCGCGAGGCCGCCCTGATCGCCCTCGCCCTCAAGGTCCTCGCCGAACCGGCCGCCCTCGGCGACGCGGACATCGCCGAGGTGCGGGCGCACGGGTGGAGCGACCGGGTCGTCGCCGAGGTGGTCGGGGTCGTCAGCCTCAACCTGCTCACCGGCGCCTTCAACCTCCTCGCCGGCATCCAGCCGGACGAGGAGGAAGGGAACGGGTGACGGGGGAAAGGGAAGCGGCGGAGGGTCAGGCCGCCGCCGGGAGCTCCTTCTCCATCAGCGTGAAGGACTTCGCCGGGCCGCCCGGCTGCGGCTTGCCGTCCTTCCGGCCGACGACGCGGTAGCCGGCGTCCTGGTAGTAGGCGGTGAGCTTCGGGTTGGTGGACAGGCAGTCCAGGCGCACCCGGGTCCGGCCGGTCGCGGCCACCCGCTCCTCGGCGGCCGCCAGCAGCAGCCGCCCGGCCCCGGGGGCGACGGCGCGGTCCACCATGAGCCGGTGGACGTAGCCGGCGACGGGCGGCTGCGGGCCCCAGGCGTCCTCGTCGTCCCACCACAGCTCCCAGGCGCCGGCGGGGCGCCCGTCCCGCTCCGCGAGCCAGACCTCGCCGTGCGCCATGATCCGGCGGAAGTGGTCCTCGTCCAGCTCCCCCGGCCGCCACTGGCCGGTGACGCCCCGCTCCAGCATCCAGCGGGCGGCGTCGTCCCGGAGCCGTACGAGGGTGGCGAGGTCGGCCTCGCCGGCGGGACGGTGGTGCAGTGTGATCATGTGGCCGATCCTCGCACGCCGCTCGGCGACGGCGCCGGGGCCGGGGCCGCCGGACGCGACGGGGCGGTGAAGGAGACGGCGGCGGCCGGGTCGGTGACCTCCGCGTCGGAGCCGAGGGAGTACGCGGCGACGCGGGAGACCACCGCCGCCGGGACCGCGTCGGCGACGCCGGGGACGGCCGGGCAGTCCTGGGTGGCGTGGCCGTCGTACGGGACGACGACCCGGTGACCGCGGTCCAGGGCCGTACGGGCCGTGGCCCGGACGCACATCTCCGACATCACCCCGCAGACGGCGACGGCGCGGCTGCCGTGCCCGTCGAGCACCGCGCCGAGGGCCGTCTCCTCGAAGCCGTCGTCGTACGGCTTGCGGATCACGAGCTCGGTCGGTCCGGGCTCGACGGGGTGGTGCAGCTCCCAGCCGGGTGTGTGGGGTTCGTCCTCCGCGCCGGGCGGCCCGTCGTTCTGCAGGTGGACGACGAGCGCGCCGGCGGCGCGGGCCCGGGCGATCAGCCCGGCGGTGCGGTCGACGAGCCGGGCGGCGTCGGGCACGGCGCCGTCGCCGGTGACGAAGGCCGACTGCACGTCGACGACGAGCAGCGTGTCGACGGGCGGGAGCGGCGATTCCGCCGGGAGCGGGGCAACGGCCGGGAGCGGGGCACCGGCCGGGAGCCGGGAGTCGGGCGGGAGCGACGTGGTGGACGTGGCGGGCGAGGCGGGCGAGGCGGGCTGCGCGATCATGCGGTCATCATCACGCGGCCTGGTGCGGCCGCTCCACGGGGTTTCCGGCCCTCGCCGCCCCGCGCAGCAGCAGCTGCCCGGTCGCCCCCGTCACCAACAGCCCTCCGAGCAGCGCGAGGAGGGAGACGGCGCCGCCCGAACCCCAGTCGACGTCCGCGGCGCGGGCGGCGAGCACGGTCCCGCAGGCGACGGCGACCGCGGGCACGGCCCGCAGGGCGGGGCGGCTGCGCGTCAGATCGTCCTCGGCGAGCGAGGCGAGGACGCCGACGCCGAGCGAGAGCGCCCAGACGCCGAGGCCCTGGGCGTCGGCGCGGTGCACCGTCCACGGCACGAACGCGCCCCAGAAGCCGGGGAGGAAAAGGAGCCCGGCGCCGATGCCGAGCCACCCCGAGCCGAGGACCGCGAGCAGCGGCCTGGACCAGGCGGGCATCGGCACCGCCGTCCCGGTCCGGCCCGTGGGCGCCGCCCCGGCCGGCCGACGGTACTGGGCGGCGAGGCAGCCGGCGGAGGCCAGGGCGAGGAGGGTCACGACGGGCACCCAGCCGAGGCTGAAGAGGACCAGGAAGAGCGGGCCGCCGGTGGCGACGCGGAGGGAGCCGAGGTTGAGGAGGGTGACGGCGAGCAGGCCGGTCATGACGACGACCAGCGGCAGGTAGAGGCTCCGCGCCTCCTCCCAGTCGTCGGCCCGGCCCAGGGTGAGCAGGGCGGGCGCCACCCCCACCATGGCCGCGCCGATGAGGCCGGGGCTGAGGGCCTCGGGGGAGGCCCAGGCGCCCACGGCGTGCCCGGTGAGGGCCGCGACGGCGAGGAGGGCGCCGACGCCGAGGCTGACGACGCCGACGACGGTGCCCATCACGGCGACGGCGGCGGAGAGTTCGCGTCCGGGACGGCGGCCGGGGCTGCTCATCGGCTCTCCTCCCCGGTCGCGGCGGCGCCGCTGAGCGCCGGTTCGGGCACCTCGGGCGGCGGGGACTGCGCGGCGCGGCGGCGCAGGAGTTCGCGTCCGGCGAGGACGCGGAGGGCGACGACGGTGACGGCGGTGTAGGCGAGCATGCCGCAGCCGATGCCGGCGGCGGCGGTGAGGGCGGTCGCCCGGTCGAGGCCCATGGCCCGTTCCAGTACGGGCACCATGACCGCGGAGAAGGCGGGGGCGAGGAGCAGGGCGGCGAGGTGGAGGCGCCACTCCTCGCGGGCCCAGCCGTTGCCTGCGCGGCGCGCGCCGGCGGCCCGGGCGGCGAGGACGGCGTACACGACCGCGTACGGCACCAGGTAGGCGAGGAGCAGCCGGCGTCCTGCGGCGCCCTGGTCGAGGAAGGCGGGGACGAGCGCGGCGAGGCCGGCGGCGCCCGCGAGGTGGGCGAGGACCATCACGGGTCCCGGCGCCCAGGTGCCGGTGAGGCCGGGGACGGAGGTGCGCCGGTCGAGCGCGCGGGTGGCGAGCAGCGCCCCGAAGGAGACCAGCGCGCCCAGGTGCATGATCGCGACCCGGTTGACGTCCTGGAGGGACAGGCCCGGGTAGAACGCGGGCAGGAGGCTCCATTCGATGCGGAGCAGCGGTGCGGTCATCAGGAAGCCGTAGCAGAGCAGCAGCCAGCGCTGGTGGAGGTCGGGGAAGCCCTGGTAGGCGGCGAGGGTGCCGAAGGTGACGCTGCCGACGGTGCCGACCAGGATGACGGCGAGGACGATCCAGAAGGCGGCGCCGCTGAACGCCCGCTCCGGGGGCGTGCGGACCAGGTAGACGGCGGCGCCGGCCATCGACACGTACACGGTCGCGGCGAAGACGACGCCGAGGGCGCGGTGGAGGCGGATCCGGCGGCGGACGGCGCTGAGCAGCTGGACGGGGCCCAGGAGCATCAGGAGGCCGCCGAGGACGGAGTGGACGATCAGCGGAACGAGGCTGCGGCCGTACGGTCCCAGGCGGTCGCGGACGGCGTCGGCGACGAACTCGGGCGAGACCGCGCGGGCGAGGAGCCACTCGCCGACGGCGGGCGCGCCGGGACGGGCGTAGGGCCAGAGTTCGGTGAACGCGATCGGCGCGTACGCGAGGCAGACCGCGGTCAGCGCGACGACGGCCACCCTTCCGCGTCTGGTGCTGGTGGGACGCCCCACGGCGGTCCTCCTCTGCGAGGTGCGCGATAGTCCACTCTGGACTATGGAGGAAGGTAGGGCCGGTCCCGGCCGGGGTCAACCGGTCGGTAACAAAATCGTGTTACCAGGGGTCAGCGCTGTTCAGGACCGCCCCCGCGCTCCGCCGGGCCCTCTCCGGGCTCGCGGCTGCCGACCCAGCGCCAGAAGTCGACCATCATCCGCTCGTACCGGATGCCGAACTCCAGCGCCTCGCGCTGCCCGCGGCTCAGCAACTCGCCGACCTCGCCCGCCAGCCCCTCGTACTCCTCCAGGGTGCGCCGGTGCTCGGCGACCTGGACCGGGGCGTGGACGCGCGGACTCGCCCCGAACCAGAGCTTCAGGATGCCCCGTTCGCGCGCCTCGACCGGGACGAAGGAGGGGTCGGCGAGCCAGCCGCGCAGCGCCGCCGCGCCCTCCTCCGTGAGCCGCATCAGCCGCCGGTTCCGGCCGCCCTCCTGGCGCACCTCGGAAAGCAGCCCGGCCTCCAGGAGGCGGTCGCACTGGGCGTAGACCTGGGCGTGCGGCACGGACCAGAAGGGGGCGACGGTCCTCGCCGCCTCGACCTTGACGTCGTACGGACTGGCCTCGCCCAGCGCGTCGATGATGCCGAGGACGAGGAAGGAGGGCGTGGTCAGCCGGACTTCAGACATGCCGCGACCGTATCGCGGGGCCTCAGACCGGATGCTCCGCCCGGGCGCGGGGACCGGCGGGCAGCGGTGGCGCGGGCAGCGGGCGCAGCACGGGCTCGGGCCGCAGCAGCTCGTCGAGCCCGGTGAGGCGCACCAGGCGGAGGATCCACGGCTGGTCGCAGACGAGCTGGAAGTGCGCCCCGCGCGCGCGGGCGCTCCGCGCGCAGTGGGCGAGCAGGCCGAGGCCGGTGGCGTCGCAGAAGCCCAGCGGGCGGATGTCGACGGCCAGGGCGTCGGCCTCGCGGACGAGCGCGTCGAGTTCGGGCCGCAGATGGCGGACGAGGACGAGGTCCAGTTCGCCGCGGAGGACGGCGACGGTCAGGGCGCCGGCCGCGCGGACGGCGAGGTGGGGGTCATGACGGGGGATCAGCTGCATCGGACGCTCCACAGGGATGGGTCCAAGTGTCAGGTCGAGCGTGGCCGTAGTCGGGGCGGGAGGGACGTTTCGCCTTGGCCTCAGTCACCGGATCCGGTGAATACGCGTCCATAGGTATGTCGGACACGCGTACGAGGTGTCAGGGGCGCCGCTCCCCCAGGAGGGAGCGGGTGCGCAGGGCCAGGAGGGCCTCGAAGCGGAAGGCCGGGTCGGCGAGCCGTTCGCCGAACAGGGCGTCGAGCCGGTGCAGCCGGCGGCGGGCGGTCTGCGGGTGGATCCCGAGCACCCGGGCGACCTCGGGGGCGGTGCGGCCCCAGGACATGAGCAGCGCTTCCAGGGTCTCGGCGAGCCGGTCGGCCCGGCCGCGCGACAGCTCCGCGAGGGGAGCGAGGACCCGCGCGGCGAGCAGCCGGCCGACGGGCGCGGCCCGCAGCAGATGGAGCTCCCCCAGCTCCTCCTCGGCCAGGACGAAGTCCCCGCCGGGAAGCCCGGCGCCGGAGAGGCCACCGCCGGGAAGCCCGGCGCCGGAGAGGCCCCCGCCGGGAAGCCCGGTGCCGGAGGGGCCACCGCCGGCGCCCGCACCGGCCGCCGTCCTGCGGTCGAGGGCGGCGCGGGCGCACTGGAGGGACAGCCAGGCGTCGTCCGGCGCGACGGCGGGGTCGAGGGCCGCGGTGCGGCCGCGCAGCGCGGTACGGATCCGGTCGAGCGGCCCGGCCGGCCCCTGCCGCGTCCCTCCGCCCCGCTCCGGCTCCGGCAGCGGCACGATCAGCACCAGGTCGTTGCCCCGCTGGGCGGCGAGGAGTCCGGCGTCCGCGCCGGGCACGGTGAGCCGGCCGCCGCCGGGCCTGACGAGGAGACAGGCGAGGGTGCGGGGCAGGGGCCAGCCGGCCCGCTCGGCGAGCGGCTTCGGCGACGGCCGGTCGGCGCCGGGCCCCGGGGGTTCGAGGAGCCGCTCGGCCAGGGTGCGGCGGGCCCGTTTGAGCTCGCCCTCGGACCGCAGCCGCTCGGCCCGGAAGCCTGCGACGGCCTCGTTGGACAGGGCGTTGATGTGGACGAGGACGGCCTCGTGCAGCGGCAGCACGAGCTCGGGCGGCAGGGCGGCGGCCTGGAGGACCTCGGCGTACCGGCGGCTGCCGACGCGGGCGCCGACCCGGAACGCGGCCTGGATGCCGTCCGTCGTCCGCCCGCTGCGGTACTCGACCCGGCCCAGCTCCCTGAAGTGCCGCAGGTGGTGGTCCTGCGGGCTGTCGGGGTGCTCGACCAGCTCCGCGAACTGGTGCAGGGCGCGGCGTATCGACTCCACCAGGTCCCGCCCGACGGCGGAGTCCGGCGGCCTGCGGTAGGGGGCCACCTCGACGCGGATCGCCTCGACCATCTCCGCGACGATCGCGTCGATCCGGGGCCGGATGAGCGCGGCGAGCCCGGGCGGCAGTTCGTGCCACGGGGCCCGGGCGAAGGCCCCGCCGGGGCCCGGCGGGGGCGACGGCGGCGCGTACTCCTGCACGGGGCTCCCCCTTCGGTGGGCTGCGGACGGTGTCGACGTGCGTGAGGCGGGTGCGCCGGAAGGTGTCACGAGCGTGACCGTTTTCCGGCGTACGGGCTCCGCCTCCCTGGTCCGGCCGGAGCCGGTGACCGCACTGTGGACCCGACGTTACGCGCCAGTAGCTTCCGCGTCTCTCCCCCGTCACAGGTTTCTCCGCCGCAGCTCACCCCTCAGCAGGAAGGCACCCCCATGCGCACACGCACCACACACCCCAACCGCACCACCGGCACCACCGGCACCACCGGCACCACCGGCACCACCGGCACCACAGTGCGCCGGATCACCGCCGCCGTCACCGGCGCCGCCGCCGCGCTCTGCCTCGCGCTCACCGGCACCGCCCCGGCCCAGGCCGCCCCCGCGCAGACCGCCGTCGAGGCCGATCCGGTGGGCCCGCCGCAGGGCGACTTCCTCTCGGCGTACGGCTATTCGCTGCTCGCGCCGACGGCCGTCCCCTCCGGGGCGAACGAATGGGGCTGCCGGCCGACGGCCGAGCACCCGCGCCCGGTCGTCCTGGTGCACGGCACCTTCGAGAACCGGTACGCGAACTGGGCCGGGCTCGCCCCGCGCCTGAAGGCCGCCGGGTACTGCGTCTACGCGCTCAACTACGGCGGCGGCCTCGGCCCGGTCACCGGCACCGGCGACATCGCCGCCTCGTCACGGCAGCTGGCCGAGTTCGTGGAGCGGGTGCGGGCGGCGACGGGCGCGGCGAGGGTCGACCTCGTCGGCCACTCGCAGGGCGGCATGATGCCCCGTCACTACATCAAGCACCTGGACGGCTCGGCCACCGTCGGCCGGCTCGTCGCCCTCGCCCCCACCAACCACGGCACCTCGCTGTGGGGCATGGGGCTGCTCGCCCGCGCCTTCCCCGGCGGCGACGCCCTCCTCGGCCCGGCCTGCACGGCCTGCTCCCAGCAGATCACCGGGTCCGGCTTCGTCACGGAGCTCAACGCGGGCGGCGAGACGCACCCGGCGGTGTCGTACACGGTGATCGCCAGCCGCTACGACGAGGTGGTCACCCCGTACACCTCGTCGTTCCTCGCGCCCGCGCCGAACGTCGTCAACCAGCGGGTGCAGGACGCCTGTCCGGCCGCGTTCACCGAGCACCTCGGGATCTCCTACAACGGGGTCGCGACCCGGCTGGTCCTCAACGCCCTCGACCCGGCGCACGCCCAGCGCCCGTCCTGCTGAACCGTCGCCCGGCTCCGGGCGCCGTCCGCCGGTCTCACCCGGCGGACGGCGCCCCGAACCACCGCTCCAGACCGTCCCGGAGCCCCGCCGGGTCGTCGCCGACCCAGACCACGTGCCCGTCCGGCCGCAGCAGCGCGGCCGGCACGTCCGGTTCGGCGCCCGCGCCGGCGACCCGGCGCACCCGGTCCTCCCAGCCGGTCACCGCGAGCGTCCCGGTGCGGTCGAGGAGGAGGCCGCGCCCGTCACGGGCCGCCTCGTACAGCCGGCCCTCCTTCAGCGGCACGTCCTTCAGCCGCCGGCCGAGCAGCTCGTGGCCCTCGCCGCAGTCGTAGCGGAGGTCGACGGCGGTGAGCTTCCCGATGAGGAAGCGGTTGACCTCGTCGAACTCCATCAGCTCCGCGAGGAGCCGGCGCACCGCCCGCGCCCCCGGCTCCGCGGACATCAGCTCCATCTGGGCGCGGGTGTTGTCGAGCACGGCGGCGCCGACCGGGTGGCGCTCGGAGTGGTACGTGTCGAGCAGCCCGTCGGGCGCCCAGCCCAGCACCTCCCCGGCGAGCTTCCAGCCGAGGTTGAAGGCGTCCTGCACCCCGAGGTTGAGGCCCTGGCCGCCGGTCGGCGGGTGGATGTGCGCGGCGTCGCCGGCGAGCAGCACCCGGCCCTCGCGGTACCGCTCCGCCTGCCGGGTCGCGTCGCCGAAGCGGGAGAGCCAGCGCGGCTCGTGGACCCCGAAGTCGGTGCCGCCGACGGCGGTCAGACGCTCCTTCAGCTCGTCGAGCGTCGGCGCGCCACGGTCCTCGGAGAGTCCGGCGGCGGGCACGACCACGCGGTACAGCCCGTCCCCGAGCGGCATCACGCCGTACCGCGTCTGCGTCCTGCGGACCTCGGCCACCACCGGGACGACCTCCTCCCACGGCACCCCGATCCGCACCTCGGCGATCAGCGTCTCGTGCCGTGCGGGCTCCCCGGGGAAGCCGATCCCGGTCAGGGCGCGCACGGTGCTGCGGCCGCCGTCGCAGCCGACCAGCCAGCGGGCGCGCAGCCGGGTGCCGTCGGCGAGCCCGGCCGTCACGCCCTCCTCGTCCTGCTCGAACCCGACCAGCTCCCGGCCGCGCCACAGCTCCACGCCCACCTCGCGGGCGTGCTCGTCGAGGAGTTCCTCGGTGATGTTCTGCGGGATGCCGAGGACGTAGGAGTGGGCGGTGTCGAGTCCCTCGGGCCAGGAGGTGCCGAGCCCGGCGAAGAAGCCGCCGACGCGGTACTGCTGTCCGCGGGCGAGGAAGCGGTCGAGGAGGCCGCGCTGGTCCATCACCTCGATGCTGCGGACGTGCAGCCCGAGCGCGCGGCTGTGACCGCTCGGCTCGGCCGCCTTCTCCAGGACGAGCGGCCGCAGGCCCCACAGGCGCAGCTCCGAGGCGAGCACGAGCCCGGTCGGCCCGCCGCCGACCACGAGGACATCGGCGTCGAACATGGTGTTCCCCCATCTGTTTGTGCTGTTCAGCCGCCGATTCTGCGGCATCCGGGGGACCTTGCCGCAAGGCCCCCCGTGCGCTATACGTTGAAGAGGGAGAGAAGCCGCGCCGGACGCTGCTCAGCGCAGGTCGTACCGCATGAGGATCCGGGGGTGCCCGGAGAGCACCGAGGTGGTGTCGGCGGCCCACACGAATCCGGCGCGCTCGAAGTTCTTCCGCAGCCCGGGATACGCCATCGTCAGGTCGACCCGCGCGTCGCCGTTGTCCAGCGGGTACGCCTCCACCGCCGGCGCCCCGTGCGCGCGGGCGAACTCGACGGCGCCCGCGATCAGGGCGTGGCTGACGCCCTTCTTGCGGTGGCCCGGGCGGACCCTGACGCACCAGAGCGACCACACCGGCAGGTCGTCGACGTGCGGGATCTTCCGGTTGCGGGCGAAGGTGGTCTCCGCCCGGGGTGCGACGGCGGCCCAGCCGGCCGGCTCGCCGTCGTCGTAGGCGAGCACGCCCGGCGGGGGCTCCTGGGCGCACAGGCCGGCGACGTACTCGCCCCTGGCCGGCTCGCGCAGCTCGTTGTTGAGCTTGGACGGGATCCGGTAGCTCAGGCAGAAACACACGTTGGCCGTGGGCGACTTGGGGCCGATCACGGCACGGACGTCCTCGTAGACGGAGGCCGGGCGGACTTCGATGGTCATGCTCCCACCCTGGCACGGACGCCGCCGCCCGGCAGGCCGTACGGTGCGGTGCCATGGACCGACCCGAGACCACCCGTGCCGTACCCCTCGATCCCGAACTCGGCGCCGTACTGGCCGCCTCGGGCGGCCTGCCGCGCGAGCCGCTCACGCTCCGGAACCTCGCCGGGCGGCAGGCCGCGGACGCCGCCGTACGCCCCTTTCCCTCGCTGCCGGAGCTGGCCGGGGGCGGCGCCTTCACCGTGGAGGAGGTACGGGCGCCGGGGCCGCCCGGCGGGCCCGAAGTCACGCTGGTGCACGCCCGGCCGGCCGGGGCCCGCGGGCCGCTGCCCCTCCTGTACTACCTGCACGGCGGCGGCCTGGTCATGGGCAACGCCCGGTCGGTGCTGCCCCGGGTCCTGGCGTCCTGGGCCGGGCCGCTGGGGCTCGCGGTCGTCTCCGTCGCGTACCGGCTCGCCCCGGCGGCCCGCTACCCGGCGGCGGTCGAGGACTGCCGGGCGGGCCTGGAGTGGGTGGCGGAGCACGCCGGACGGCTGGGCGTGGACGCGGACCGGATCGTGATCGGCGGGAAGAGCGCGGGCGGCGGCCTCGCGGCGGCGCTCGCGCTGCTGCTCCGCGACCGGGGCGGCCCCCGGGCCGTCGGCCAGCTGCTGCTCTCCCCGATGCTCGACGACCGGCCGACGCGCGACGACCGCGCCGGCACGGACTCCGCACGCCTCCAGGACGGCGTCGACACCCTGGACCGGATCACCGGCGCCACCGTCTGGCAGGCGTACCTGGGCGGGGCGTACGGCTCCGGGGACGTGGAGCCGTACGCGGCGCCGGCCCGCGCCGCCGACCTGTCCGGGCTACCGCCCGCTTACCTCGACGTCGGTGCGGCGGAGCTGTTCCGGGACGAGGGCGTGGCGTACGCGCAGCGGCTGTGGCGGGCGGGCGGCGCGGCCGAGCTGCACGTGTGGCCGGGGGCGTACCACGGCTTCGACACCCTCGCCCCGGGCGCGGCGCTGAGCCGGGCCGCGACGGCCGCCCGCACGGAGTGGCTGCGGCGCACCCTGGACGTGGGCGGGCGGCCGTAGCGGGCGCTGCTCCGGACGGTGGACCGGGCAGGGCCGTCAGACGCGGAGTTCGCGCGCCTCGAAGCGGCCCTGGCCGAGGACGAGGACGAAGGTGATCTGCTGGCCCTCGGAGAGGGAGCGGACCCCGTCCTCGACGTCCTCGGCCCGGAAGAAGACGGGTTCCTCCGATCCGACGGGCAGCACGAAGCCGTATCCGGCGCGGCGGTTGAAGGACTGCACGAATCCGGTGGTGCGGTTGTCCACGGCGACCTCCTTCGCTCCGGGCGCTCACGGCGCCCCACCGGAGGTGTACCCCGTGCGGCGCGGCTCCGCATCCGGGCCCGGGGAAGGGGCGGGCGGTCAGAAGACGGAGAGGCCCGTGATGGTGGTGAAGCGGTCGAGGGCGGCGACGCCGGCGACCGAGTTGCCGCGCTCGTCGAGGCCCGGGCTCCACACGCACAGGGTGCAGCGGCCGGGCACGACGGCGATGATCCCGCCGCCCACGCCGCTCTTGCCGGGCAGTCCGACGCGGTAGGCGAAGTCGCCGGCGGCGTCGTAGGTGCCGCAGGTCAGCATGACGGCGTTGATCTGCTTGGCCTGACTGCGGGTGAGCAGCCGGCTGCCGTCGGCGCGGACGCCGTGCCGGGCGAGGAAGCCGGTGGCGACGGCGAGGTCGGCGCAGGAGGCCTCGACCGAGCACTGCCGGAAGTACTCGCGCAGCAGGGTGGGGACGGGGGTGGTGATGTTGCCGTAGGAGGCCATGAAGTGGGCGAGGGCGGCGTTGCGGTCGCCGTGTTCGCCCTCGGAGGCGGCGACGTCCCGGTCGAAGTCGAGGTCGCCGTTGCCGCTCTCGGCGCGCAGGAAGTCCCGCAGGGCGCCGGAGGCGTCGCCGGTGAGCCGGTGGAGCCGGTCGGTGACGACGAGCGCGCCCGCGTTGATGAACGGGTTGCGGGGGATGCCGTGTTCGTACTCCAGCTGGACGAGCGAGTTGAAGGGGTTGCCGGAGGGCTCGCGGCCCACGTGCTCCCACAGCTCGTCGCCCTCCTTGGCGAGGGCGAGCGCGAGGCTGAAGACCTTGGTGACGGACTGGGTGGAGAAGGGCCGCTGCCACTCCCCCACGCCGTACACGCTGCCGTCCACCTCCGCGACGGCCATCCCGAACAGCTGCGGGTCCCCGGCGGCGAGCGCCGGGATGTAGTCGGCCGGGCGGCCCCGGCCGGCGAGGCCCGCGATCTCCTCGGCGACGCGTTCGAGGACGGGCAGGAAGGACTGCATCATGATCACATGATGCAGTCCCGGTGGCCGCTCGCGTCGCCCGCCCGGCCCGGCGGCCTAGGCGACGACCTCGTACGTGAGCGTGTAGTCGGCGTCGTCCTCGGTGAACTTGTACTCCAGCTCCCCGAGGCCCAGCATGGCCGGCCCGGCATAGAAGCGGCCGAGCAGGTCGTCGTCGTCCGGCGTGTCGTGGTCGAGGAGTTCGACACGCGCCCGCGTGCCGAACGGTACGGGCGGTACGGCGGTGAGGTCGGCGGTCTCCCGGTTGTTCAGCCCGGGTGATTCGGCGCCCCACACCTGGACGCCGTTGACGAGCAGTCGCTGTTCGTCCTCGCCGTGGTCGTCCTCGGTCTTCGAGCAGTAGAGCGAGATGAGACGGAGCCTCACGGTCACCCCCAACGGTGCGTGGTCCGGCCGGTCCGGCCGGTCACACGACCGTAGGGCGAGGGCCGGATTCCGGACAACGGAGCGTGTTCCTCCGCCGCCGCGCGCCCTCGCGCCCCCCGAGTGGGGGCGCGGGCCCGGCCGCACATCCGGGCCCGCGCGTCCCCGGCGGTCAGCCCGCGACGCGGGCCATCCACTCCTCCACCTCGGCGGAGGTGCGGGGCAGCCCGGCGGACAGGTTCTCGTGGCCCGCCTCCGTGACCAGCAGGTCGTCCTCGATGCGGACGCCGATGCCGCGCCACTCGGCGGGCACGGTCAGGTCGTCGGGCTGGAAGTAGAGGCCCGGCTCGACGGTCAGGACCATGCCCGGCACGAGGACCCCGTCGACGTACTCCTCGTTGCGCGCGGAGGCGCAGTCGTGCACGTCAAGACCGAGCATGTGGCCGGTTCCCGCCATGGTGAAGCGCCGCTGGAGGCCGAGTTCGTACGCGCGGTCCACCGGCCCCTCGATGAAGCCCCACTCCACCAGCTTCGCCGCCAGGTGCCGCTGGGCCGCCTCGTGGAAGGCCCGGTAGGGGGCGCCGGGCTTCACCGCGTCGAAGCCGGCCTGCTGCGCCTCGTACACGGCGTCGTACACCCGGCGCTGGACGTCGGTGAAGGTGCCGCTGATGGGGAGGGTGCGGGTGACGTCGGCGGTGTAGAGGGAGTGGGTCTCCACGCCCGCGTCGAAGAGGAGCAGTTCGCCGGGGCGGACCGGGCCGTCGTTGGAGGTCCAGTGCATGATCGTGGCGTGGTCGCCGGCGGCGCAGATCGAGCCGTAGCCGACGGAGTTGCCCTCCAGGCGGGCGCGGCGGAAGAAGGTGCCCTCGATCCAGCGCTCGGAGGTGGCGACGGCGGTGGAGAGGTCGCCGATGGCGTCGGTGAAGCCGCGGACGGTGGAGTCGACGGCCTTGCGGAGCTCGCCGATCTCCCAGGCGTCCTTGACCAGGCGGAGCTCGCTGAGGGCGTCCTCCAGTTCGGTGTCCCGCTCCTCGTCGGTGGTGACGGCCGCCTCCAGGGCGGGGTCGACGCCGCGCACGATCCGGGTGGGCGCGCCGGCGCCCGCGGCGAGGTGGGCGGGGAGCTCGCGGACGTCGCGGCAGGTCAGTCCGAGGACCCGCTCGGCCTCGGCGAGGGAGAGCCGGCGGCCCATCCACAGTTCGGCGGTGTAGCCGATCCAGAAGGTGTCGTCGTCGCGGCCGTCGCGGGGCAGGACGTAGCCGTACGCGTCGTGGCCGCCGTCCTCGCGGGGCTCCAGGACCAGGGCGCAGTCGCGGGCCTGGTCGCCGGTCATGTGGACGTAGGCGGAGTGCGGGCGGAAGGGGTACGTGTCGTCGTTCGAGCGGACCTTGAGGTTGCCGGACGGGACGACCAGGCGCTCGCCGGGGAAGCGCGCGGAGAGCGCGGCGCGCCGGGCGGCGGCGTACGGCGCCTGCTCCGACTCGGTCAGGTCGTGCCTCTCGGTGTCGGCCCAGCCGGTCCGCATCAGCGCGGAGAGCTCCTCGGATATGCCGTCGTACAGGCCGTTCTTGCGACCCTTCGCCACGTCGTGCTCCTTCGTCGAGAGTCCCTGCGGGAAACCGCCGGTCGTCGGCGGCTCACGGACCGTAGCCCGGCCCGGGGCGCCGTGGGGCCGGGGAGTGCCAGTGGCACGGATCGGACACGCGGGGGCGTGGGCGGCGGCCAGAATGGGTGCCATGGCGAACGCGAGACTGGGCGAGGCGCTGCGGCTCCTGGGCCTCGGCGAGACGGCGGCGCGGGTCTACCGCGCGCTCCTGGAGCGGGCGCCGGCCCCGCTCGCGGCGGTCGGCGCGGCGGCCGGCGTCGAGGGGCCGGCGCTGGCGGAGGCGTACGGGGAGCTGGTCGACGCGGGGCTCGCGAGCCCGGCGGTCGACGGCGGCGGCACGGTGGCCCCGGTGCCTCCGGCGGCGGGCCTGGAGATCCTGGGCCGGCACCGGGCGGCGGAGCTGGACGAGTCGCGGATCACCGTGGGCGGCGCCTTCGAGTCGTTCCGGCGGCAGCGGCTCGCCGCGTACAACGACGACCTGGTGGAGGTGGTGACCGGGGAGGCGATCGGGCCGCGGATGCGACAGGCCTGGGCGAGCGCGCGGGAGCAGATCCGGCAGCTGGACTCGCCGCCGTACTTCACGGTCCCCGGCGCCACCGACGACGCGCTCGCGACCCTCGCCCGGGGCGTCACCCAGCGGGTCATCTACTCCCGGGCCTCCCTTGAGCAGCCGGGCCACCTGGAGCAGTCGATCGAGCCGGTGATCGCGGCCGGCGAGCAGGCCCGGGTGCTGCCGTCCGTGCCGGTCAAACTGGTGATCATCGACGAGGCGTACGCACTGGTGTCGCTGTCGATCCGGGAGGCCGACGTGTTCACCACGATGCTGGTGGTGCAGCCCTGCGGACTGTTCTCGGCGCTGGTGGCGCTCTTCGAGCAGTCCTGGCGGGACGCGCTGCCCTTCCACGGCCGCACCGCGCTCCCGGGCGGCCTGCCGCCGGCCGACCGGCGGCTGCTGTGGCTGCTCGCCGGGGGTGCGGCGGACGAGGTGATCGCCCGGGAGATCGGCGTCAGCCGCCGCACCCTCTTCCGCCGCATCCAGGTCCTGATGGCCCGGCTCGGCGCCACCAACCGTTTCCAGCTGGCGCTCCAGGCGCAGCGGCACGGCTGGCTCTGACCACCGGGGTCAGGAGCCCAGGTGACGGCGCAGGAAGGTGTACATCAGGGCCTTGTTGCGGGCGGCCTGCGCGTTGTCGGTGGCGCCCGCGTGCCCGCCGCCGGTGTTCTCGTGGAAGAGCACCGGGTGCCCCAGCTCGCGCAGCCGCGCCGCCGCCTTGCGCGCGTGCCCGGGGTGGACCCGGTCGTCGCGGGTGGAGGTGGTGAGCAGCACCGGCGGGTAGGGGCCGTCGGCGGTGAGCCGGTGGTACGGGGAGAGCTCCCGCAGGTGCGGCAGGTCGGCCTCGTCGTCGGGGTCGCCGTACTCGGCGATCCAGGAGGCGCCGGCGAGCAGCTTGTGGAAGCGGACCATGTCGAGCAGCGGCACCTGGCAGACGATCGCGCCGAACAGCTCGGGGTAGCGGGTGAGCATGGCGCCCATGAGGAGGCCGCCGTTGCTGCCGCCGGCCGCGCCGAGCCGCTCCGGGGTCGTGATGCCCCGGGCGACGAGGTCGCGGGCGACGGCCGCGAAGTCCTCGAAGGCCCGGTGCCGGTGGGCGCCGAGCGCGGCCTGGTGCCAGTCGGGGCCGTACTCGCCGCCGCCCCGGATGTTGGCGATGACGTAGGTGCCGCCGCTCTCCAGCCAGCCGCGCCCGGTGAGCGAGGCGTAGGACGGGGTGAGGGAGACCTCGAAGCCGCCGTAGCCGTACAGGAGGGTGGGGCCGGGGCCCTCGGAGCGGTCCGGGCCGATGACGAAGTACGGGACGCGGGTGCCGTCGTCGGAGACGGCGAAGGCCTGCTCGACGGCGAGCCCGGTGATGTCGAAGCGGGCGGGCGCCTGGCGCAGGATCTCGGTGTCGCCGCCGATGTCGCCGCGGGTGAGCGTGGACGGCTGGAGGAAGCCGGAGACGTCGAGGAAGTACTCGTCGGAGACGTCCGGGTCGGTGTCGGTGACGGCGACCGCCGACAGCGGCGGCACGTCGGCGAGCGGGGCGCGCGACCAGCCGCCCTCCTCGCGCGGGGTGAGGACCTCGATGCGGGTGCTGACGTCCCGCATGGTCTCCAGGATCAGGTGGTGCCGGGTCCAGGAGTGTCCGGCGAGGGCGGTCCGCTCGTCGGGGACGAAGAGGGCCTCGGCGGTGCGGTCGCCGGCCAGGAAGGCGTCGAAGCCGAAGGCGAGGAGCGCGCCGGCGGGGTGGCCGAGCCAGGGCGACTTGAGGGTGACGATGAGGTGCTTGCGGTGGGCGTAGACCTCGGCGTCCTCGGGGACCTCGATCCGCACGAGCCGGTCGTCGGCGGTGACGAGGTGGGTCTCGCTGCGGAAGAAGTCGAGGGAGCGGCCGACGAAGTCGCGCTCGTAGCCGGGGGTGGGGTCGTGCCAGGCCCAGGCGGAGACGTCGCCGGGCTCGCCCTCGAAGAGGGTGACGGCCTCGGCGAGCGGCGTGCCGCGCCGCCAGCGGCGGACGGTGCGCGGATAGCCGGCGTCGGTGAGCGAGCCGGGGCCGTGGTCGGTGCCGACGAAGACGGTGTCGGCGTCGACCCAGCCGATGCTGGTCTTCGCCTCGGGCACGGTGAAGCCGTCCTCGACGAAGCTCCGGGACGGCAGGTCGAACTCGCGGACGACGACGGCGTCGCCGCCGTCGCGGGAGAGGCTGACGAGCGCCCGGTCGTACGCGGGCCGCCGCACCCGGGCCCCCGCCCACACCCATTTCTCGCCCTCGGCCTCGGCGAGCGCGTCCACGTCGAGCAGGACCTCCCACTCGGGGGCGTCCTTGCGGTACTGCTCCAGGGTGGTGCGCCGCCACAGGCCCCGTACGTGCTCGGCGTCCTGCCAGAAGTTGTAGAGGTGGGGGCCGCGCCGGGTGGTGTACGGGATGCGGTCGACGGCGTCGAGCACCTCGCGCAGGCGCTCGGCGAAGGCGTCGAAGCCGGGTCCGGAGGCCAGTTCGGCCTCCGTCTCGGCGTTCCGCTCGGCCACCCAGGCGAGGGCGGCCTCACTGTCGACGTCTTCCAGCCACAGGTACGGGTCGTCATGGTTCACGCGGGCCATTCTCCCCCGCCGGGGGAGGGCGGCGCCTCAGTCCGCGGTGAGCTTGTGCACCTGCTTGCCGTCGGCGTCGACCGCGAGGTAGCCGACGGCGCTGTAGTCGTTGGTGCGGTAGACGAGGAGGGTGGGCCGGTCCTCGTTGAAGGACCAGCGCTCGGCGACGATGTGCCGGGTCCGGGGCGCGTCGACCTTGAGCTCGCGGTCGGCGCGCCGCATCAGGACCGGCAGGTCGTCCCAGGGCAGCACGGTGGGGTCGAAGGGCTGCTCGTCGGCGTCGGAGGCGCCGATGGTGCCGCCGACGCCCTGCCGGCTGACCTTGCCGTCCCGGAACTGGTAGCGGTCGTAGGTCTTGGCACCCTGCTTGGTCGGGATCTCGGCGATGGCGTACTCGTCGTAGACGAACATCTGCTTGATCGTCGTGACGCCGGTGGCCTCGCGGAACGCGGCGAGGGCGGTGCGGACCCCGTCGGGGGTGAGGAGCTCGCCGGCGGCCTGGTCGGCGGGCGCGGTGGTCCTGGGTGCGGTGCCGGTCGCCGGACCGGAGGAGGGGGTCTGCTCGCTGGTGGTGGTACCGGTCCGCTTGCCGTCGCCGAGGCCGAGGCCACCGGTGCCGCCGTCTCCCCCGTCGGGGAGGAACTGGGCGATGGCCAGGGCGAGCAGGGCCGCGCTGAGGACCAGCCCGCCCGCGAGCGTGGCGAGGCGCTTGCGCCGGGCGGGCCCGGTGCGGGGCACGGCGGGCGGTCCGGGCCGCTCGTAGGCGGGGTGGGCGTACGGGTGGGCCGGGGGCGGCGGATAGGCGGCGGGGTCCGGCGGGCCGAAGCCCGGGGGCACGGCGTCGGCGACGGCACCGCCGGCGGCGGCCTGTGCCTCCGCGAGGAGGCGGTCGAGGAGCGCGCCGTCCGGCCGCTGGGCCGGGTCGCGGACGAGGAGGCGGGCGAGGACCGGCGCGAGGGCGCCGGAGCGGACGGGCGCCGGGATCGGGTCGTCGAGGACGGCGACGACGGTGGCGAGGCTGGTGGCGCGGCGCAGCGGGTGGTACCCCTCGGTGGCCACGTACAGGAGCATGCCGAGGGACCACAGGTCGGAGGCGGGATTGCCCTCCTCGCCGCGGATCCGCTCGGGGGCGATGAACTCGGCGGAGCCGATGAGGTCACCGGATGCGGTGAGCCGGGAGGTCGACTCGTCGAGGACGGCGATGCCGAAGTCGGTGAGCACGGCGCCGCCTTCGGCGCGCAGCAGCACGTTGGCGGGCTTGACGTCGCGGTGCTGGATGCCGGCGGCGTGGGCGGCGCGCAGGGCGCCGAGGACCTGCCGGCCGAGGGCGATCGCCTCGGGGACGGACATCGGCCCGGCGGCCAGCCGGTCGGCGACCGAGCTGCCCTCGACCAGTTCCATGACGATCCACGGGGCCGAGCCGTCGGCGGGCTCGACGATGTGGTGGACCGTCACGACGTGCGGGTGCGAGAGCCGGGCGAGCGCCCGCGCCTCGCGGACGGCCCGCGCCCGCATCTGGGCGGTGAGGCCGGGGTTCGCCTCCTCGACGGCCGGGTCCGGCGGGCGGACCTCCTTGAGGGCGACGTCCCGGTCGAGGGCGATGTCGCGGGCCCGCCACACGGTGCCCATGCCGCCGCTGCCGAGCCGGGAGACCAGCCGGAACCGTCCGTCGACGAGGGGTCTGCCGTCGTCGTCATTCGTGCTCATGAGCGATCATCGTAGGGGTCCCCGGTGACAGCCGGGGTCCGGGCGGGCGGCCCGCCCGGACCGGCGGGGTCAGGGCTTCATCTCGTACGCGCCGGAGAGCGCCTCGACGCGGGACCAGACGCGGGCGGTGCGGGCCTCGTCGACGACGGGACGGCGGACCGCGCCGAGCGCCCAGGTCTGCTGCGCCTCGGTGGCGGAGTCCTTGCCGTGGAGTTCGACGGCGTGGGCGGAGAAGTCCCGGACGAGGACGGCGAAGAGCTCGTCGAGGACGTCGTCGTCGAGGCCGGTGAGGGCGGCCTGCTCCAGCACGAGCTGGGCGTGGACGACGAGCGCGAAGAGCTGGCCGACGGCGAGGAGCAGGTCCAGGTCGCGGCTCTGGGCCTCGTCGGGCGCGGCGGTGCGGACGAAGTCGCAGAGGGCGTCGGCCTGTTCGCGCAAGCGCGCGACGTTCGGGAGCCGGTCGTACGCGTCGAAGGCCGGCCGCCAGTCGTGGAAGCGGACGGAGCCGAGGCCGCGGGCGGGTCCCTGGCGGAAGAGGAACGTGTCGTCGGCGGCGTCCAGGCGGGTGGGGACGGCCGGGTGGTCGACCGGGTCGAGGAGGTGGTTGCGCATGAACTTGAGGATGAGGGCGAGGTTGACGTGGACCGTGCCCTCCAGCTTCGGCAGGCCGCGGATCTCGACGGCGGCCTGGGCGAAGTAGTTGTCCTTCTCGAAGCCCTTGGCGGCGATGACGTCCCACATGAGGTCGATGACCTTCTCGCCCTCGGTGGTCACCTTCATCTTCGTCATCGGGTTGAAGAGGAGGTAGCGGCGGTCGTCGGGTCCGGCGGTGCGGAAGTAGTCGACGGCGCGGTCGCTGAAGAGCTTCATGCCGGCCAGGCGCACGTAGGCGTCGGTGAGTTCGCGGCGCACGTGCGGGAAGGCGGTGACGGGGCGGCCGTAGAGCACGCGGTTCTGGGCGTGGGTGACGGCCTCGTACATCGCGTGCTCGCAGATGCCGATGGAGGCGGTGCAGAGGTTGAACTTGCCGACGTTGACGGTGTTGAGGGCGGCGTCGAAGGCGGCACGGCCGGTGTGCAGCACGTCGGCGGCGGCGACCGGGTACTCCTCCAGGCGGAACTCGCTGACGAACTTCGAGGAGTCGACGACGTTCTTGACCAGGTGGTAGGCCGGATGACGGCTGTCGGCGGCGAAGAAGACGTAGCCGTCGGGGCCCTCGACGTCGGTGCGGCGGCCGAAGACGGAGACGAGGCCCGCGGCGTTGCCGTTGCCGATGTAGTACTTGGAGCCCGTGGCGCGGAAGCCGCCCTCGCCGTCGGGCGTGAGCAGCATGTCGGTCGAGTAGATGTCGGCGCCGTGCGTCTTCTCGGAGAGGCCGAAAGCGAACACCTCGCCCTGGTCGAGGAGTTCGGCGGCACGGGCGCGGGCGGCGGCGTTGTCGCTCTGCCAGACCGGGCCGAGGCCGAGGATGGTGACCTGCCAGGCGTACCAGTAGTCGAGCCCGTAGAAGCCGAGGATCTCGTTGAGGGCGGCGATGCGGGCGGTGTCCCACCGCTTGTCGCCCGTGCCGTCGCCGTCGCTCCCGCCGGCCTCGGCCGCGGGGGTCAGGAACGTGGAGAACAGCCCCTCCTTCGCGGCGAAGGCGAGGAAGTCGCCGAGCCAGGCGCGGGTCCGGTAGTCCTCGATGATCCGGCGCTTGCCGCGCTCCTCGAACCAGTCGACGGTGGCGCGCAGCAGCCTGCGGGTCTCGGGGTCGAAGTGCGCGGGGTCGTAGGTGCGGGGGTTGAAGAGGAGCGCGTCGGTCATGGGGTAACCGCCTTGGGCTTGAGGGTGGATGAGGGTGTGCGGGAGCGGGGGCGGGTTCCGGAGGGCGTGCCTCAGAACCGGCGCAGGGTGGCGAGGACGTCGTCGAGCCAGGCGATCATCATGCGTTCGTACGCGATGCCGCCGCGCAGCACGACGTGCTGGAGCTCGCGCTCGGCGTCCGGGGCCCCGTCGGAGGCGGGCGGGAAGTCGCGCTCCTCGCCGGCGAGGTAGTGGGCGAGGCGGTCGGTGTGCGCCTGCCGGTGCCGTTCGACCTCGCGGACGAGGCCGGCGGGGTCGTCGAAGGCGGCGCCCCGGATCTTCACGGCGAGGTCGTGCCGGACGCTCTCGGGCTCGATCGGCTCGTGCAGCCAGGAGCTGAGCGCCGCGTGCCCGAGGTCGGCGACGGAGTACTCCCTCTTGTCCGGCCGCCCCTGCTGGGGCACCTCGCGGGCGGCCACCCAGCCGTCGTTCTCCATCCGCTTGAGGACGCGGTAGATCTGCTGGTGGGTGGCGGTCCAGAAGTAGCCGATGGACCGCTCGAACCGCCGGGCCAGTTCGTATCCGGACCCCGGCTTCTCCAGCAGGGAGACGAGGATCGCGTGTTCGAGCGCCATGCCCCCGATCCTGCTATGCAACTGGTTGCATAGCAAGGCGCCCGGGCGACGATGAGACGCGCCTCACGGCCCCGGGGCACGCACCGCCCCCACACCGTCCTCGCACGGCCTGAAACACCAGGGCGAGGCTCTTCGCGATGCGCCGCGCCAGCGCCTCCGCCCCCGGGGTCCGTACGGGGATGAGGGCGCCGGTCCGGGGTCGTACGCCGGCGTCGGCGACGGGGCACGGCATCCGCGGCGTGCGCATGGCGTGGGAGATGCGCACCGCCATCGTGGGCGCCGCGCCGGACGCCGGCGCGGGGCCTCGGCCCCGGTCGGCTCGGGCCGGTCCGGGGTGCGGGCGATGCCCCGCGCGAGCCCGTCGTCCTCACCGCTGGGCGAAGACCTGGCCGGCAGGGGTCACGAGCCGCTCCGCGGCGAGCGCGAGCATCGCGCTCGGGTCGACGTCCGGGCGGGAGCCGAAGGCGGGGGCGGCCATCACGGCGCGCCGTCGCGGCGGCCGGGATCGGGGTGGCGCAGGGCCTCGGCCGGCTCGTCGGCGAGCGCCGGGATGTCGGCGGAGGCAGGGGCGGGGCAGCCGTCCGTGGAGAGGTGGAGCCCGCGGCCCGCGTCGATCGGCGGCGTACGGTCGTTCTCGATGACGGCCTCACCCTGGGCGCCCCCGGACCGGTCAACCGATCATCGGGCGGGGAGGCCGGGGCAGGGGCGCCGGACCGGGTCCCTGCCCCGGGAGCCGCGCAGGAGAGGTGGCTCGGGGAGCGCCGCTGTCGGTGGGGCTGACTACGCTCGGCGGCATGACGACGCACCTGGTGGACGCGGCATGGGACCGCATCGAACGCCGGCTCCTGACGCACGCGCCCCGTACCTTCGCCACGCTCGCTCCTCCCGCGCGGGAGGAGGACATCCGGGCGACCGAGCGGGAGTTGGGGCTCGTCTTCCCGCCGGACCTCCGTGCCTCGCTGCTGCGCCACGACGGCACCCGGCGGGGACCCGAGGCGCTCCGCTTCGACACCGGCGACCGGCTCCTCGGCCTCCGGGACATCGTGGAGTCGACCACCTTCCTGCGGGCGGTCGCGGGGGACCTGGGCGAGGACGACGCGGTGGGCTACTGGGCCCACGGCTATGTGCAGTTCGGCTCGTACGAGGTCACCTCCGACGGGGTCGCCATCGACTGCGACCCGCACCGGGAGACGTACGGCACGATCGGCCGCTTCTTCGACGAGACGGGCACCACCTTCGGCGACGCCGACTCGCTGGGCGCGTATCTGACGCGGCTGGCGGACGGGCTGGAAGGCCGGTCGCCCGTGGGCCCGGTGGTCTTCGCCGGCCGTCTGATCTGGGACGGCTCGTGCGCGCGCCTCCCGGAGTGGGAGCACGCCCACACTCCCCTGCCCGGCCCGGACGCGGAGCCGCCCCCGCTCGACCTGCCCGAGGACCCGTCGGAGCGCCTGAAGGTGGGCCACCTCTACGGCCTGGGCGAGCTCGGCGCCGTCATCGCCACCGCCCCTCCCGAGCGCGTCGCGGAGGCGGCCGGCAAGCAGGCCCGACGGCTGGCCGAGGAGACCGGCCTGGCGGCGTACCCCGAATTGGCGGAGGCACTGGAGGGCCTGGAGGCCTCGGCGCCCGCCGTGCCGCTGGAAGGCCCCGCGCTCCTGCGCCTGCGCGCGGTGAAGGCGTGGGCGGAGTCGCGCGGCGACCGCGTCCGGGCCGTGGCCGCCGTCGAGCTGGCCCACGCGCTACGCGGCTCCGCCTACCGGGCGGTGGCGGAGATCCCGACGACCCGGGCCCTGTACGTCCCGCTGTGGCGCGACGACCTCCACGCGGACCTCGGAAGCCCGCCGCTCCCGCCGGAACCCGACGACACGTTCTGGGCGCTGCTCCGCAACCCCGCCATCGACGCGGACGCGTACGCCGACTGGTACGCGGAGGCCCATCCCGTCCAGGACTGAGCCGCCGCCACCCGCTCAGTAGCGGCCGATGTCCTGCACCCTGGGCGCGGGCGCGGGTCGGACACGGGACAGCTTCGCGGCCGTGCCGCGCGCCGTCTCGAAGGCGACGACCGCGTTGCCGTCCTTCCGCCAGGCGTCGGCCCCGCACCACGGGCCGATCAGCCGGAACTGCTCCAGCGCGGGGCCGTACATCATGGTCCTGACCATGGCGTCCGCCAGCCGGTGCCGCAGACCCGGCAGGAGCTCGTGGTCGGGATCCACCTGCTCGAAGGAGGCGGCGACCCGCTTGAGCATCCGCCGGCCCACCGGCCCGGCGGGCAGCGCGAAGGCCGTGCGCTTCAGCAGTTCGTCCAGCGCGTGCAGGTAGATCCCGGCCAGCGGGCTGCCGGGCGGGGCGTTGCGGACCGCGCGCCGGGCGAAGCTCATCATCTGCTGGTCGCTGCCGAACCACTTGGCGCACCAGTACTGGAGCGCCTGCCAGTGGCCCTCGAAGTGGTGGGGCGCCCGGGCGACGAGACCGTCCCAGAGCTGCTCGAACTCCTTCGGCCTGTACTGCGCTCCGCGCGCCGCCGTGATCATGACGACCCACGGCCCCGGATTCGCCGGATCCAGCAGCGAGGCCCGCCGGGCCTCCTCGATCGCGGCCGGGAGCAGCGCGCGGAACTCGTTCATGGCGTAGCCGGAGACCTCGTGGGCGTAACCGCTTCCCCGGATCGCCCAGGCGCGGTGCACCAGGAGGCTCGCATGGAGCGTGGCGGCATCGCAGTTGCCGGGGTCGGCGGCCCGCCAGGCGTCGAGCCAGGCGTCGTCCTCCTCGGCGACGTGCTGCAGCACCTCGATCCGGGCCCACCGCTCGTCCCAGTCCCCGCCCGCCGCCCGCACGTACCGGTCGGCCGCCGCCCAGTCCCCGCCCCACGCCGCGTCGGCGACGGCCTGCCGCTCCCGCATCCGAGAGGCCGGCGGCGGCGGACCGGCACGACCGGGGTCGAGCGCCTCGCGAGGCGGCAGCCCGTAGTCGGCGGCGACGAAGCGCTCAAGGGCCCAGGCGGCGGCCTGCCGGGGCACGACGAAGAGCCAGTAGTGTCACGGCCGGAAATGATTCCGAAATCGCTCACTCCGCGCAATAGACGCAAAAATGCCTCAACCCCCAGACAAGGTCTGGGGGTTGAGGCTAAAAATTGTTCGGCGGCGTCCTACTCTCCCACAGGGTCCCCCCTGCAGT
>NZ_JBEYEI010000040.1:0-26355 GCF_040633895.1 Streptomyces sp. NPDC007863
CCCTGAACGCCTTCGATATCACCTTCGACGGCCGACTCACCGCAGCCCGACAGTAGCCCCGAACACCACGGTTACACCGTTCGATTGACAGACCCGCACAACCACACGAAGTGGACCAGAGCCCGAGAACGGGAGTCGTTTGTCGACGGCTTCGGGAGTCACGGCGTGCCCCCGTCGCTTGATCAATGTTGATGAGTTCGGGAGTCGCTGACGGTCGGGTCGGCGGTTTTTTGGGGGCACCTCGGCGAAGGCCCTGAGTTGCCTTCGTTGCTGTTCTGCCTCCGCGATGCGGTCACGGAGTGCGGCTTGGTCGATGTACGGGGCGACGGCGGCGAGGACAAGGCACTGGGGCTCGGCCCGGGGCGAGTGCCTCGGCCTCCCACCGCACCGGCCTGCCGGGCTCGAGCTCGTACCGGCGCGCGAACACGGCCCAGCGCGGGTCGCCGGCCTTCCCCGCAGCCGCGGGCAGCTCGTGCTCGCGGACCCGGTCTCCGGGGCCGCCCGGCGGATGGCCAGGTCCTGAAGTGGGACGAGCTGTCCGCGATGAGCGCGGCTGCAGCGTGGGCCTGCCTGGTGTCCTGCTGTCGGCGCCTGCTGCCGCTAATCTCGCGCCGTCCGGCATCGGCCGTTATGTCTCACGTCGGCCCCAGCACTGGACGAGCGTGAAGGTGAGGCCCCAGCGGTCAGGGTCCTGGAGCTCGCGCTCCGCCTCACCGAGGATCCGGTCAAGATCGTCGGCGTCCATGAACGAGCGCAACACGCCCTTCAGCGCGGTGGCGAATTGAAGCGGCAGCCGCAGATAGGGATGGCCCGGAGGCAGCGCCTGGACTTCGGCTCGGACGTTCACCTCGATGCCCGCGTCGTGGAACAGCTCCAGCTGCGTGGCGGCGGCGTCGGGGTCGCCGCCGGCTTTGCGGAAGGCATCCCCGAGCAGCGGGATCAAGCCCTGGACCTCGACCCCTCGTCTCAGCGGCACCGCCAGCGCGGGCGCCGGTGGGATGTAGTGCCAGGGGAGCGGATCGAGCTCCTCGAGTACCACGGAGCCGCCCGGTCGGACCAGTCGGAGATGCGCCGCCATCTGCTCCTGGCCACGACCAAGGGGGGCGATCTGGAACCGCGCGTGGACCAGGTCGAACGACGAGGGTTCCAGCGCGCTGCGGAACAGATCGTCCTTGACCAGCGTCACGTTGGCGAGGCTTTCGTCGGTGACGAAGTGCTCGGCCGCGGCGAGCATCCCTTCGTCGATGTCGGTGCCCACGACCTCCCCGTCGGGGCCCACCCAATCGCTCAGCACCCGTAGCCAGCACATCGCACCGCATCCCACGTCGAGGGCGCGGGCCCCTCGACCGTCGCCGATCTCGTTGAGAAGGCGTCGGCCACTGGGTTCCCAGACCCGCGACTGGAGCTGGAGCCGATCCACTTCTCCGGCCGGCTCGACGGCGCCTGGCGGAGGATGCGAACTGCTGTTCATGACCCTCTCCCTTCACTCGTCACGTACGTCCATGGGGAGATCGTGCGCATCGGCGATCGCGGTCCGATCGCAGGAGGTCTGCGATCGGACCGCGATCGGGGGCTCGCAAGGTGGCGGTGGACGTGAAGGCATCGAGCAGGAAGGAAAGGGCCATGAGGGTCGAAGAGAGCATCTTCATCGACCGGTCACCCGAAGACGTGTTCGCGTTCTTCCAGGCTCGGGCGAACGACAAGCGCTGGATGGCGTCGGTGATCGAGTCCGAATGGCTCGACGGGGCCGACCGCACGCGCGTGGGACGCCGAGGCCGGATGATCATGAACATCATGGGGCGGCGGGAGTTCGCCGACGAGGTGACGGCGTACGAGCCCGGCAGGAAGGTCGCCCACCGCTCCGTGTCGGGAAAGATGGTGATCCACACGTCGTGTGTTGCGGAACCGGTCGGACGCGGTTGCCGCGCGACGGTCACCTACGAGCCGGAGCGGCTGCCCGGCGGGATCCTGGGCCGGATTCTGGCCCCGCTGACGGCGCCTGGTGTGCACCGCAACTTCAAGGCCGACCTCGCGCGGCTCAGGAATATCCTGGAGGTCGAGCAGCCTGAATCACCCGATATCGGATAAATTGCCCTCTAGGTTCCCGTCCTCGGGCCGGGGTGAGGTGGGTCAGTGGAATTCCGGATTCTCGGCGCTCTCGAAGTGGTGGCGGACGGTGAGCCGGAGCCCCGCGCACTCGGCGGTCCGCGCGGGCGAGCACTGCTGGGTCTGCTGCTGATCCGAGCGGGCACGGTGGTCTCGTACGACCGCTTGGTCGAGGACGTGTGGGATGGCGAACCGCCCGACACGGCTCGCCACACCCTCCAGGCGTACGCGCACCGACTGCGCCACGCACTGGGTGCGGACGCCTGGCGACTGCAGAGCGGGCCCGTCGGCTACCAGTTGAAGGTCTCCGGCGGCGAGCTCGACGCCCAGCGTTTCCAGGAACTCGCCGCCGAGGGGCGCCGCGCCCTGGTGCGAGGCGATGCCCGTACCGCGGCGGAGCTACTCGCCGCCGGGCTCGGTCTGTGGCGTGGCCCCCTGCTGGCGGATATCGGCGACCTTGCCGCGCTCGAACCCGAACGCGCCCGGCTGGAGGCGTTGCGGCTGACCGCGCTCGAGGACCGCGTCGAGGCCGACCTGGCGCTCGGCCGGCATGCGGAGGTCGCCGGGGAACTCGACGTGTTGCTGGCCTCGCATCCCTTCCGGGAGCGGATGTGGGGCCAGCTCATGCTCGCGCTGTACCGCTCCGGCCTGCAGGCCGACGCCCTGGGAGCCTTCCGCCGGGCCCGCGAGGTACTGAAGGAGGAGCTGGGCATCGAGCCGAGCCGCTGGCTCACACGGCGGCAGGAGCAGATCCTCCTCCGGGACGATGCTCTCGACGAACCGGTCGGGCTGGGAACTCCTCGGCCCCGGCACAACCTTCCCGCGCGGCGGAACACCTTCGTCGGCCGGGGGAGGGAGTGCGCGGATCTGCGGGGCCTGCTGCGTACGCGTCGGCTCGTGTGCGTCACGGGCCCTCCCGGTTCGGGGAAGACCCGCCTGGCCGTCGAGGTTGCCGCCGGCCTGCTGGAGGAGTTCTCGCACGGCGTGTGCTTCACGTCGCTGGCCGAGACGGCGGACCCGGAGCTGGTCCCGTCCGCGATCACCGCCGCACTCGGCATCCCCGAGCCGGCAGCCGAACCGGCGGTCCGGCCGGCCGACCATGCGCTCGTCGACCACCTCCGCCCCCGGCGGCTGCTCCTGCTCCTGGACAACTTCGAGCATGTGCTCGCCGCGGCACCCCTGGTGGGCAGGCTCCTCGACTCAGCCCCGGGGCTGACCGTCCTGGCGACCAGCCGGGCTCCCCTGCGACTGTCCGGGGAGCAGGAGTATCCCCTCGCTCCCTTGCCCCTCCCGGCGGCCGACGCCTCGCCCGCGGATCTCGTACGCGACGAGGCCCTGGTCCTGTTCGCCGACCGCGCCGCCGAGGTCGCCCCCGCCTTCCGGCTGGGCGCCGACAACGCGCCCCTGGTGGCCGAGGTGGTGGCGCGACTCGACGGGCTGCCCCTGGCCATCGAGCTGGCGGCCGCCCGCCTGCGGCTGTTCCCCCTGGAGGAGCTGCGCCGCCGGCTCGACCGGGCCGTACCGCTTCTCACCGGAGGGCCGGTCGATCACGCCGAGCGGCAGCGGACCCTCCGGGCCGCCCTCGCATGGAGCGACCAGCTGCTCGACCCCGCGGGCCGGGCGCTGCTTCGACGACTGGGGGCCTTCCGGGGCGATGTCGGCCTGGAGGCCGCGGAGGCGGTCGCCGCCGGCTCGCCGGTCGACGACGTCGCGGACGGTCTCTCCACGCTGGTCGACGCGAGTCTGCTCGGCCGAGCAGGGGCGGAACGGGGTGGGACACGCTTCCCGATGCTGGAGACGGTCCGCGCGTACGCCCTCGAGCGGTTGCGGGCGGCCGGTGAGGAGAAGGGCATCCGTGATCGCCACGCCCGCTTCTACGCGGACTTGCTCGAGCAGGCCGAAACCGAGCTCACCGGGCCCGAACAGGTGCGGTGGCTGGAGCGTCTCGATGCGGAACACGCCAACCTCCGGTCGGCCCTGGGCTGGGTCGGCCGGACCGGTGGTTCCGGTGAGACCGGTGACGTCGACCTGGCGCTACTCATGGCCGCGAGAATGTGGCGCTTCTGGCAACTACGAGGCCACTTCACCGAGGGTCGCCGCCATCTCGAAGGGCTGCTGGCCGTTGACGGGCCGGCGAGCGTGCCTCGTGCCAAGGCGTGGGTGGGGCTGGCCGGCATCTGTTACTGGCAGTTCGACCTGGACGCGTCCGAGGCCGCCTACCGCCGGGCGCTCGACCTGGCCAGGGAGCTGGAGGACTGGTGGCTGGAGCTGGAAGCCCTGACCGGGCTGGCCACCACGCTCGCCTGCCATCGAGGTGATGTGCAGGCGGCGGCGCCCCTTGAGCAGCAATACCAGGCGTTGGTCGCCGAGCATCCGGAGCCGTTCGCGGTCGGACTCGGCCTGGCAACCTCGATGATGATGCGGCTGTTCTCCGGAGACCTCGACGCCAGCCGCTCCTACGGCGAACAGTGTCTCGCCGGAACCCGCGTACTGGGCGTGCGCTGGTACGAGAGTCAGACCCTGCGGACCCTCGCGCTCATCTCCCTCCTGCAAGAACGCTACGAGCAGGCCGAAACCGAACTCGGTGAATGCCTCAGCATCGCCGCCGAGTTGGGCGACGCGGCCGGCGCGGCAATGGACCTCGATCGCCTGGGACAGGCGGCGGTGGCACTCGGCCGCCCCGAGCGGGGGGTCGTGCTGGCCGGCGCCGCCGACCGGCTGCGCGAGTCCGTCGGCGGCGGGCTCATGGTGCAAGCCTTCCGCTGGGAGAAGGAGCACCCGCGAGACGCCGCCCGTCGCTTCCTCACGGAGAACGAGGTCGACCTGGCCTGGGCCCGGGGACGAAGCATGAGCCTGACGGACGCGCTCGGCTACGCCGAGCCAGTGTGAACCAGCGCCCGCTCTACGGCGGCGGGGCGGGGCGACATGAGACGTCCTGCCGGGTCTGCCCAGGTTCGCGACAGGTGCGCCGGGGGACTGCAGAACCGGGCCACCCGCACCGGACCGGCCTGCGTCAACGACGCGTGTGCGACGAAGTCCCGCGACGCGATCGGGCTGGTGATCCGCATCCGTGCCAGCTGGTCCGACACCAGGTCAGCCCAGAACCCGAACCGGACTGATGCGAGTAAGTGCGCGTTGGTTATCTCCAAGGGTCCCCTTCGATGGATGTCACCCCGAGTTTCTGCGGGGGCGGAAGTCGCCGCAAGGGTGACGCGGCACTACGGGCGCAGGCGCTGAGGGGGGCGGCTCTGGAGTACTGGCCTCTTCCCTCTCGGCCTTGGGGACCATCGGGTCAGCGGCGGGTGCCTCCCGAACTCGTGAACATCGACTTGGCCGCCTTTGGGGTGCCTCCCGCGCTCATCGACAAACGACTCCCCGTTCTCGTGAACAAAGCCAACCGACGCGTCCGCCAGCGTCAGTGGCTTACGGACATCGTGCACGACCGTGGCCACCCGGCTCCCAAGGCCTTCGGCGAGCGCCGCTCGGTGCAGCTGCTCCAGACCGGTCGCGGAGAAATCGGCAGCCTGCACAGTGAAGCCCTTGGCCGCGAAGTACAACGCGTCCCGGCCGTGGCCGGCGCCCAACTCCAGAACTTGCCGCGCACCGGCAGCACGAAAGACCTCGGCGGCACGGACCGCAGGTGCGGACGGCTCCTCGCCGTATATCCCCGGGTGAGCGGTGTAGGTGTCCTGCCAGTGCTGCCGCTGGCTCTCGGCCAGTCTCTGCTCGTCGGCCACGGCCTTCGGCCTCCCTTTTTGTGTCCCGGGAGCAGCGTAGAGGTTGCCCTGGTTGCGGCCAGTCTGTGCCCGCGCTGGGCCTACATGATCACCGCGAGGCCAGCTAGAGAAACCAGGGTGCCGATGACGTCGAAGCGGTCGGGGCGGTGGCGCGGATCGCCCCGGCGACGAAGATCCCGCCGTACATCGCGAGGATGCGGCCGAAGTTGTCGTCGGACGCGAAGGCGGCCGCGACCGCGCCGGGGTCTTCAGCCGTCTCCGTCCAACAGCTGGCCGAGGACGCGCGAGGGAACCGACGCCAGGCTCAAGGTTACAGTGGCCGAATCGCCACGGGTTCGCTGCAGGGGCCCTCCAAGATTCGGCGAACCCGTCGGTTTCAGGTGGTCGGCGACAGCATGATTGACGCGGCCGTCTGCGACGGAGACACCGTAATCGTGAGGCAGGCCGACAGCGCGGACCACGGCGACATCGTCGCCGCGATGCTGGACGGGGAAGCCACGGTCAAGCGCCTGCGCCGCGAAGACGGCCACGTCTGGCTCATGCCCCACAACACCGCATACGAGCCGATCCTGGGCGACGAAGCCGTCATCCTCGGCAAGGTGGTCGCGGTTCTGCGGACCCTGTAGCCCGCCCGCCTCGCTCCTCTTCGACAGCACTCGCTGCCGACCGGAAGGCAGCAAGGGCGCCGGTCCCCTCGGGAGGGGCGAAGAGGGGCCGACGCTGGCTGGCGGGGGGCCTGTACGTGGCCCACCGCGACCGTAGAGCCCCGCCGCCCGGGCGCAGTTTCTGATGGGCCGCCAGAGCGGCGGCCCGGGCTCCTGAGCCTGGTGCCGTGCTTTTCTGTCGTGCGGTGCCTCTTGCTCCTGCTGTCCTTGGCTCGGGCCCGAAAATGAATCAACGGCCCCCAACGTGACCGAGGGCCGCTGATTCATTCAGCGGGATCAGTCGAACCGTGCTCCATTCTGATTGCTAGGAATCCAATTAATTCCGCTGGGGAGATTTCCTCCCGAAGAGCAGAATTCCTCTACCGCCTTAGCGATCTCCCGCAGAGAGAAGATCCCGCGAGGGTCGAAATAGGCAGGAGCGTAAGGGTTCGAGAGTAGCCTCGCTTCTCGCTTAGGGCCGCTCCCATTATCAGATACCCAGAAGTAGTCTCCCCGGTCGCTGCCTTCATGATCACGATCTACAGCTGGAGTGTTAGCCTGTCCAATGCAAGACGAAGCTCCTGGCAGACGGGTTATCGACCAAGATGACCCATGTCTCGCAGGAGCTTCGCGTACTTGTCAGGCGATTTGAGGTTCTGGTTCTAAAGGCCCCAGACTTTCGGAGAAGCAGGATCAATCATCCAGCGAGAATGGGTCGATCATCCATTCGATGGACGTTGGGCGCTCACCCGTCCGCACTCGGCAGAACTCGACGAGTGCTGCACGAACCTTCTCGGCAGGGAGGGCCGATTCGGCTGGGAAGTAGAGAGGCGTCGATGGATCCAAGATCAGTCTAGGATCGAAATCGGGCGGAGTTGGATTCTTCGAAATCCACACGAAATGCGACATGTGATCCTCGTCGGCCCCTGCCGGCGAGTTCGTCGTCAGCCACCTCAGTGCGCCGTAGCCGTTTCCGGTGTTGACTGTGACGTGAAGGTAGTTACTCGGCCACTGCTGATTCGTCTCTTCAGGATATCGGTCATCGACGATGCAGATCGTGGCGTACTCCGGCATCTGCTCGAATCCGTCTGATGAGATACCGCCTTGAATCAGATCGCGCATCACATGGTCAACGAGTTCTCGGATCTCCTCGTCCGATCGCGCGTAAACCATGCCGCGGTGAGTTCCTCCTGCGACAATCAAGAGTCTACCCCCGTCACTGCACGGCACATCTGTCGCCTTCCGGTTTCGTCCACGTGGAGCCCTTCCTCTTCCTTTTGCCGTCTAGCGGAATTCCCTTGTTGCTCCCGGGAAGCCATACGCACAGAGTCTGATCCTCGTAAAGGATTGCGGGGACTGTCTGCTTGCATCCGAGCTGGACGGCATTCGTTACCTTGGGGCAGAGGTAGTTCTTGTTGATGACGACATGCAGGACGTCTCCCTTGGTGCCCTGATTTGCCATAGCCCACGCTGTTTTCGCCTCCGCGTGGTGAGCCAAGGAATTATACCCCGGCAGGTTCGGGAAGTCGTCCGACTGCTTCAGGAAGTCGCTGATGTCTTTTGTGAGGTCGCTGCGTCCGCTCTCCACCAAGCCATCCCAAAGCTGCTTCCCGTCTGGCGTGAAAACGTACCCCGACGTCGTTGAAGTGTTTTCGCGGGGAAGCTTGTTCCGGGCGTTCATGACCCAGGTGGGGCATGAGGTTCCGTCGGAGTTGTGCACGAGAACATAAGAGGTTCCCGTTGAGACGTAATAGGTGTGAAGATCGTCTACAGTGAGGTCATAGGCGCTCTGCAGGCCGCGCCAGTTACGAGCGTTGGCGACAATCGCAAGATCATTGCGCGGGCCAAGCAGGGCGTCGCCAGAGGAAAGATCTCCAGCATCCTTCCAAGCCTTCTCATTCTCGGCCCAATAGGGATGCCGAGTGGTCGAGGTGAGCGTGGAACCATCAGTGAGAGTAACGCGGGTGAATTCTCGATCGTCTGGTGTGTGGATAGTGCGGGTGACGGTCCGAGGGCCTGTTTCTCCTGTGGTTGGATCGGTGGCGGTGACCTGATCCCCGATCTGGACCTGCTCGATGCGGCGACCAGTGCCGTCGGCCATCAGGACCTTGGTGCCGGCGGGGAAGCTGTGGGGAACGACCTCTGAGAGTTCGACCAGGCAGCCGACGGATTGGCGTGCGGCGCGCAGGCCCTTGATGCTGTCGATGCCGTCGCCGATTTTGGCGAGGTACTTGAGCTTGCCCCAGGGAGTGACTCCGACGAAACCCATGACGCACTGGTAGGCGCTCGGGTTCTCGATGCACTCCTGGATATCGGCGATACCCGAGACTTCCCAGAGAATGGTCAGCCAGATTGGGTGCGATGCGTACTCCGGCATGCTTTGGATGACGGAGTCGCCGGGGGAGGCGGCGCACGGCATTATGGGCGCCATTGTTTCCCGCGTGGGGTGCGGGACGCAGACCCGCTTGTCGCTGCGCGAGGCCCTATCGGCTTCCTCTTGCAGCTGGCGTTCTTCCGCGGCGAGCTTACGAGCTTCGGCGATCTCCTTCTCGGCGATCTCGCGGGTGGCGGTCCAGGCGGCCTTGGCGTCGGCTTCGGCTTCGGCGGCGCTCTTGCCGGCAGCGGTTGCGGAGGCGCGGGCGCGGTCGGCGGAGTCGTCGGCCCTCTGGGCCGAGGTGCGGGCGTAGGCGGCGGAGAATTCTGCTTCGGCGACGGAGTTCTCGGCCGCGGCGGCCTCCTGGGCGGCCTGGTCGGCGGCGTTGCGGGCCGAGGCGGCGGATGCGGCTGCGTCGGCCGCGCTCCTCTCGGCTGCGTCGGCCGAGGCGTCGGCAGCGTTCTTGTAGCCCTCGGCCTCAGCCGCGGAGGCCTGTGCGTTGCTGGCGGCCTGGTCGGCTTCGGCCTGGGCGCCCTTGGCAAGGGCGGCGGCCTGGGCGGCGCGGTAGGCGTCTTCCTGGGCCTTGGCGGCGACCCGGTTGCCCTGCTCGATAAGGACCTGAACCTGGTGGACGTGGTTGGTCGCCAGGTTGTCCTTGCGCTTGGCCATGTGCTGGCCGGTTGGTGATGAACTCGTGAATGAGCTCGGGCGGTCCCTCGAGCGCGATCTTCGCGGCCGCTCGGACCTCGGGTCCGCCGATGGTGGCCAGACGGGCGGTGATGACCCTCTCGTCGGTCAGGCGGTCACCGTACTGAGTGCCTGATCCATATCCCCCTTTGCGAGGGGCCTGAGGCTCTAGCCTGTAGTGGTGTCCGAGGGTTCCGGGCGGCCCGGAGAGCGGGTGTGCGGGGGCTGCGGGGACCGGCTGAGGCCGGCTGCGCGGCCGGACGCGTTGTTCTGCTCGACGGCGTGTCGGGCCAGGTCGTGGCGGCGGGGTTGTCGGTTGCGGCGCCGGGTGATGGCTGAGTTGAACGGGTCGGGGCGGGTGGCGTGTCCCGAGTGCGGAACGGCCTGGGTGGCCGGGGTGGATCGGCGATCGGACGCCGTCTACTGCTCGCGGCGGTGCGTCATGAGGGCCTGGCGGTCACGGAACGAATCGTTCGAAGAACGGTCACAGTGACCGCTCCACAAACACATCCCAATCGGACGTTCGGTCAGACTGCGCCTTTTTGTGGTCATTCATTGTGATCTTCGCTAGACGGGCCTGACTCTCGGCCTGGAAGCGGGCCGCGTCTTGTCACGGCCGAGGGGCCGTGCCCCGGCCCGCTCAGGGTGGTGAACACCATGCCCGAGAAGATCGAGAGTGCCGACAAGATCGGCAGCGTCAGCGTCCACCGTTACGAGCAGATCGTCGCGGAACTACGCAAGATCGTGGAGGCCCAGAGCCGGGGCCAGTTCACGATCGGGGACCACGCCTTGGAGATCGAGCCCATGCGCGAGCAGGGGCCCCAGGAGCGAGGCGATGAACTGTTCACGGTCAAGGACTCGCTGTTCCGCCTGGCCGAGGACATCGGACTGTCGTACTCCCAGGTCAAGCAAGTGCGCTGGACGGCCTCACGTTTCCCCGAGGAACACCGCCAGTCCGGCGTGTCCTTCACGATTCACCGGATCTTGGCCAGCATCGAGGACGAGGAAGCACGATTCCTCGCGATCCGTACTCCGCCGGAGGGGAAGTCCCGGTGGACTGGTGATGCCGCCTCGCGCAGGGTCGGCCGGCCGGTCGTCAAGCCGGTCACTCCGCAGGAGAAGGTCAGCGCGATCCACACCCTGGCCAGAGAAGACGCGGTCGCCGCGGTGATCACCGGTGACCTGCTCAGGCGCCCGGCAGTGGTTGCCCAGGTCCGCCAGGAGGACCGGATCAGCGCGGCCCACACCCTGGTCGAGGACGAAAAGGTCGCCGCGGTCGTCACCGGTGACCTGCTGCGGCGGCCCACCGTCGTCGCCCAGGTCCGCCAGGAAGACCGCGTGAGGGCGGTCGAGGAGCTGACCCGCGACGAGAACGTCGCGGCGACGGTGACCACCGGCCTGCTGCGCAGGCCCGACGTCGCCTTCAGGGCGATGTCGGACGATACGGCCCGGCACCAGGTCAACCATGCCCAGGTCGAGCGCGGCCGGCAGGCCCGCGAGGAATTCGAGCGGACCAGTCCCGTCGCGCCGGCGGTCAAACGGATCGACCGCTCGGTGGAGTTCCTGGACCTGATCACCGCCTGCCACGCGTTCGTGGCGGCCTCCGGACGCGTCGTTCCGGGGCTGCGAGACCGGCAGCTGTCCGACGACGAGAAGGTGATCATCCACGAGAACGTCGCCCGAGTACGGGCGACGCTGGACTGGATCGAGACGGCCGTGGACACCGGAAAGGTCGACGTCGACGGCGAACTGGCCCGCCTGCTGCAAGGCGAGTAGTGGGATGCCGCCCGCCTCCCGGCGCCGGTCCCCGGCAGCCCAGCGGCACGCCGACACCCTCCGGTTCGTGCTCTTCGAGGCACGACCCGCCGGGCTGGCCTTCAAGCAACTGGTCAGATCCAGCGAACTCTCCACCTCACAAGCCCGCTCCGGCCTGGCATGCCTGCGGGACACCATCGCCGAACAGGGCTGGCCACCACGGATCTGGACGAGGCCGGACGGCTACAAGTTCTGCTCCGACCCCGCCGAGCTCCAGGCCTACGAAGTCGCCATCATCCGCGAAAAGCTCACCGAGATCCGCCGGTTCATCACCGGCGTCGTCGCCCCGCACGCCGCCCTGCAGCCCAAGGGCCGCTGGGTCAGGCATCTGAACACCCAACTCAACTCCGTCGAGTCCACCCTCGACGTGATCGCCGACTACATCGACGCATAACCCCTGGTGGGGGCCGGCGGCTTCGCGGCCGGCCCCCACCACTCGTGAAGGGAGCAGAGGATGGCCCGGCGCCGCTGCTACCCCTCGGACACCTACGACGACGAGTGGGCGTTGATCGAACCCCTGCTGCCGATCCCGGCCTGCGAGACCCCTCGCGGCGGCCGCCCCGAGAAGCACCCGCGGCGCGAGATCGTGGACGCTATCCGCTACGTCGTCGACACGGGCTGCAAGTGGAGGGCCCTGCCCAAGGACTATCCGCCATGGCGGACCTGCTACAACGCCATGGCCCGCTGGGCCGCGGCCGGAGTGATCGGCCAGATCCGCGACCAGCTCCGCAAACGCGTCCGCCTGGACATGGGGCGTTCACCCGGAGCGGTCGCCACTATCATCGACTCGCAGTCCGTCAAGGCCGCCGAGACCGTCGGCAAAGACTCGCGCGGCTACGACGCCGCCAAAAAGATCAACGGCAGGAAGCGGCATCTCGTCGTGGACACGAAAGGCCTGCCGCTGTTCGTCATGGTCACCCCGGCCGACATGACCGACCGCGACGCCGCCAAGGAAGTCCTGTTCCGGCTGCGGCTCATGCACCCCGAGATCACGATCGTCTGGGCCGACTCCGCCTACGCCGGACAACTCGTCGCCTGGGCGAAAAAGTACCTGAACCTGACGGTCAAGACCGTCCGCCGGCCCAAGAACGCGGTCGGCTTCGTCGTCCTACCCCGCCGCTGGGTAGTCGAGAGGTCAATCGCCTGGGTCATGCACGCCCGCAGACACGCCCGCGACTACGAGCGCCTCGTCCAGCACTCCGAATCGCTGATCACCTGGGCTGCGATCACCCTGATGACCAGGCGAATCACCCGCCGACAGTCCCGCCGGGCCAGCCAGCCGGCCTCCCGCGAACACACCCGGGACTGACACGGTCACCACCGCGACCGCCAACACCAGTACTTCCGCATGCCCACGCTCGGGAGCAGGCGCCAAGTGCTTCGCACTCAGACCCCGTTGCCCCAACCGAAGGTGATGCCATACGCGCGTTGGAGCGCGTGCCGGCCATGGTCCCCGTCGACATAAGCCCATGTTAGGCCTGCGGCGAACCAGAGCAGAAAGATCCCACCGACTATGCCTAGAGCGACCAGCTTGCCGTTCCAGGCAAGGAGGGCCAGGGCGACGGTCACGATGACCGCCCCCACATGGGCTCCCCACAGGTCGAGCGACGCAGCCTTACGCGCCGCTCGGGCTTCGGCCCGTTCGGCAGCGAAGCGCTCCTCTCGAACAGACTGCGGCTCGTCCTCGTCGAAGTTCATCTCATCCCCCCAGCCCTGACGCTACATGGACCCGGACCACGTCGGCAGAGGAGCACCGGGGGGATATGGATCAGGTACCCACTGCGCATTCGTCAGATCGTGCCTCCCCATGAAGTGGATCTTGACACATCAAGATCCACTTCTGAAACACGCCCTACAGTAGGCGTGCCGCTTGCGGCGAACGAGTTCGGGCGGACCGGCGGGACGCCAGACCGTACGGTGGCCGAGGCCGAGCGGATGGGACACCACACGGCAAGGCTGTCGGCTGGGGTGGGTCAGCCGGGGTGCTCCTGCTGCCATGCTTCGATGATTTCGATGGGGATGCGTCCGCGTTCGGGCAGGTCGTATCCGTTGTCGTTGGCCCAGTCGCGGATGGCGCGTGTGCTCACGGATGTCCGGGGGCTGCGGCGGGTGTGCTGCTTTCGAGAGCCGATGGGGCGAAAACGGGACCGTGGTCGAGGAGATCCTTGGGGAACATGGGCACCCTTGTGGTCCTGCTGAGAACACTGACGAGGAATGCGGTCAAGGAGCCGTTGTAGGTGAACCAGGGCGCGCGCAGCGCTTCGTTGACGGCGATGGTCCACTCGTCCGGGGTGTCGGCGGGCTGGGTGATCCAGAAGAGGTAGCCCCCGTTGCCGGTGACGCCCATGGGGAAGAGGTTCTCGGGGGAGTGCGGCAGTGGCCAGGGATGGCGGGCAGCCCGTTGGACCTCTTCGATCTGGCCCCGCAGACATGCCGGCATGGGGCCGGTCAGGTCGGCCCATTCACTGGGGGCGTGCGGCTGGTAGAGGGTGATGAATCCGCAGAACTGGCCTGGTCCGTATGTGGTGATGAGTTCCTTGTAGTCCTGGGGCAGGGCTTTGCCCAGCGTGTCTTCGACCTGCGGCCAGTTGGGAGCAGGGGGTACGACAGCAGGAGGCCGGCACAGCGCGGTCAGCGCGGTGAGAGGGGGCATCGGTTTCCTCGGGGGTCAGGGACGGCGTCTGGGGCGGGGCTCAAGGGGGCGGGGTTGTCCTAACTTGATCTTTAACGTCTGGGCCGTTGGTCCGCCGCTGCATAGGGGCGAGGTGACCGCCGACTCCATGGGACCATCTCGGCATGCGCCTGATAGCTGACGGAGCCACGCCGACCTCGCGGTTGGTACTGGTGAAGGATCTCGAGACCGGCGACGGGTATGCCTTCGAGCTGGAGAGCCCGCTCCTCCTGGCTGCCGGTGATCGAATCGCTTTCGAAGACGACAGGCTTGTCGTCGCGCGGGCCAGTGGAGAGCGGCTGTCACCGGCCGGCGACTGGTCTACTCGTTGCGGGCCCGGATCCCTACAGCGCCGGTAGAAGCCGCTCCTCGAACGGTGCGTCGTACTTGATCACCCGGTTCGGTATCCGCCGTACAAGGAAGCGGCCTTCGTCTGAACATGTGCTGCGACCAAGGAACACACACGTTCAGCACGAAGGCCGTGAGGCGGGTCAAGGTGGAGGGCAACCAGCTGCTCGTCAACGGCAAGCCGCTGCATCTGCTCGGCGTCTGCCACCACAGCATGACCGGGCCGCACGGACGGTCGGCGGACGCGGCCATGGAGGAGCAGGCCGTCCGGCTCTACAAGGAGGCGAAAGTTCGCCGAGAAGTTCCGCACCACGAGCGGAGTCGTCGTGGGCGCCATCTGGGCGGCCATCAACGAGGTGTTCAACCTGCCGTCCGGCCCGGTCGGCTACGGCGAGTGGGGCGTCATCGACCTGTGGCGCCGGCCCAAACCCGAGTTCTGGCTGCCCAAGAAGGCGTTCTCGCCGGTACGGATCGCCGACGGCGTCCTGCAGGGACTCACCCCGGGAGCGGCGATACCGGTACCCGTCCAGAACTGGCACGACCACACCGACCTCGGCGAACTGACCATCACATGGCGGATCGGCACACGGTCCGGGACCCTCACCGATGTGCGCGTCCCGGCATGTCAAGCCGGCACCCTGACCATCTCGGCCGGGGCATGGGCCTCCGGAGACACACTGCAGCTGACCTTCCGCCGCGGCCCCGCACTCGTCGACGACTACCGGCTGTGGCTCAACACCCGCAAGGCGCCGCCCCTCACCGCCCCCGGAGGCACCACCCCGGCCGTCCAGGAGACCCCCGACACCATCACCGTGTCAGGAGTGGACACCCTCTTCACCGTCCGGCAAGCAGACCGCCCGCCTGGCCGCGGCCACGGCAGGTGACGAGAAGGTCCTCAGCGGCGGCCCCGACCTCGTGCTCTCCCGCGCGGTCCCCGGCCGGTGGACTGGCACCTCGGGCCACCGTGACCACCAACGGCGGCCAGGCCGTCGTCACGCTGACCGGACGCTTCGGCACCCTGAACACCGCCATCGATGTCCGTGGACGGCCGGGGCCTGCTCATCACGACGTACACGATCGCGAACCCGCCCTCCGAAGCGCTCACCGACGTTGGCATCCGCTACACCCTCTCCAGCAGGACCGACACCCTGACCTGGGACCGGGACGCGCAATGGACGGCCTACCCCGACGACCACATCGGACGCCCCACCGGCACCGCCGTCCGCACATGGGTGGCGGGCGCCGACGCCTACCGCACCCGGCCGACCTGGCCCTGGGCCCAGGACACCCACAGCTACTGTCGGGTGGTGTGGCGCTATACCGCATCCTGCGCCCCGGCAGAGGCGGCATCGGCGTTCGTGAGCAGTTCGGCCGCGTTCGGGCACACGGCCGTTGACGTCCTCCGTGATCTGGTGCGGGGAGTGCCCCTGGGGCACTGTGCGGGTGCCCCAGGGGGTGGGTCACTCTCCGGGGAAAGTGACGTTGAGATCGCGCCGTATGCCGTCCAGGACGTGCATGATGCTCAGTGTCTCGGCGAGCGGCATCAGGTCGGATTCCAGCCGCCCGGCGCTGATGCAGCGGGCCGCTTCGGCGGCCTCGTAGCACAGCCCGCCGTCGAGTTGCGGGGGGACGAAGGTGTCGATCAGCTCGTTGTCCCGGCCGATGAGCCGGACCGTGGAGGGTCCGTAGAAGGGGCCGTCGATCTCCAGACGGGCATGCGTTCCGGCGATCGATGCCGTGGTCGGAGTGCGGGCGAAGAGAGTGGTGTTCAGCACTCCGTGGGCTCCGGATTCGGCGGTGACGAGGATCGACGCCTGGCCGTCGACGCCGGTGTACGTCTTTGTGCCCACCGCCTTGACCGAGGTGAACGGCCCCAGCACCATCGAGGCGAAGGAGACCGGGTAGATGCCGAGGTCCAGGAGTGCTCCGCCCGCCAGCTCGGGGGCGAAGTGGCGGTGCTGCACCTCGGGTGTCATCGGCTGGCCGTGGTCGGCGATGACGGTGTGCACCTCGCCGAGCAGCCCGGAGTCGAGTACCTGGCGGACCACGTCGATGTGCGGCAGGAAGCGTGTCCACATCGCCTCCATGAGGAACACCCCCCGCTCCCTGGCGGCTTCGATCAGCTGCTCGGCCTCATGGGCGTTGCGGGTGAACGCCTTCTCCACGAGTACGTGCCGGCCGGCCTCGATCGCCTGCAGGGCCTGCTCGAAATGGCCGGAGTGCGGCGATGCGACGTAGACGATGTCCACAGCGTCGTCTTCGACGAGTTCGGCGTAACTGCCGTAGGCCGCCGGGATGCCGAACCGGTCGGCGAAGGCGCGGGCGCGCCCGGCGTCACGCGAGCCGACCGCCACCACTTTCTGCTCGGTGTACTTCTGCAGCGCTTCGACGAAGTAGGCCGCGATCCAGCCCGGGGCTATCACCCCCCAGTTCAGAGCCGGTGCGTCACGAGGGGAAGGCGTCCGGGGTGCGGGCAGCACCATGCGTGCCGCCTCGTGGGCGTTGACTGACTGGTTCTGCGTCATGGGGTTCCTGTCGGCTCGGATGCGAATGCGGTGTGCGCGGGAACGGCGACGCTGCCCCGGGTCTCGCGGTGTGCCTCCCCTCGGCGACCTGCGGGGTACACCCGGCATCCGCCCAGCGGGGACGCTGAGCAAACGGTGTGCAGAAGTGGGGTGGTCCTGCTTTTTCGTCGTGGGTGGACGGTCTGAGAGGCAGCCGGTCCAAGTTCTCGCGCAATCGATTGCGCCACGATATGCCGGGAGCGCCGCAGCTTGTCAAGCCTGACGGCCGACCGCGCGGGGCCGCCGCGAAGACGATCAGACGGACTCGCGCAGGACGAACTGCGTGCGCAGGGCGACCTGCGACAGGCTGACGCGGCCTCCCAGACGTTCCAGGAGCAGGCGTCCACACGTCGATCCCACCTCGTAGGCGGGATAGCGGATCGTGGAGAGTCGGGGGCGCACCAGGGAGGCGGGCTCGATGTCGTCATGGCCGATCAGCGCCACGTCGGACGGGACCGCGAGGCCCATCTGCTCCGCCGCTTCCAGGGCCCCGATGGCGGTGCGGTCGTTGACGAAGGCGACCGCGGTCGGCGGGTTCTTGCGGCTCATCAGTCGGCGCAGGCCCGCGGCGCCGGCTTCGCGGGTGTGCTTCCCGCGCACGACCAGGCCGGCCGGCAGCTCCAGCCCGTGACGCCGGGCGGCGCCGCGGAACAGTTCGAGGCGAGGGTCACCGCCCGGCGTGCCCGCCGGCCCGACCAGCATGCCCAGTCGTTCGTGGCCCTGCCGCGCGAGATGCCCGACCGCCTCGTCGACGGCCTCGTGGGAATCGGCGCGCACCTGATCCAGGTCCCTCCACTCGCTGTCGGCGCTGACCACGACCGGGATGCCCGCTGCCCGGACGGCGTCGAAGTCCTCCGGGGTCAGCCACGAGGGGGTGATCACCACTCCGTCGAGGCAGCGCTTGACCGCGTCGTCGAGGTAGTGCAGTTCTTCCGCGCGCTCCGCGTTCGTGTTGCAGACGACGACGTGGTATTGCCCCGGGCGCAAGGTGTCCTGCAGCCCGCGGGCCAGCTGGGCGTAGAACGGGTTGGCGATGTCCGGGATGATCAGAGCCACGGTGCTGGACCGCCCCGTGCGCAGGCTCTGCGCCACGGTGTTCAGCCGGAACCCCAGCTCGGCGATGGCCGCCTGCACCGCTTCCCTCTTGGCGGGAGCCACCGGGCGCTTCCCGCTCAGCACGTAGGAGACGGTGGTCACCGAGACCCCTGCGGCACGGGCCACATCGCTCATCGTCACAGGCTGGTGTTGCATCTTCGACCTTCTCCTTCTGCGACCGGACGCCACGGGCCCCTGCCGGAGGCATCGTCGGCGTTCCAGCCTATGTGTGCCCCACGCCTATGCCTGCCGCAATCGATTGCGTACTATCGACGGGCGAGGCCGGGCGTACCACCAGTGCGATCGGGCCGCCGGGTGACCTTCGGGTGGTGTGTTCTGTCAACTTCCCGTGCGCTGGGCGAGTCCGGTGGCCTGAACGAGGCCACCTCCGACATCTTCGCCGCCGCCAAGATCTGGTACCGGGCGCACACCTGCATGACCTCCTCCACCAACTACGCCGGTGCCCGCACCCCCACCCTCCAGGCCGCCGCCGACCTCTCGCCTGATCTCCGGCACTCCGCCATGCTGGGCACCAGCAACCTCACAGTCACGGTGAAGGACTCCACCAACGCCACCGGCACCACCCCCTTCACCTGGAACGTCGTCAGCGTGATCATCGTCTTCGAGAACACCACCGACGTGGCCATCCCGGACAAGGGTGCCGCGGTGTTCTCCGACATCAATGTCACGGGCCTGAGCGGCAACGCGCCGAGCGCCCTCCAGGTCGACGTCGACATCAGGCACACCTTCCGAGGTGACCTGGTCATCGACCTCCAGGCCCCCGACGGCACGCTGTACCGCCTGAAGGACTCCGACATCCACGACTCGGCCGACAACGTGATCGCCACCTACACGGTGAATGCCTCCAGCGAGGTCGCCAATGGCACCTGGAAGCTCAAGGTCCAGGACATGTTCAGCTCTGACACCGGCCGTATCAACAGCTGGAAACTGACCTTCTGGTCCACGGCGGTCACCCGCCTGCGGACCGGTGACACCAGTGACACCCACTGACCGCGACGCCGCCCACCCGCTGGGCCGCGAACGACAGTGGCGACGCCGGAACGGCCAACAGCGTGGGCCAACTGATCGTTTCAGATTCAGGTTCGGAGCCGTCTCAGGCAGAAGACGGTGCAGGCGAGTTGGAGCAGGCCGCGGTGGAGGCCGGCGCGTATCACGTAGCGGATGCGCAGGCTTGAATGGGTGGAGCCAGGCGAGGGTCCGCTCGACCACCCAGCGGGTCTTGCCCAGGCCGGAGCCGTGAGCAGCGCCGCGACGGGCCCACGTGGGCGTCGCGCCCTCCGTCTCCGCAAGCAGCAGAGGCGCTGACGGCCGGAGCCGCCCTCCGCCCGTCAGGTCCATGTCCGTGGCCGGACGCTCGCCGGCCGGTACTGCCGGAGTCGTCGAGCTTGAGGGTGAGCGCTGTGAGGGGCTCGGCGAGACCGGCGGCACGTACGGTGTGCCCGCACACGACCGGTATGCGAGGATTTCGGACCGAGGCGGCCACAGACGTGTCAAGCCATCCGGATTTCGCCGCGGTGACGCTCAATCCGGACATTTCGTCGACGAGGCCCGGTACTGCGATGCCCACGGCCTTGGGCTCGCCTGCACCGCACGTCCCTGTTCCTGGGGGACGGCTCGGGCACTCGCGGGCGGGGAAGGTGGGTGATCCCGCGGGCACCGGCCGTACCGGGTCGGACCTTGGTGCCCGCGGAGGTTCGTCAGTTGGCGGTGACCCGGACCTGGTCGATGGCCCAGTACCAGTTGTTCTCACCGGTGTAGCGGAATCTCACCCGGACGTCGGTGGCACCGGCCGGAACGTTCAGCTGGAGCTTCTCGGCGCGGGAGATGACGTCGCTCGTGTACGTCTGCACGCTGATGGGGGTCCCGCCGTTGTAGCTGACGAGGACCTCGCCCTTCTGTGGGCTTTCCTGCCGATAGTGGGTGACGTAGCTCAAGGTGGCGGTCTTGCCACCAGTGACCGGCCAGGCGGGGCTGACGAGGGTGGAGTCGAAGGTTCCGGTGAGGTCCATGTCGTACCACTCGTCGCCGTCGGCGACCGCGAAGACGTTCCGTGCGCGGACGTTGGACTCGCGTTCCTGGTCGGGGGCCGCCTTGGTCCAGAACTCGTCGGTGGTGAAGGTCCAGCCGCGCCACTCGGTGACTCCGGCCGCGCCCATCGAGGAGTTGTCGACGGACCAGCCCGGAGGAGGAGTGTGGGTGAAGCCGACGACTTTCGTGCCGAGGAGTGTCTCGTCCATCGGGCCCTGGAGTTGCGTGCGCAAAGCGTCGAAGTCGTCCGGGGCGGCCTGGGAGAGGGGGCGGCCGTCGAGCGCCCAGGCCGGGTTGATGGGGATGCCGAGGTGCGCGAGGGCCGAGGCGGCGACATCGGTCAGCTTCACGTCGTATCGGACCGAGCCCGGTGTCGTGGTGCCGCCCGTGGCGATGACGAAGGTCTGCCGCTCGGGCCAGCTCGATCCGCCATGACCGCCCGCGTCGGTGTGACCGTGGTCGGTGGTCACGATGATGAGCCAGTCCTCGGAGGCATAGGTGGTGCGGGATCTCACGGCTGTCACGATCTCGCCCACCCTGCTGTCCACGCCGTGGATGGCGTCCAGGTATGCCTGGCTTGCGGCTCCCTGGCTGTGGCCGGCGTGGTCGACGTCGTCGAGGTGGACGAAGACGGCGTCCGGGTTGGAGTTCCGGAGCCGGGCGACGGCGCGGGAGGTGGTGCCAGCGTCGTACTCGGCTGCAGGCGTGGAGATCCGGGTGTCGACGCGGGAGGAGAGGATGGTGTCGGTGATGGCGTTCCAGGAGGCGACCGCGTACGTGGACAGGCGGGGCTTGGCGGTCTCGATGCGGGTGAGGAAGTCCGGGTACTGGGCCAGGCTGTGGCCCCCGAAGGAGTTGTCCTTGACGTTGTGCTTGTCGGGCCAGACGCCGGTGAGGACGGTCGACCATCCCGGGCCGGACAGCGTGGGCGCCAGGGGCTCGGCGTACAGGGAGCTGGTGGCGGTGAGGCCCTGGGCCATCAGGGACTTGAGGTGTGGGGCGTCGGCGTCCCTGACACGGCTGAGCAGGACGCCGTCGAGTCCGATGACGAGCACCTTGCGGGTACGCGTTGCGGCGCGGGCCAGGGTGTTGAGTGGGCCGGCCGAGATTGCGAGGGCTGCGGCACCGGCGAGTAGCGAGCGGCGGGTCAGATCCATGATGTGTCTCCTGGGGGCTGCTTCCTCCGGCATGAACGGAGGAGCGAGTAAGGGCGGAGGGGAACGGCGGCGTGGGTGCGCGGAGACACCCGTGCAGCCGGGGTGGGGGCCTGGAAGACGTATGCCTCGCTCGACCACGGCGAGTAGCCGAACGAGCATCCTCGCTCGGTTCCGTACATGCGCGGGTAGCGTCCGGAACCGTGGAGGTTGATCAGGCGGCGCGAGTCCGACGCACTGGGGGCGGCCGGTTACGACGGGGGCGCGCCCTCGCCGACCGGTCGGTCACGGCCTCTGGGGCCAGCGCAGGGACCCACCGTCGGTGAACTCGCCGGCGGCGCCCCAGAAGTCACCGGCCAGAGCCCGGTCCCGCGCCGACTCCAGACGGTCCGACAGGACCGGGGGCTCCAGGTGGCGGGTGCCGTTGGGCAGCACGAACCGGTGATGATTGAGTACGACCTTCTCGAGCTGCGGCGCGCCGTGGAGCACCGCGCCGTACTTGCCGTTACCGGTGACGAATCCGTCCAGGGCCAGGCGGGAACGGTGTCGTACATGCCCTGCTGGGGCAACGTCGCCGGGGGCGGCACGGCGGCTGCGGCCGTCGACGAGAGGAAGCCACCGGGAAGCGCGGCCGCACCTGCGGTCGGTGCGGTCGCCGTGATGAATCCTCTGCGGCCGAGAGGGGTGTGCGGGGAAGGCATGGCATGAGTCCTTCAATGCAAGCAGGACGGGGAGGCTACGACGAAGGAGGCGGGGGCGGCAGGCGTCGCAGCAGTGTCCCGTCCGCTGCGATCCCAAGTTATGGGAACGTAAACATTTGTGCCGGGTCAGTGCAGCACGCGGTGCTCAGGAGCGTCAATAGCCTCGTCAACGCCTCCGGGAATCAACTGATGAGTCTCGGAATCACCCCGCTCACCGCCATTCCGGTTCCGCCCGCGCTCGCGTCGCGCGCCTGTGGCGGCGCATCAGGGGCACCGGGTTTGTCGTCTCGCCGGCCGCTCCACCGTCCGTCCGGATCCACGCCGGTGAGGGCCGCGGTCCACCCGCACGGACCTGTTCCAGGACCGCCGCAACTCCGTGTGGGACAACCACTCCGACACCGCGACCCTCCGCGACGACCGCGGCCGCACCGCCGACACCGAGTCCTGGGGCCACCACCGCTGACCCCTCCCGTTGATGCCCGTCTTCCGCCACGTCCACAGCGGAGGACGGGCATCGGCCTGCGTCCGGGCGGGTACGGCAGAGGTGTTAGTACCTGTTTCTGAACCGGCTTCCTGAGTAGCCTCGGGGGCCTACGCTGGCGTGGTGTCCGAGCGTTCCGGGCGGGCCGGAGAGCGAGTATGTGGGGGCTGCGGTGAACGGCTGAGGCCGGAAGCGTGGCCCGATGCCGTGTACTGCTCGACGGCCTGTCGTGCCAGGCAGTGGCGCCGGGGCCGCCGGTTGCGTAGGCGGGTGGCCGCGGAGTTGAGTGGTGTCGGCCGGGCTGAGTGTCCCGAGTGCGGGGCCCGTTGGGTGACGGGGGTGGATCGGCGGTCGAACGCCGTCTACTGCTCACGCCGGTGTGTCGTGAGGGCTTGGCGGGCCCGGAAGGAAACGTTCGGTGAACGGTCACAGTGACCGCACCGCGAACGCATCCGAATCGCATCTGCGGTCAGATTTCGGCCATTCACGGTCATTCATTGTGATCTTAGGATTTCCAGTCTGACTCTCGGGTCAGGAAGCGGGCCGCGTCTTGTCACGGCCGAGGGGCTGTGCCCCGGCCCGCGGTGGGTGGTGAATGCCATGCCCGAAGAGATCAAGAACGCCGACATGGTCGGCAGCGTCAGCTCCAGCCGCTACGAGCAGATCGTGGCCGAGCTGCGCACGGTGGTGGAGAACCAGACCCGGGGCCAGTTCACGATCGGCGACTAACCGATCGTTTCAGAATGAGGTTCGTAGGCGTCGCAAGCAGATGATGCTGCAGGCGAGTTGGAGCAGGCCGAGGTGGAGGTCGGCGCGTACCTCGTAGCGGGTTCGCAATCGCTTGAACTGGTGCAGCCAGGCGAAGGTCCGCTCCACGACCCAGCGGGTCTTGCCCAGCCCGGAGCCGTGCGGGACGCCACGCCGGGCGATCTTGGATGTGATGCCGCGGACCCGGAGGATGCGCCGGTACTTGTCGTAGTCGTAGCCACGGTCAGCGAACAGCCGGCCCGGCCGGTGCCGAGGCCGTCCCCGCAGCCCCCGGATGCGGGGAATCGCGTCCAACAGCGGCGTCAGCTGAGTGACGTCATGACGGTTTCCGCCGGTCAGGGTCACGGCAAGAGGAGTGCCATGTCGGTCGACGATCAAGTGGTGCTTGCTGCCCGGCCGCGCCCGGTCGACCGGCGAAGGTCCGGTGTGAGCCCCCCTTTCAGGGCCCGCACGTGCGAGCCGTCGATCGCGCAGTCGTCCATGTCCAGCAACCCGGCCTTGCGCAGCTCGGCAAGGAGGACCTCGTGCAGGCGGGGCCAGATGCCGGCCTCGGTCCAGTCCCGCAGGCGCCGCCAGGCCGTCACTCCACTGCAGCCGGTCCGCTCGGCGGGCACGTCTCTCCAGCTCACGTTCTTGCGCAGCACGTAAACGATGCCCCGCAGGGCGGCGCGGTCGTCCGCCGGCAACCGTCCTGGATACCGATGGCGCCGCGGAGGCCGGGGCGGCAGCAGCGGGGCGATACGTTCCCACAGGTCATCAGGCACAAGATCATCCGACATCCGCACCACTCTGCCGCCATCAGACTCGATCGCCTAGCCCTCACGCCGAACTCATTCTGAAACGATCAGTAAGAGGGCATCTGATCTACGTAGCGGGCGCTTTGGGATGGTCTTGTGACTGTAGGTCGCGGTGCTCGTTGTCCGGAGCATGACCTCTCGACGGGCGTATCGCAGTGACGTCTCGGATGCCCGCTGGGCGTTGATCGAGCCAGTGTTCGCCGCGTGGCGAGCCGCCCGCTCGGGGCCCGGGACGGCGGCCCGCGTTCACGACCTGAGAGAGATCGTGAACGCGATCCTCTACGTCAATCGCACCGGCATCCCGTGGGAATACCTGCCCCACGACTTCCCGCCGTTCAAGACCGTCTACGACTACTACGCCAAGTGGGAGGCCGACGGAACCACCGAGCGGGTCCATGACTTGTTGCGGGACAGGACTCGTCAGGCGAACGCCCGAACGGCGGAACCGTCCGCGGCCGTGGTGGACGCCCAGAGCGTGAAGACCTCGAGCAATGTCGCCGAAGCCAGTCAGGGCATCGACGCCGGCAAGAAGATCAAAGGACGCAAGCGCCACCTGATCACCGACACCCTCGGACTGGTCCTGACCGTCCTGGTCACTGCCGCCTCCGTCCACGACTCCGCCGGCGGCAAACAGGTTCTGACTGAGCTGGCGGCGGCCCATCCAGGCGTGACCAAGGTGTGGGCCGACGGCGGATACCAGACCAGCGTCATCCAGCACGGCGCCCACCTCGGGATCGATGTGGAGGTGGTGCAGCGGCCGAGAGTGAAAGGCTTCCAGCCGTTGCCCAAACGGTGGGTGGTCGAGCGTACTTTCGGCTGGCTGATGCAGCACCGCCGCCTGGCACGCGACTACGAAGCCCTGCCGCAGAGATCCCGAACGATGATCCATTGGGCAATGGCTAACAAAATGAGCCGCGAGCTCACCGGAGAATCTGCACCAACCTGGCGAATCGAAACGGACATCCAACCCGCATTGGCGTGAACGCTGATCAGATGCCCTCTAAGCGCTGGAGATCGAGCCGATGCGCGAGGCCGGCGGCCAGGAGCGGGGCGAGGAGCTGTTCACGGTCAAGGAGTCGATGTTCCGCCTGGCCGAGGACATCGGGCTGTCGTACTCGACGGTGAAGGAGGCCAGGTGGACGGCCTCGCGCTGGCCGAAGGAACACCGGCAGACCGCGGTGTCCTTCACCGTCCACAAGATCCTGGCGGGCATCGGCGACGAGCGGGAACGGTTCGCCGCGATCCTGACCCCGCCGGAGAACAAACCGCGGTGGACCGCGGACGAGGCCCGGCGCCGGGTCGGCCGACAGGTCGAGCACCCGATCACCCCGCAGGAGAAGGTCAGCGCCATCCACACCCTCGCGAGGGACGAGGAGGTCGCCGCCACTGTCACCAGCGACCTGCTACGGCGTCCGACAGTGGTCGCCCAGGTCAGGCAGGAGGACAAGGTCCGGGCCGTCGAGGAACTTACTCGCGACGACCAGGTCGCCGCGACGGTGACCACCGGCCTGCTGCGGCGCCCCGATGTCGCCTTCCGCGCGATGTCGGACGACACCGCCCGCCACCAGGTCAACCACGCCCAGGTCGAGCGCGGCCGGCAGGCCCGTGAGCACTTCGAGGAGGCCAGCCCTGTCGCTCCGGCGATCCGCAGCATCGACCGGTCGGTGGAGTTTCTGGACCTGGTCACCGCCTGCCACTCGTTCGTCGCGGCGGCCGGCCGTGTCGTCCCGGGCCTGCGCGACCGCCAGCTCGGCGACGACGAACGCGGAGTCGTCCACGAGAACATCGCCCGCGTCCGGGCGACGCTGGACTGGATCGAGACGGCCGTCGACACCGGGAAGGTCGACGTCTACGGAGAGCTGGCCCGTCTCCTGCAAGGTGAATAGGCGATGCCCCGCGCTGCCGAGCGCAGATCACCCGCCGCCCAGCGACACGCCGACACCGTCCGGTTCGTACTCTTCGAGGCGAGGCCGGCGGGCCTGGCCTTCAATCAGCTGATCCGATCCAGCGAGCTGTCGCCCAGCCAGGCCCGCGCGGGCCTGGCCTGCCTGCGGGACATCATCACCGAGCGCGGCTGGCCACCCCTGATCTGGACCAGGACCGACGGCTACAAGTTCTGCTCGGACCCGGCCGAGCTCCAGGCGTATGAGGTCGCGATCATCCGGGAGAAGCTCACCGAGATCCGCCGGTTCATCACCGGCGTCGTCGCCCCGCACGCCGCCCTGCAACCGAAGGGCAGGTGGATCAAACACCTGAACACCCAGCTCAGCTCGGTGGAGTCCACGCTCGACGGGATCGCTGATTTCATCGACGCCTGACCGGCGGGGGCGGCCCCGCACCCGCCGCCCCCCCCCCCCCCCCACC
>NZ_JBEYEI010000040.1:26365-36000 GCF_040633895.1 Streptomyces sp. NPDC007863
CAGGTTGCGGACCAGGAGCGGGATGCGGTCGAGCAGGTCGTTGACGGTCGCGCGGACCGCCGCGTACTGGGCCGTCACCCGCGAAGCGGCCGGCCCCGCCCCGTCTCCAGGGAGGGACCGTTGGCCCGCCGCCGCTGCTACCCCTCCGACACCTTCGACGACGAGTGGGCCCTGATCGAACCGCTGCTGCCGCCACCGGCCTGCGAGAGCCGCAGGGGCGGACGCCCGGAGAAGCACCCTCGCCGCGAGATCGTCGACGCGATCCGGTACGTCGTCGACACCGGCTGCAAGTGGCGGGCCCTGCCCAGGGACTTCCCGCCCTGGCGGCCCTGCTACGGCTTCATGGCCCGCTGGGCAGCGGCTGGCATCGTCGGACAGATCCGCGATCAGCTCCGCAAGCGCATCCGCCGCGAGATGGGCCGGGCCCCCGGCGCTGTCGCCACCGTCATCGACTCCCAGTCCGTGAAAGCCGCGGAGACCGTCGGCAAGGACTCACGGGGCTACGACGGAGCGAAGAAAATCAATGGCCGCAAACGGCACCTGGTCGTGGATACCAAGGGCTTGCCGCTGTTCGTCATGGTCACCCCCGCCGACATGACCGACCGCGATGCGGCCAAGGAAGTCCTCTTCCGGCTCCGTCTCATGCACCCCGAGATCACCATCGTCTGGGCGGACTCCGGCTATGCCGGACAGCTCGTGACCTGGGCGAAGAAGCACCTGAATCTCACGCTCAAGACCGTCAGCCGGCCCAAAGGAGTCGTCGGGTTCGTCATCCTGCCCCGCCGCTGGGTCGTCGAGCGGTCGCTGGCCTGGATCATGCACGCCCGCCGACACGCCCGCGACTACGAACGGCTTATCCAGCACTCGGAATCGCTGATCACCTGGGCCGCGATCACGCTCATGACCAGGCGAATCACCCGCAGGTAGTCCCGAAGGACCAGACAAGCGACCTCCCGCGAGGGCGAACGAGACTGACGGTCGCCCGGGCGACCGTCACCCCGCTCCTGCCTCGTTCACGACAGCCCAGGTCAGGACTTCTCACTGCCCGGACCTTCCTGAGTATCCGGCTGGCGACGCGCGAAGAGAATCCCTCCGAGCGGACTCTCCGCTGAGGTGAGAGTCATCTGTGCCTCGACCGTGAAGCCTGCATCGTTGAGCCATGCGGCCAGTTGGTCAGGCTGACGCAGGTGGACGTAGACCTTCATCGGGTGGCCGCCGTAGCCCTCCGTCTTCAGCCTCGACTCGTCACCGACATGGAAGCCGAGCAGCAGCGGCCCACCTGGCCGCAGCACTCGCCGGAAGTGCGTGAAAACAGAGCTGATCTCATCGTCGGGGACGTGGATCAGTGAGTACCACGCGACCAGGCCGGCCAACGAGGCGTCGGTGAGGCCAAGCTCCGTCATGGAACCGACCTCAAACCGGAGACCGGAGTGCTCACGCCGAGCTATCTCAATCATCGCGGGCGACAGGTCGATTCCGAACACGTCCATGCCCAGTCCACGCAGGTAGGCCGTGATCCTCCCCGGTCCACAACCCACATCAGCAACCGGTCCTCCGCCTGCGGTGTTCACCAGGCCGGCAAACAGCTCCAGGACCGCACGTTCGTAGGGCGTTTCATCCAGGAGGTTGCGCACCTGATCCGCGTAGGTGGCGGCGACGGTGTCGTAGGACGCCTGGGTGTCTGCCAACCAGTCTTCAGAGTTCATAGCCAGCCACCGTAGTTCCACGAAACAGCCGTGCCCTACTGGGGGCATGTCCGTCCTCGGCTCGCTCCCAAGAACACGAGCCTGGCCCGATGCTCCCGCTCAGAATCTCGCCGCAGAGGTTCAGAAACAGGTACTCAGGGACTGCTCCCCACGTGCGCGGGGATGATCCCGCTCCGGGTGTCCAGCAGTGCACGGGCCTCGTCTGTTCCCCGCTCGGGCGGGGATGTTCCCAACGGCGTCCCCATGGCACTGAACAGTACGAACTGCTCCCCGCGCCTGCGGGGATGGACCCCAGGTCAAGGTCGCGAAGAAGATCCTGGAGGACTGCTCCCTGCGCGTGCGGGGTTGGATCCGGCTTCAGGTCTCCGTCGTGGGTGCCCGCAGAGTGGACGCCGTGCGTGCGTCGGGTAGGTGAGGAGAACCTGCATTCTCTGGTGTCGGGGCTTCGTGTCACACTCCTTCCGATCATGGGAGTGTTCGTCTCCCGTGTGCTGAAGGGGATGCGTGTGAACAGGGTGGGGTGGGCTGTCGTCTTTATGGCGGCAGTGACGATGGGGGTGGCCGGTTGCGGGGGCGATGGTGCCGGTCGGGATGTGAGCGGGGTGTCCTCTACTCCCTCCGCCCCGGTTACCGCGAGGCCGGAGGATTCCGGTCCGATCACCAAGGCCAAGATGCGTCTGGTTCTCGATGGCGTGACCAGGGACGTTGGGGCGCCGCCGAGCGATCCGGAAGCGGTCTCGATGCCGGAGTCATCCGAGTACCCGCTGGCTGGGTGTGCTGTCACCTACAAGGGGTTCGACACGGCCGCCTCCACGCTGGATGTGGAGCGGACCAATGCCCTGGCGGCCGCGTTGACCGGCCGTGGGTGGACCGAGGCCAACCAGCGCAATGAGCGAAAGGCGCCGGACGGAACGGTCGACGTGGTGGAGGCGGTGTTCAAGAAGCGTGGCTGGACCGTAGTCATGGAGTACCGCCTCTTCTCCGACAACCGAACGCTGAGTCTCAACGCCTACGACGATGCCTGCGTCAAGAAGGTCCGGGTGTCCGAGGACGCCACGCCCTCCAACTGACGAAACCACGGGCGACGGCGCCCCGCGCCTGCCCACCGTTGCGCGCAGGCAGACGATGCTGTGGGTCTCGCTGCTCACCGTCATGGATCGTGGGCCGACAACTACTGCTCCCCGCGCTTTCGGGGATGGCCCCGCGTTCGCGCAGCTCGGCGACCTGCTCGGGAACCTGCTCTCTGCGTTCGGTGTGGAGGGTCCCAAGGTGCACCGGGTGCCAGCGGCGCTGGCACCCGCAGCTCTGGTGGCTCGGGTCCGCGGGCGTCTGCTTCCCGCGTGCGTGGGGATGGTCCCCTGGGCCCTGTGACTTGGAGGGCCGACTGCTCCCCGTGGATGTGGGGGACGCTCCCGGCCGGCCTCCGACCCTCTAGCGGCGCCCAGGCAGTGTCCCGCCCCCGCGGGATGGTCCCCGCAGCACGTTGGCCACGGTGGGGTGAGGGCTGCTCCCCGCATGCCCCGTCCTGGAGTTCTTCCTCCCCTTACATCTGCTCAACCACCCCGTGGAGTGGTTCGCTTCCGGCTCGGGCCTCACTCCCCCTCTGGCTCGCCTACTGGTGGTTCTGCGCGGCCTGGACCGGATGCGGGCCCCCGGCACCACCGGCAGTGGCACAACCGCTGGCAGCGGATGCTCGACGTCCCCGACACCGTCTGCCACTGGGACACCATGGGCCGGCGCGACCACGATGCCGTCCGCTGGAGCGGCAGGCTCGCCCCCGGCGAAGGCCTCGCCTCCGTCGGTTTCGACGTCCCCCGTGGCGGGGCGAGGGCGACAGCCGCGCCCTCCTGGAACCGCGCTGCGCGTGGGCGTGCCGCTGGCCGTGTGGGACCGCAGTCCCGCGCTGTCCCCGGACTTCCGCCGCCGGGCCAGGAAGCTCCTGAAGGGAAAGGCCGTCGAACTCCCGCAGCGTGCCCAGGAGCTGCGGAGCGAGGCCGCCACCGCCGCCGCGAGGCAGCGGGACGTCCACCCGGGGCGGCACCTCGCCGTCCTCTTCGACGACTCCAACCGCCTCGTCGACTGGTCCGGGGCGCCCAGGCTGGCCGCGGGGAGCGCGCGCGGCGGACACGACGACGAGGGGGAAACACGAGCGGTGTCCATCATCCGGTCGAGAGCGGCCTGAACGGAGGGCACGTCAGCAGCCGCAGCTGGTGGATCTACCGGGGCACCGGCCGGCCGCTGGCCGACATCCGCCTCGGCGACATCCTGCTCATCGACGAGCTGGACAAGAGCGACATCGGCCTGCCCGACGGCCTCCTGCACGTCCTGGAGAACGGCTCCTGCGCGATCCCTGAGCTGGTCCGGGCCCGTCACCAGGAGGGCCGGGCCCGGGTGTTCACCGGCGCCCCGGACGGCACGGCCCCGGTGACCGACGGGCGGGTGCGGTGCCGGGTCTTTCCTTTCGTCGTGATCACCAGCAACGGCGAGGGGCATTTCCCCGCTGCCTTCCTCCGGCGCTGCGTCCGGCTGGACGTCTCCCCGCCGCGCGAGGACCAGCTCGCTGACCGCTTCCGGGACCAGGACGGCCGTCACACGGCCATGCTCCAGGCGTTCGTGGAGCGCGGCCGGGAGGGCGGCGGACTCGCCACGGACCAGCTCCTGAACGCCGTCTGCCTGCGGACGGCCGGCGTCCGGGACGACGACGAGACCTGGGGCGAACTCCTGGACGCCCTCTGGCGCCGGTTGTCGGGCACGGGCACTGTCCGCCCCGCCCGGTCGGCGCCAGTCCGAGACGCTGGCCGCCCGTGTCTGCTCCTCTACCGATCGAACCGCCCCGGTGCCACCCGTTCCGGCCCGAAAGGATCCCACCGTGCTCACCCGTCAGGCTGTCCGGATCGTCGCCGTCGTCATCGCCGTCCTCCTCGCCGTCGTCATCGGCCTCGGGGCGGGGATCGTCACGGCCGCCCTCGGCGCCAGAGCCCTGGTGGCCGTGGGCGCCGGCGGCGGAGCGTTCATCGCGATCGCCACCCTCGGGATGATCATCGTGGCGTACCTCGTTCCCCCGGCCCAGGTACCCGCCCACTTGCCCACCCCGGCGGCGCCCCTGCCCCCGCCCCAGAGCTAGGAGCTGTCTCCTGAACCAGTCATGAGACCGTCATGGTCCTGACCGAAGGGATCGTGGCCGCTGGGCCGCCGCCGAACCGGCGGGGGCTGCTGCAATCGGCGAATCGGCGAATCCGCGCAATGTTCGGCCGGTCACATGTCTCAGGGGTGTTGGGCTGTTGGTCTGCCGGTCAGAAGGGGGGTGTGAGATTGCTGTGGCCGTCGCTGTGTGGCCCGCAGTCCCAGGGCTCCTCCTGGAAAGGGTTGATGTCGGTGACGTCGTGGCCCCATGCTTCGAGGACCTTCCAGGCAACGCGCCGGTTAGGGTCGTTGCTGCTGGTGTCCAGGATGCGGTGTGCGTGCACGGCGAGGTGGTCGCGGTGCTGGGCGAGGGCGGGGTGTTCGGCGAGGATGAGCGCGGTGAGGCCGGCTGCTTCGCGTGCGTCCTCGTGATGGTCCTGCAGGTAGGGCGCGACGGCTCGGTAGAGCGTCGGGCGCAGGTCCCGGAAGACCCTCAGGGGGCTGTCGTGGGTGAGGAAGCCAGGAAAGTATTGCCCGGTGCGGTCGACGATCTCGTCGGAGGCGTCGTAGGCCGTGGAAGCCAGCCAGGTCAGCAATGTCGCGCGGATGGGGACGTTGCGATACGGCCGGAGGGTCATGGCCGCCGGGTGGGTGAGGATCCCGGCGATGTACATGGCGACGGGAGGGGTGGCTTCGTAGATGGTGTTCTGGTGGCAGACCAACTCGGTCAGTTCCGACAAGGCGGTGACCTGCACCTTGGGATCAGGCTCCAGCAGCCGTGCCAGGACTTCGGGAAGGTGCTCACCGTTCCCGAAAGCGGTCTGGAGCGAACCCCAGTCAGTCTCCGCCAGGACTACCTGGTAGGGCGGCACGTCCGGCTCTCGGGGCGCCGCGGCCGTGGAACTGCTGTGGTTCACAGGCCAAAACTAGACCAGGCCCTGCTGCCCGTACCCTCGGGGCTGGCCCTGAGCTGTCGTTTAGTCAGCTGTCGGCAGACTTGCGCCACGTGTGCTTGATTCCCACTGCCGGTGGTTCAGCGGAGAGGTGCTCGTTCGTCGACGTGGTGCGCCGGGGTGCCCAGGAAGACGTCGGGTGACGCTGGGCAGTAGGCGACGTTGAACGTGTCGAGCCGGTAGGACCAAGGCCCACCCCACGTGTTCACGAACCGGTAGTTGATCTGCCATTGCAGCCATTGCCCAGGAGTGAGTCGGAGCGCTGGTGGGCGCCGGTTGCGCTGGGGCATGCTGAAGATCGTTGTTTCCGGCCGGTGCACTCGCAGCAGCCCGTCCGACTCCTTGAGTACCAGCCCGGGATCCGACAGATCCCGCACGCTCATGTGCGGCACGAAGGAGTCCGACTCCTGCATGGAGACGTCGTGCAGTGCCGATGTCAGACCGGTGGGCAGGCTGAACGCGATCGGGGCGGCGTTGCGTACCGTGGCCCCGGTGCTGCCCCGTGACGCCTTGGTCCACGATGTGCGTACCCTCTGGACGACGACTCTCATGGATGGATCATCGGGTGGCTGGCGGCGACGTGGCCACTGTGTTTGTGCCCGCTGGAGCCGGGCTTGTCCTTCGGGGCTCGGTGCCCTTCTTGTGAGGGGCGGGCCGAGCGTATGTCTTGCCGGTGGCCAGGATCCTGCCGACCTCGTGGCGGGCGGCGGGCCGCTTGTTCTTCGAGCCGGGCGGCCGACCGGGGCCGGCGGTTGTTCCGTCCTGTGTGACGTTACCTGCTTCCGTGTTTGCGGGGGATGGTCCTCATGACGGGTGGGTCCGCGGTAATGGAGGGCGACTGCTCTTTGCGTGCGTGGGGATGGCTCCGACTACACCCTCCCGCGCCCGCGGGGATGGACCCGGCCGCGACCTGCTGCTCCAGAACGGCCCCTACTGCTCCTCGCTCGCGCGGGGAGGCCCCCAGCAGCTCACCCGGCTCCAGGTCTCGGCGCTCTGTTTCTCGCTCGCGTGGGGATGGCCCCGCCAGCCCCGCCCTCGCCCACCCGCCGCGGTGCTTCCCTCGCGTGTGTGAGGGTTGTTTGGGTTGTTGGTCGCTTGGGTCGCTGTTCTGTGTCAGCGGGAGGGGTGGGTGTTTTGTCTGGTTCGGTGAAAGTTGCTTGATGGCGGCCGTCGTCGGGTAGAACGGCAGGTCAGGAAGACTGCTCCCCGCGCCTGCGGGGATGGACCCCACCGCGCCCTTCTGAAAGTCGTGTTCTGCCCCTGCTCCCCGCGCCTGCGGGGATGGACCCATGGGCGACGACCTGAGCCCCGACCGGCAGTCCTGCTCCTGCGCGCGCGGGGATGGACCGAAGCCGGAGGCCGGCGGGTACCCAGCCCGCCCTGTTCCCTCCTGCGGGGGTGATTCCAGGCTCACCGGGACGGCTACCGATCGCTGGGTCTGCTCACTGTGTCCGCGGGCGTGTTCGGGGTTCGGTCGCTTGGGTGGTTGTTCCCGGCCGGCGGGGGAGGGACAGGCGTTTGTCTGTATCCGTGAAAGTTGCTGCGCACTGCTCCTGGCCTGCGCCGGGGTCCGATGTGTTCGGTCGAGCGGGTTCGAAGCCGTGCATCAGCTCTTGGTCACTGGGGCAGGTCCGGTGTAGGCGTAGAGCCAACCTGCTCGGGTGTCGGTAGATCGGACCGCGTCGTAGGCATGACGAGTCGTGCCGGCCGGCCCGCCGGACGCGTGTATGGGGGTAGGCGGCGTCCCGTCCGGACCGAGAAGGACGATTTTGGTGCGGCCGTCGAACGGGCCGCCGACGACCTTGATGCCGACGGTGTTGTTGACCACTTCGCCGGCGAGCCAGCGGTCGATGGTCTTCATGTGTTCGGAGGTGTCTCTGCCCATGGGCAGAGAGCGGACCACGGCCGCTGCCGGTGGACAAGGGGCAGGCTCACGTCGCGGCCGCAGGCCGGGATTCGTAGAGGGTGCCGTCTCGGAGCGCGGCGAACAGGACGTCGACCCGGTGTCTGGCCAGGCAGAGGGGTGCCTGGGTGTGTCGCTTTCCCTGGTCGGTCCTCCTCGCCATGCCCCATACCGCCGGCAAGACGCACGACTGGGAAGTCGACATCGCCGCACACCTCCAGGACTACGGAGCCGACGTCCCCGCCGTCGTCGCCCACATGGCCGCCATGACCACCGAGGTCGATCAGTTCTGACCCGCCACCACACGTACCAGCCGCGCCGCGGCCGTTGCCGCGTCCGGACACTCCTCGGGGTCCACGGCGAACAAGGCGTGGACCAGGCGCGCGAGTTCCGCCGGTACGGCGGGCCAGAGGGCTGCGAGTCGGCGGGGTTCTCGTAGAGGTGGTGGTGGATGAGAGCCGGCGCCGAGCGGGTGACGAATGGTCCCGGTGATGAGTTCGTACAGTACGCACCCCACGGCGTAGAGGTCGCCGCGTGGATTCTCCGGGCGTTCGTCCCCCTCACGGAAGCGCTCCGGTGCCATGGAAGGCAGCGAACCGGCCGGCCCTTCCCCGGCCCGCGTCAGCCTCTGCGCCGTCAGACCGGCGAAGGTCGCGATGCCGAAGTCGAGCACCTTCACCAGGCCTTCGTCCGTCACGAACACGTTCGCCGGCTTGATGTCCCGGTGCACGATTCCCGCGTGGTGCGCCACGACGAGCGCCCGGCACACCTGCGCACCGATCCGCGCCGCCACCCCGGCGCGGGCGGCCCCTCGGCACGGAGCCGGTCGGCCAGGGTGCGGCCGGCCAGCCGAGTCCGTCGGTGGACAGCCGCAGGACGCGGGCGAGGGAGCCGATCAGCGCTTCGGAGGGGTTGACTCCGCGTGCCTGCTCGAGGCGTTCATAGGAGGCGGCGGAGATGTTCGCCGGCCTGACGACTTCCTCGCGGCGCAGGCCGGGGTACGGCGCCGACCCCCGCAGACAGGGCCGACATCGGCTCGGAGCAGGGCCTCACGACGGTCCCACCACCGAGGCCCGGCACGCCTTCGGGCAGGACGCCCCCAGCGCCTATGCCGTCGGGGATCTCCGGGCCGGTCACCCGATCGGGCGACTGAACGGGGCACGTGCGAAGCCCTCCCGGCCGCGGACGGCTGTTCGTTCATCTGACCGGGGGTGTGGTCAGCGTTCGACCCGGTCGCACTCGGCGATGTGCCGTCCACCAAGAGGTACTCGGGACGTGCTCGGCGCAGTGCATGCGTGAGGGAGGGTGCTCTCGGGGCGAGGAGTTTGATCACGCTCTGGGCGTAGGCGTGGGCGGTGCCTTCGCTGAAGCGGAAGTCTGCGGCGAGCTTCGCGTAGGTGGTGTGCTCGCGCAGGTGGACGAGGGCGATGATGGCGCGTCGCGCGGGTCACGGTTTGCGCCGGCGGTCATCCTCACTGGTGGCGATCAGCATCGTGACCCACTCCGCGAGGGCGTGTGGCAGGTCGAGTGCGGCAGATTGGATGACCGACGAGGCTTCCGATCGGAGCGGTTGAGACGTCAGGCATCTCGAACCACCATCCGAAGGTCTCGCCTGCTATCCGCCCCTGGCGGTCACCCGATAGGTAACCACGCTGAAGGTCCTTGGAGCTCGTAACACGATCATGAGTTGTGCTTCTTGAGACGTCTCCAGCAGATGAGGCTGCAGGCCAGGGAGATGAAGGCGTCGTGTAGTTCGGTGCGACGTTCCCAGCGGACAGCGAGGCGTTTGAACTGGTGGAGCAGGGCGAAGGTCTGCTCCACCACATAGCGGAGCTTGCCCAGGCCCTCGATGTTCGGGGCACCCCTGCGGGAGATCACCGGCAGGATCCGGCGCTTGCGCAGTGCACGGCGGTTGGGGTCGGAGTCGTAGCCCTTGTCGCCGAGCAGGGC
>NZ_JBEYEI010000041.1:0-35919 GCF_040633895.1 Streptomyces sp. NPDC007863
TTTGGAGATCGGTGACGCCCATGAACGCGAGGTCGACGGTGTCCCCTGGTTCGAGGCTGTAGTCCGCGACCACGTTCGCTGACCACTGGCGTGTCAGCGCTGATGCGGCCTGCAGCTGCGTCTGCGCCAGCGTTTGCGCTTGCGGGAAGCTGAGCGGTGTCTGGACCTTGAGGATTTGCGAGACGCGCCCGAACCGCCCACCGAACCGAGTCGGCGATGTAGTCGTCGTATTCCGGGCCGGCACCCGGATCGGCGTCGTGCCGTCCGCCCGCTCCGACACCACCACCACGGAGTTCGCCACTCCAGCCCTCGAACGAGGGACGGACGCGTCAATCAGTAGCCCACCGGGACCATCGTGCAGGGCCTGCGCTACCGGCCCCAACGCGTAGTCGAACGCGCGGACTACGAACTGCCCGTTCCCGAGCGCGTACCAGCGGCCGCCCAGCGACTGCGCGAGGTCGTCCAGTGCCTGCCCGCGGTCCTCGTCCCACGTCAGCGACTGCGGCGTTGGCGCGTCGACCACGGTGTCCGTGCCGAACGTGGCCTGCGGTACCGCCTCCGTGATCAGCCGCCGGATCTCCGACAGAGTCATCCCTGCCGTCGTTGTACGCGGCTGCTCAAACCGGTAGCTGATCACATCTGCCGCGAGGTCCTGGCAGTTGAACGCCACCTGCCCATCCGCCCCCAGGGTGGCATCCCAGATACGGCCCTCGAACAGGGGGAACGTCTCCGCCTGCCCCGTTCCGTACTGGATGCCGGCATGGATGTGGACGACTGCGTACTCGGGTGAGAGGGGGTCGTCGGCGGTGACAGGGTAGTAGTCGCGGGGGAGTGTGAATGTTGCGTTCCGTGTGACCCGGTTGGTCAGCGACGCCGACACATCGCCAGCAGACGGCCGCAGGCCCAGGGCCCGCGGCTGGCCGTCGATGTCGTACACGTCGACCCGCACGCTCCTGCGGTGAGGCTGGCGGAGCGCGGCCTGGTAGGTGAGCGTTGATGGCCACATCAGGGCGTCACCGACAGGTTGTCGAAGGAGAACACGATCGGCAGCGGGCTCGTCACGGCGCCACCAACAAGGGTGCGGATGCCGATGTCGTCGGGCAGGGTGATGTCCGGGTCAGTCGTTGTCACCTGCCATGTTCCCGGCTCTGTACCGGAGGCCAGCCACGTACGGGCCATGAGGGTCGTGCCCTGCACCGAGAACCGCAGCCTGTACACGGCGTTTGCCGCATACACCAGCGGTGTCGCGAACGCTGCAAGCTCCGTCTCCACACCCGAGATCCGCTTCCGCAGCGAGATCTGCATTGCACCCGTCGACACGAGGATTCGCACCCGCGCCATGTAGAACGTCTGCGTCGCGACCACCCGCGCCATGCCGAACACGTAGATGGAATCCCCGAGAGGTACCACGTTCGCCGCATAGTTGAACGCCATGTTGATGTCCGGCGACGAGTACGGTGCGGTGACCGCCAGGAACTGGCCGGCCACCGGATGCGTGTGCAGACCGTTCGTACCGTTCACCGACAGGTTCGCGGCCGTACCCAGGCTGAGCGTCCATGGCTGCCCTGTGTCGGCCGTACCCCACCCGCCGGCCGGGACGGTACGGCTGAACGTGTCCGTGAACGCTTCCACCGGCTCGCCAGCCGGACACTGCGTCTCCCCCTCCAGGATGTCCAGCCACGGTCCACCAGCCGCCGTCATGTCCGCGTACGTCGGCCACGTCTCCGCAACGGTGCACCAGTTCGCGCACACCGTCCCCTGGATCGGGCCAGCGCCCGCGTCATCGACGACCGTGACCGGAGCCGACCACAAGCGGTGCGGCCACCGCTGGTCAATTGTGTCCGTCAGATACCCCTCGACCAGATCGCCCGGCTGCACCGTGTGCGGCTCCCACCCGTACACAGCAGGCGCCGTAATCTGCAGCGGGCCGCCCCAGTCGAACAGCGCGTCCACAGCAACCCGAGCTGCGTCCGTTTTGGTAAGAAACCGGATGCTGGTGTCGAGCTTCTTCCGCCGGCCGTACACGTCCGCCGGCGTCTGCGAGTCGAACCGATCGAACAGACCCGCATCGGAACGCCGCGTCTTGGTACCCCAGCCGCCCCACACGAACGGCTCGCCACCGGTACCGCAGACGGCCGCACTCAACGCCTCAGGAGTCGCGCAGAAGTGCATGGTCAGGTTGGCCCACGGCCGCAACGGGTCCCGTACACACACAACGTCGTCAGCCGCGGGTGCCGTGATCGGGCCCTGCGTGATGACCTGGTTCCCCGGGTTGCCCGTCCACCGATACCAGGTGGGAATCCCATCGTTCGGGGTGGTGTCGTACGTCGCGCCGATCTGCCCGGTCAGCTCGACCTCACGCATGAACGTCCACGGCCCGACGGCCGACGGCCCCGTCTCGACGATCGCCGTGGTCTGAGTGCCAGGCGCCGCGTTGAAGTTCGCGGTGATGAACAGCGGGTCGCAGGCCATCAGAGCCTCACTCCCTGTGCGAGAGTCCGCCGGTTACGGTTGTCGATCATCGTCACGCGCCCGTCCACATAGCGTGCCAGGAACTCGTTCCCCAGGTAGATGTTCGTCGGCTGCCCCCCACCGAGCCCTGCCGGAGTTACTGACAGCCCTGCTGCCCCAGTCATTCCGAAAGCGAGGTTCCCCGACGGCGTCACCACCCCGGCGATCCCCGCCACCTCACGCTCTAGCGCCGGCACCATGTCGTTCATGCCGACGATCAGACCCCGAACGATGTCCCGCCCATAGCTTGCGGTCAGCTTCGACGGCGAGCTGATCCCGAAGAAGTCCTTGATCCCGTTGGCGGCCTGCGACCCGATGTCACCGATGGTGCTGAGAAGGCTCCCGAGCATGGATTTCAGACCGTTGATCAGACCCCGGATGATGTCCTTACCGGCGTTCAGCAGCAACGTGCCGAAGCCCTTCACCGCGTTGATGATCTTGTCGGGGAGTCCGGTGATGAACTTGACTGAGTCGTTCACCAACTTCAGGATCTGCCGGACGAACCCGACCGCCAGATCGGTCGCGAACTTGAGGACACGATCCAGAAGCCTGGATACGGCCTGAATCACCTGATCGGTCATGTTGATAACGAACCCGACCACGGCAGTAGCGACGGTCTTGATGATGCTCTTGATCTGATTCCACGCATCTGAGAACCGGCCCTGAAGAAGCTTGGTCAGGATCTCGATCGCGGGCACCAGGACTGACGTCAGGAAGGCGGCTACCACCTTCAGAGCACCGTTGACGAGACCGAGGAGTAGCTTCGCCAGCGGCGCCAGCACCGGAGCCAGCGCCGACCCGAGTGCAACCACCAGCTGCAGTACAGCCTGGATCAGCGGGCCTGCCGCCTCCAACACCTCGACCAGCGCCAGCGACAGGGCGAGCAGCCCAGGCTGCAAAGCCAGCAGCACCTCGATGATCGCCGGGAAAACGGCCGAATACAGCTCGACCAACGGATCCAGCACAAGGTCCAGCAGCGGGCCGAGGGCTTCCAGAATCGGCGTCAGGAACTGGCCCAGCATCTCCGCGAACAGCTGCACTGCAGGAGCGATCTGGCTGAAGATCACGAACAGTGCGTCGAACAACGGCAGCAACGCGGGCAGCAGCGTGGTGATCAGCTGTCCGATCACCTCAAGGAACGGGACGAAGACGAGCACTAGGTTGCCGATCGTGTCCGCCACCGCCGTCAGCACCGGGCCCAGAGCAGCGATGATCGGGGTCAGCGCTGCACCCAAAGCCTCGATCAACGTCTGAACCGGACCGGCAAGCGCCTCGAAGATCGGCCCCAGCAGCTGCAGTGCCGACATCAGCAGAGGCAGCGCCGTGTCGACGAGCAGCGCCATCGTCTGCGACAACGCGGAGATAGCGTCCTGGAACCCCTTCGTCGCGGTCGCATCCTCAAACGCCTGGGTGATCTTCTCCAGGGTGCCAAAGAGCCCCGCGCCATCGACCGTCAGGCCAGAGATCACATTCTTCAGACCGGCCAGAATGTTGCCGACGGAACTGCCGAGCTGGGCGAACGAGTCGATCGCCCCTGAGATCGCATCCTCCAGCGCCCCCGACCTGAACGCGGACACCAGCTTGTCAGAGATCCTGTCCGACGCCCCTGCCGCAGCCGCCGCAAGCCGGTTCAACGCAGGCGCACCAGCCGCAGCAATCGACCCCAGGCCGACCACCAGGTCATTGGGTACCTGCTCCAACGTCTGAAGAGCCTGCGTAGACCCCTTCAAGGCCTTGCCGAGGGCGCCGTTCGCATCCAAGGCGAGGGCGCCAGCGGCCGCGTTCTTGGCCATCTCATTCAGGGATACGCCCGTACCTCGGATCGCGTTGGCGACATCGGGGAACGACTCCCTGGCCAGCGTCCGCAGGGTCCGGTCGAGGCCCTCGAACACGTCATTCTGTACGTCCTGCTGGAGACCGACGAGGTCACCACGCATGTCACGGAGTTCGTTCACGAACTTGCGGGCGTTGGGCGCCAGCTTCTCCATCGCCTCCGCGAGCTCTTCCGGCTTGGTCTCCGGGTCGAATGCTGCGGACACGGCATCACTAACGCCAACCATGGCCAGCTTGAGTGTGCCGGCCGCAAGCTTCATGGTGACCATGCCGGACACGGCAACACCGGCCGCCGGTCCGAGCTGCTGGATCGCCGCCACGGCAGACGCGAGCGCAGGCGCCGCGGTCCCCACAGTGGCACCCAGCTTGGCGACGGTACCGACGAGACCACCGATCGGACCCAACGCGCCCTTGGCTCGGTTGCCGAGGTCACCAAACCCTGAGGTCAGGCGGCGTACCTGCCGCTCGATGTCAGGGTCGACCTCGGCCTCAAGCTCGATGATCTCAGCCGTGCGTTCCGCGTAGTCGGTCAGCGCGTCAACACCGCGGCGCACCTCGGCAAGGGACTCGGGGAAGTCGAGGGTGGCATGCAGGTCGACGATGTCGACTACACCGTTGGCCGCGGAACGGGTCAGCTCGTTGAGATCCTGACGCAGCGTACGCAACGCCTCGCGAGTGTTCAGCGCGGCATCGACGTCGATGGTCGGGTCGTCCTGGTCGATGTTCGCGAGCACACCGTCAAGCTGCGTCGACAGAACGGCGAGCGTGTTCTGCGCTGCAAGCGACGCCTGCACGTCGATCGACGGCGCCCCATCCTCAGCCGTCTGGAGGATACGGTCCAGCTGTCGCTCAAGGTCAGGTAGCGCGTTGGCCGCGTTAACTACGACATCGACCTCTGCCTCATTGGCCACCGGTCACCCTCCCATCCATGCTGCGAGCTGCTTCTGTACGGCCTCGGGGTTGTCGCCGTCCGATCCCCACTCGTCCTCGTAGCCGCGGGGCGGGAGGCTGAGCTGGAAGTCGAACTTCATGCGCGCCTTCTCGTCCGCGTGCTTGGTGTGCAGTGCGTACGTTGCGGCGCACCACTCGTAGGCGGATCGCTGCCATGGGTCCACGCCCGCCAGCGCGAGATGCCCGAGGGTCTCCGGCTGCACAGAGATCTGCAGCAGCCGGTGTCCCTCCCACCACTTGCGTCCGGTCACCAGGCTGAGTACGTCGTGAGCCGCTTCCGTCACATCGCGGACCGTCGCCTGCCCTTCCAGGAGCATCCGCCCCACCGCATCCTGGTCGGACTCCGGCAGCATCCTGATCACGTCGGTCTCTGACCGAACCCCGGTCCACTCGGCTGCGGGACGCCACGCCAAAGCGAAGACCAGGCCGCCGATCTGTACCGGCACCGGGCCCCGCGCGAGAGGAGCGAGGACGTCAGGCATCCGCGGGCGGAGCCCCCAGACCGTCGCCGATCGTCTTCAGGATGCTGAACAGGCCCTCCGTGTCGACGGACCCGTCGAGGTAGGAGGAAAGAACTTCCGCCCACGCCTCCTCGCCGAGACACGAGGCGATGAGCACGCCGGCCGATCGCAGCTTCAGCTCGCCAGGGGAGTTCAGGGACATGACCACGGCGACGCGTTCGGCGGTGACGGGGTCCGGCTTCTTGACGGGGTACTTGGTGCCGCCGATGGTCACCACACCAGTGGTCTCGGCGATCGTCTTGGTGTCGTCCATAGCAACAGCCTATCGCTGGGTGATGTCGTAGCCCCGGCTACGCGCCACATCCCGTAGGGCGCGGTCGAGGAATGGACGGGGGCGCGTACCTGGGTGGTGGACGACCTTCGCGAACACAGTCCGGCCGCCGACCTTGAACCGCAGGACCTGGGCGCGCTTCGGACGGATGATGTGCGGCTTGGTGCCGTCATTCACCATCGGCGCGTACTCGACATCCGACCCGACCGTCCACCGCTGCCGCAGCCCGAAGAAGCTTCGGCGCTCGACACGGATGCTCGCGCGGAGCCGGCCGGTGTCGACAGGCGCCAGGACTTTGGCGCGCGCCACGACCTGCCGGGCCGCAGCATCGCCTTCACGCCGGCTCGTCGCCGAGAACGTCCGGTTCAGCGCTGCCCTGTCCAGCCTCAGCCTCGCCATCGAACGTCACCTCCAGCTCCGTCTCGACGGAGTGCACGAGCTCGACCAGGCCGAGCGTCAGCCAGCCGTCCACCAGGGCGTCCCGCTCGACGGTGTACAGCTCGCCGGCGCGGAAGCCGTCGAAGCTGATGCGTACGAGGAGACCCACGTACTCGGGGACGGTCGTCTTCTTGCGGGTCATCAGCAGCACGCCTCCATCACGATGTTCACGGGCAGCCGGCCGCCGAGGCAGTTCGCGTCGGGGCCGACAGGCTGGTACAGGCCGACCGCAACCGGGCCGATACGCAGGGCGTCAGAGTCGGAGAAGGCACAGCAGACGGCGGCCTCCATCGCCCGCCAGTCGGCATCGAGCTTGGCCGCCAGCGTGTCCCACTCGGTGGCAGAGACGATGGCGCCCGCGTCGGGAGTGGGCATGCACCGGTACACGCCCATCTCCAGCGTGAGGACGCGTTCAGCCATGAAACAGCCGGAGTCGGCCATGCGGTCCGTGACGTCGCGGACGCCCTGCACGCCAGCGATGCGGACGTAGCCGAGGCCGAGGCAGCACTCGTCCTCGCCAGTCGAGGCGATCATGGGGATGACCTGCTCGCCGGCACGGAGCATGACCCGCTCCGACGGTAGCGGCCACGGGTGCGGCGGGTTCTGGAGTTGCGTGGCGAGGCAGCCGACGAGGATCTGAGCTAGGGACAGTGCCTGCGTCATGAGAACCGCCCCCTGTACGTGTCCACCGAGGCGACCCTCGACCGCTGGGCACGCCGTGCGGGGTTCACGGACCGGATCCACAGGTCGACGTTCTGGATGCCCGTCAGCCCTTCCTCGGCGACCGTCGTCGGGTCGACCATCTGGATGTCCACCCCGTTCCGGGACAGGGATGCCATCTGCTGCGGCAGCGCACACTCGGCGCCCACGCAGGCCTTGGCGATCTCGCAGGCGTACTCGCCCGCAGCGATCTGCCCCGCGAGCGGAAGCGGACGGCCCGGCTGGTAGGTGATGACGAACGAGCCCGCCTCGCCCGGCTCGGTGTTCATGTCCTGGCACTGCGGCCAGCACTCGCCATCGATCCGGACCAGCCGAGGGATGCCCCGCCACGAGTCCAGCCGGTACGCGGCCGGGTCGAGGGTGAGGCCGTCGACAGTGACTGAAGTGACCGACGCCACGGATGTCGGGAACGGAACCTCGCACGCCGCCGCACAGGAGCAGCCGCCCGAGCAGCCGCAGTTCCGCCACACGCCGGCATCGACATACGGCAGCATCCACGGCCCCCCGCCCGCCGAGACACCAGGGGTGGCGACGGGCCAGGACATGTAGCCCGGACCGGACGCGCACTTCGGTCCGCACGGCCGGTACGCGACAGGGCACTGCGCGAACTGCCTGCCCGTGAGCGCGTCGAGGATGGCCACGGCGAACGTCGTCGCGCGCGCCTGTACCTCGGGCGCGTACGTGTCCCAGTCCGGGCAGCAGCTGGTGTCGATGGGCCACTCGCACGGGCCCGGCGGTTCGGGTGTCGTCATCCTTGGTCCCTACGTGAAAGGGGTCCCGGCCGCGTGCCGTCGACCAGGACCCCGGTCCTTACGGAACCGGCAGCACCGTCGCACCACATGCGACGGCCGGCAGCGGAGCCGACGTCGTGATGGTCCGCATGGGCTGCGTCGCACCGATCGGCGTCAGCAGCGGCGTCAGCGTCGCCGGAGTCACGGCGCTGCGAAGCACGTCGTCGTACGGACCGACACCCCACGCGCCGCCCGCCACCGCGCGCGCGGTGAACGTGGCCGTGATGCCGTCGTTCTGGTACGGCACCCATTCACCCCACTGCGCGTCCTTGACCCACGGGAACAGCCAGTACTGGTACTTCGGGTTACCGCCCGGGTCGCATGCCTGACCGGTGATGTTCGACCAGATCTCCATGCCGAAGTTCGCGCTGCCGGTGAGGTCGGTGTCGATGGACCAGCCGACCGTGTTCGGCGTCGGCGTGGCATCGTCGACGACAACGGGGTCACCGGTGACGAGGTTGATGAACCACGGGTCCCACACGCACACGTTCAGGTTGATGTCGAGCCAGCGCAGCGCCGGACGCGACCGGTCGCTGATGCACTCGTCGCCGTTGCCGTTCAGAATGCTGATCTCGGTGGGGTCGGCGTAGTTCGGGGTGATCGTTCCGGTGACGATCGCGTCGGTGGTGAGCGTAGAGTTCGGGCCCTCCACCACTGCACCACACTCATTCTCGCGGGTCAGACGGATCCGCCGGCCGCGCGCCAGACGAACACACTCGGTTGCCATCAGTCATCCTCCTTCTTCGCGCGGCGACGCGGCCGCGGGTTCGGCTCGCGCGCGGTGTTGTAGCGGTCGGCCACGTACGGGGCGACGAGGAACTCGGCCCCGCCACGCTGGGTCTGTACGTGAGCCGGATCGTCCGCGACCGCCAGGAGAGCAATCGCGGTCTTCTGCACCCCAGCCTCGCCAGGGAGAACGGTCACCCAGTCGGTCATGCCGGTACCGCCGGAGCTGTGGCCACCGCGGGGGCGGCGACCGGGACCTGCACGGCGAACACGGTGTCGCACACCCACGCGTGGGCCCACACCGACTCAGCCACCGCCATCCACTGGTTGAACGTACGGTCGAGCGTCTGCACGGGGTCGGGCTGGTTTACGGCGGTCTCCCACAGGTAGACCTGCGGGGTGATGAACGCCCACACGAACCCGGCGTCCGGCGCCTCCCCAGCAGGGCCGCTGACGCCGTAGCCGGAGCCGAACGACCACGCGTTCCCCAGCGGCGTCCGCATGGTTCCGGCGCCGCCCTGAGAGCCCACCAGGCCCGCGTACTGTACGGCCGCCTGCGCCGTCGAGTTGACGTGGATGACGCCGGTGTAGCCGTGCTGGTCGTGGAACGCCTGCTCCAGCGCCGAGATAGCGGCACCCGCACCCGGCGCCGCCGGTACGACGATGTTCGCCGGCGCGGTCGCGGACAGGTTCGGGACGCCGGTGATGCCGCCGCCGGTCCAGATCTGCTGCTCGACCGCCCACTGCACGCCCGCGTCGTACCGCTTGCGGACCCGGCGGCGGACATCGTCGGCGGTGGTGCCGAGAGTGCCGCACTGATAGGTGGTGAGCAGCCAGTACGGGTTCGACTCGACGAACGCGGTGCCTGGTGCGAACGGCTTCTCCGGGTGTGGTGCCGCGCACGTCGGGTCATACGGCACCACGGAGATGCCGCAGTCCTCCGCCGCGAACGTCAGACCCGACGCGATCACGCCGTTCCCCAGAGGGCCCGGACGTACTGCCGCGTCGAAGATGCCGTACCGGCGGCGGCCCGGCTCCGGTCCCTGAATCTCCTGCTGACTCGGAACGATCACTGCCATGTCGTCACCTCCCTTCGACCGAGGGGCCGCCCGCCCGGACGACGGTTGGGCGGGCGGCCCGGATCACGGGGTAGGTCACGCCGCAGCGGCCGGGACGGCGCACGACGTCCACACCTGGCCGGCGGTGGCGCCGGACGGGCAGGCGTTGACGGTGTACCGCTTGACCTCGCCGCACGGGAAGATCGGCGCGTAGCCCTCCTCCGTGAAGAGGGCTGTGTACAGGTTCTGCTTGAGGTTGGTGCTGTCGTAGACGTTGGTGAGGGTGACGACGTCCTCGCGGAGCAGGACGATCGCGCCGGCCGGGTAGATGAGGAATTCCACCGTGGTCGGGAGCGCGGTGATCGGGGTGATCGGGGCGGTGATGTCGCCGGGGCCGGTCGCAAGGCCGGACTGGGCGTCCTGCCAGTCGCGGACGAACTGCGGCCGCAGGTTGCGGGCGGAGAACCAGCGGGCGATCTCCGCCGTGGTCGCGGCCGAGAACGGGTCACCGAAGTAGCCGTTCCGGCGGGAGATGTCGGCACGCCACTGGGCCACGATCCACTGCGGGATGACCACTTCGAGGATGCGGTTGAACGACATCCGCTCGCGGTACCGCATGTCGATCGCGGCGATGTCGACGCCCGCGAGGAAGCTGGCGACGGCCGACGTGTCGGGGCCGGAGCCGGGGGCCGGGGTCGCACCCTGCGGCGGGATCACGATCGCGGCACCGGCCTGGGTGACGATCTGGCTGATGATGTCGCGGTTGATCTCCACCTCATGCTTGAGGAGGAGGCCGTCGACGAGGTTGGCGACGTTCTCCGGGTAACCGACGTCCTGGAGGAACGAGCCGGTGATACAGGTGGCGGCCACGTCCATGCGCCGCTCGGTGAAGCTCGGGCAGGGCAGCTCGGTGCAGTTCTTCGGGGTGTCCGCGATGACCTGCGCCTCGGTCAGCTTCGTGAACGACGTGAGGCCGGCGTCCATGATCTCGCGCCACAGGTAGTTCTTCGAGTACTGCACGCCGCCGCGGGGGGCGCCCATGGTGGGCAGGTCGATGAATCCGTCCCGCTCCCACAGGCTGCACAGGTCGTAGCGGATCTCCGACGGGGCGCACCAGCCGGCGGCTGCGGTCAGCGAGTTGGCGTCGCTGACGGTCTTCTCCCACTCCTGCATGGAAGGGAGGCGGCGCCGGTAGTCGGTGAGCTCCTTGAGGGTGCGGGCGTCGGCGTAGCGGTCGCCGGTGGCTCGGAACTCGCGCTGCCGGGAGAGCTGGCCGAGGGCACGCTCGGCGCGGACACCGCCGCCGACACGGCTGTTGCCGAACTGCTTGAAGAGGGCCGTGGACGCCTCGGTGAGAGCGTAGGTGTCGGTCTCTTCGCCGACGCTCTTGCCCATGACGCCGGCGGCGTCGGAGCTGAAGCGAAGGGCGACCTTGTCGTGGCGCGGCTCGTGGGACGGGGGCGTCTGGGGGAGGGTGGTCTGGGCGGCCATCTGGGAGACGGACGGGACCTGCGTGGGCGCCTGCTCGACGACGGTCTCCTCGACGGGGGCGGTCTCGACGGCGGGTGCCGGGATGACCGGGGTGGGGATCGTGAGCTCGGGGGCGTTGGCGAACGCGTCGCGGGCGGCCTGCGTCTGCTCTGCGGCGGTCTTCCGCTCGGCGATCGCGGCCGACAGCTCCTTGAGCTGCTCGGAGAGGCCGGAGAGTTCGGCGGGGTTGGCGTCGGCCTGTCCGGACAGTTCGGTCCCGGCCTGGCGGACGCGCCCGTACTCGGCGAGCAGCTGCTCGTCGGTGGCGCTGGTGATGTCGAAGGCGACCGGCTCGTTGGGCTCGGTGTTCTCCGGGGTCTGCTCTGCCATGGCGGGTCTCCTTCCGATCGGCAGAACGACAACGTCTCGTTCGCCCGACCGGCCCACCGCCAGCGTCGAAGCTGTGTGCAGGGTACCGCGTGCCGGGCGGTTTGTAAGGACCGCCCGGACCTACGGCGTGTTACGCCTTGCGGGGGACAGCCTGGTAGGTGCCGCCCTTGGGGGACTTGGCGAGGAGCTGACGGACCCGGATGAGGCCGCCCTGCTCGTGGGTGACGAACTCCTCGCCGCCCCCGCGGTACGTGACCTTGTAGTCGGTGAGGGTCTTGGCCCCTCCGCAGTTGCAGCCCATGTCAGTCCTCCGTCGTCGCTGCGGCCCACGCCCACCGGGCACGGGCCTGGTCTACGGTCTCGCCGTTCTCGCGGCAGTCCTGGAGGAGCTGCCGGTTCACGTCAGCCAGGTTGGCGAGGCCCCCGCTTCGTGGCGTGATGCCGAACGAGCCGATCAGGGCCCGCTGATGCCCGGCCGCGAAGTGCACTCGCGCGCGCGGGACCGGGAAACCCGGTGTGTTCACCGAGCAGACCCCGATGAGCTCCAGGGCGCCGCCCACGCGCCGCCAGTCCCCGGAGACGGGTGACGAGCGGAACACGTCGAGGGCTTCCGCGCTCGCGCCCGGGAGGAGCCAGCCGGCGACCCAGATGCCGTGCTCGTCCTCGCCGGCGACCACGCGGGCGACGGCCGCGGCCGGGTCGTCGTAGTGCTCCTGTGCGGCGCGGAACGCCAGTTGCGCGTCGGCGTGCCGGGGACCCGCAACGAGGGTGCCCACGGGCAGCGTGGCGCCGTCCTGGGTGCGCTGCTCGGCGACGTGGAAGTACGTGTAGCCGGTGGGGCTGCTGGGCGGGGTGACGCAGCCGGGCAGGCCGACGTGGCAGGTGTCCCACCCGGCGATGTGCCCGAAAACCCTGCCCGTGTCGGTGACGGTGAGGGGGGTGAGGCGGTCGACGTCCGGGCGCTGGAACCAGCCCGCCGGAGGTAGCTCCTCGGGTGCGGCCGACGCCCACATGGCGTCCATGGGGGACTCCTCGGGCTCACCAACCGGTTCGGCGGGGAGCGGGTCAAGGGTGAGGGACACGTCCGCGAACGCGGGGATGCTGACGAGCGTGGCCCCGGCGATTCGCCACCGGGTGATGATCAGCCGCTCCGCCTCGTCCATCACGTACTCGATGTCGTCGAGGTCGACCGAGGGGCCGACGACTCCGGCCTCCAGCTGCTCGGTGACGGAGTAGGGGATGTCCTCCAGAAGGCTGCCGGTGGCGGTGACCATGCCGTCTGCGATTCGCAGGGTCTCGATCCGGCCCACGACGCGCGAGCCGCCGTGGCCGTCGTCGGAGAGTTCCTGCCACATGAGGGGCAGCGGCAGGTCACGGCTGCTGCCGCCTGCGGGGTCGATGATGCGGCCGTCACCGGTGGGCACACCCAGCCGGGCCAGCACCGCACTCCACGTCCTAGCCATTAAGTCCCTCCGCGTTCTTCCGCAGGACGGCCCAGGCAGCCGCCTCCCAGGCGCCCTGAATGCTGTCCCCCAGATCGCTCCAGGCCGGCATCTCTCGGTCGTCGTGGGTCTTGTTGTTGGTGTGTTCTGCGTATCCCTGGTAAGCGATCTGTCCGTACGTCATGGGTCCTGCCTATCTGTCCAGTCGATCTCTTCTCCGAGCACCACCGGGTACATCGAGCACCGGCAGTTGATGACCTCCCCGGCAGGGCCGGTCGGGTCGCCAGGGAACAGGAGCTGCGCGGCGCCAACCCGGAACGGCTCGCTGAGAAGCGTCCGCTGCTTGTCCGCCTCCCGGTGCGTGTCCCGCGTGCGCGGGTCCGCCGTCGCGATCCACTGCTTGAACGGCGCCGGATCCCCTCGCTGCTCCGCCTCCAACTGCGCGGACCGGAACACCCCCGCGTTCACGGCCGCGAGCGTCTCCGTCCGCGCCACCGTCACCGCCCGATGCGGCCAACGCTCCGACCCCGTCGCAGTCAGCACCGTGCTGACTCGCGCCGCGATGTCCGGGATCGACTCCTGCTCACGGATCCCCCGCTCCAACTCCGCGACGATCAGCCCGTATACCTCGTCCGGCAGGCGCACGAGCCGGTTCCCTGCCTGGTTCAGGTACTCCGACACCCACGTATCCGCCTCAGGAACCCCCTGCCGGCGCACACGACGTGCAGCCCGCTGGAGAACACCCTCAACAACAGGCATCACCTCTACGTCCACCTGCTCCGTCCAGTACTGCTGGTGGTCGGAGACGCGGCCGGGGTCGACGGTGTCGCCCTGGACGACGGCGGGGCGGACGCGGTCGAACCAGCGGGTGGCGGACCGGAACCAGGTGCGCTTGACCTGGTTCTCGCCCTCGCGGATGAACGCTTCCGCGCGAAGCCGCTGGGGTAGCCCGTCATCGGGTGGCAACGTTGTCACCGTCCGTGCCAGACACTCCGGAGGAGCCGCTCCCGCAGGTCCCCCTCCTCGTACGGCAGGCCCGACATCACCAGGATCCGCACGTACCCAGCCACCGTGTCCCGCAGCCGACGGTCATCAACACCGAACGCCCGCGCCAGCGCATCCGTGGGCAGCACAGCATCCCGCATCAACGCCTCGGGGTCCGACGCCCTGATCTGCGTATGCAGCTGCTCCTTGGGCGTGTCCCGGTACTGCCCCTTCAGCTCACGGGTGTTGAGGAGCCGGCCGCCAGCGGTACGAAGGGCCTGAACGGCTACCACGCCAGCAGCGGCAACGAGCCCGTTTGGTACCTGCTCAAGCTCCGGCTCGGAGTTCTGGGTGTCCGGAAGCGTCCGGGACTGTCCGGGCGGCAACTCCGGCGTGGACTCCTCCTCAACGCTGGCCGACTCCTGCGCCGCGGCCAGTTGTGGCATGCCCAGAGCAGCCGCCACACCAGGCTCACTGAGGATCGCCGGCGACGAAATGACCAGCTGCGTCAGTAGCCGTCGTTCCTGCTCCTCGGGGCTTGGGGCAGCGTCCTCGGGAATGCCGTTCTCCGCAAGCATGTAGGCGTCGGAGATGAGGCGCCGGTCGTGGAGGTCGCGCAAGTTCTCGGTGTCATCCGGGCGCGCCACGATCTTCGTGGTGTCCCATCCGACCTCATAGGTGGCGGCCTGTTCCTCAGTCATCCCCATGGCGACGAGCGCAGGCCGGAACCACTGCTCCGTCAACGCGTCGCCAAGCGCCTGGAGTAGAGGCTCGATGAAGATCTTGTAAGTGCTTTCCTCGACCTGCCATGCCGACCAGTGGTTGGACTCACCCTGTGTACCGGCTGCGATGTCCTTCGGCATGTCGAGGGTGTTCGCCAGTCGGGCGAGGGCCTTGTCGCGGAGGTCGTCAATTCCCTGCACGAAGACGGTGGAGGAGTCGATGAACGCGAGAGCGCTGCCTGCCGCGATCATTTCGGACGGGGCGTTGAAGGCGACCGGCACGACGCCCGCCGGAGTGCCGGGCTGCTGAATGCCGGTCTCCGCTACGGACAGCAGCTCGTCCATGAAGGCGAGCGCGGTGGTTTCGTGCTCGCCCTTGGGCAAGTCGAGTTCGTCGGCGACGAGCCACACGCCGGCGGTTGCGAGGCGGGAGTCGAGCTGTCCCGCGAGGGTCTGGCTGGTCTTCTCGATCTCGCGGCAGACGGGAAGGGCGGGGCGAACCGCGGAGTCGGCCTGGATGAAGTCGGCCGGGTGCGGAGACCACACGCGGAAGAGCCTCGACTTGCTGTCGAGGGGAACGTCCACGCCAAGCTTGGGGTCGCGGTACTGCCACGACGCTGTCGCACCGCTCCCCTTGGTCGTGACCTGCGAAGGCGGAAGCACGATCCATTCGTCCGGCTGTGGGCGCCCCTGAATCGGAGGACGTGGGCGGACAATGACCCACGCCTCACCCGGCACCTGCCAGCAGAGCGCCAAGACCTTGAGGAGCGTGGCCCTCTTCGCGGCACCACCAAGCACCTGCGCGGCAGCCTGCATGGCGATCGGGTTCTCCGACGGTCCGGTCGGCGTGCCGGTAGCGGGGTCTAGCTCGGTGGCATGGATGTCGGCTTGTGACACGGCGTTGGCGATCCACACCAGTGGCGACCGCAGCTCGCCGATCGCGTCGTAGAAGTACCAGCCCTGCTTCTGCCAGTCGCTGTTGGCGGACTGCTTGCGGGCCCGGTCGGCGATCTTCACCCCGGGGCCGGCCATCGGCATGGCAGCCGCGGTGATGGACCGTGGGACAACGGTGGTGTCGACAGTTTCGGGGAGGAGGGGGCCGCCTTCCCGTCGCCTGCGGAAGATCGCCATTAGTCCTCACCCTCACGAGACGCCAGCCAGCCAGTCACGTACGAGAACGCCAGCAGAAGCGCCGGCGCCCATGTCCACGGCCACCAGCCCGCCCACGCTCCACCCGCGGCCGCGAGCGCGCCTGTGTACATCGAGACGCACCAGTCGCACACCACGAGGTAGGCAAGCAGCCCGTCATCGGGGAGTACACGCAGGACGGCCCGCCGCGGGGCCGCGAGGATGCGGTCGCGGGTGATGAGGCGGGTGGTTCGGGCGACGGCCATCGCCATCACCACCACGATCAGAACCGGATACGTTTCCATTTCCATCCCATCATGCCCTTCGGGCGGCTGCTCGCGCCTTCAACGCGGGGTGCTGTCCTGCGGCGCGCCCCTGTCGGCGTGCTGCGGTGTGCGGGTTGACCAACTCGGTGCGGGTGCTTCGGTCCCGTTTCATCTGGTAGGTGATGGCGTGGACTTCGGCGTCGACGCGGTCCGGGCTGTTGGGGGACTCCTCGGGGATCCACGTGGTGAGCTGGTCCTCCAGCTCGGGGAGGCTGCCGACGTGGTGGACGCGGCCCTGCTCGTACAGCATGGCGACGGGCTGGGCGCGAAGCTTCTTGCCCTTGGAGGCGTTGACGCGGCGGATCGGTGGCGGGGTGGTGCTGCCGGGGTTGAGGTCCCGCCAGACGCGCTTCAGCACCTCCTCCAGCCAGTCCTTGGGCCCGTTGTCCTCGACGACGATGTACGCGGCGCCGTGCTCCTCTAGCAGCGCGTATGCCGCCCGTGCGGCCTGGTCTGGGGTGCGCTTCGCGGAGGCGTCCGCGAGAACGTAGTGGTGCTGGTCGACGCCCCAGCCGGTAACCACGAGGCCGGTCTCGTCTCCGGCGCCGGTGCCTGCGGGGTCCATGCCGACGGCCATGGAGATCAGCTCCGGTACGTCCGCGGGCGTCACGCGGTACCGGTCAATCAGCGCGCGGGCCACCAAGGCACCGGGCAGATCCTCCAGCACCTCGGCGTCCAGCTCCTGCCGGCCGAGCGTGGTGCCCTCGTACTTGGCGAGGACGGCCCGCTTGAAGGTGTCGGCCAAGTTGCTGAGGTTGTCGTACGTCGAGCCGCGCACCACAGCCGTCCGCGGGTCCTTCAGCAGCTGCTTGATGAGCGGCAGGGGGCGGGGGGTGGTGGTGATGCAGATGCGGGGATGGTCGCCGAGGCGCATGCCCATCTGCGCCATGTCCCAGGCGTACTGGAGGTACCGCCAGGCGGCCAGCTCGTCGAACCACCCGTAGTGATGCTGTGGCCCGCGCAATCTGTCGGGTTCGTCGGCGGAGTAGCAGACCTGGATGGCCCCGTTGGGGTAGACGAGCCTGCGCTTGGACGGCTGGTAGTCCGGGCGGAACGTGGCGGGGGCGGAGGCGAGGATGCCGGACTCGCCCTCGACGAGGATGTCCCGGGTGTCCGCCGCGGTGGGTCCGATGAGCGCGCCGCGTTCGAGGTGCCGGGCCTGCTCGATGACCCACTCGGCGCCGGTGCGGGTCTTACCCCAGCCGCGGCCTGCGAGCGCCAGCCATACGTCCCAGTCGTCACCCACGGGCGGGCGCTGCGCGGCGCGGGAGTGCCGGCCGGGGCGTCCGGGGTGGGGCTGCCCGTCGCAGCCGTCACGGTCGCAGAGCCAGGGGACCTTGCCCGCCTCCCGGTCGAGGACAAGCCGCTCCAGCCCCTCGGCGAGCTGCTCCAGCTCGGCAGGGGTGAGGGCGGCAAGTTCGGCCGGGGTGGGGATCACGTGTTGCTGGCCTTCTCGAACCGTTCGAGGAGGGTCTGGACGCGGTCGCGGGCCGCGGACGCCTTGGGGTCGTCCTTCAGGCGGAACGCGTGCTCCTCCAGGCGGACCATGGCGGCGAGGGCCTGGGACCAGCGCACGGTGGGGTCGTCGCGCTGGGCGATGCACTGGTCGAGCTGGTCGGACAGGTGCCCGCGGAGCTTGCTGGCGAGCGTCAGGTTGTCGTCGCGGGCGGACGCCATCTGGGAGGCGAGCCCGTCGGTGGCCGCACTGGCGAGGTGCTGGTCGTAGGCGGTGGCCCTCGCACCCCAGTCGTGGCGCTTCGACAGGTCGTATGCGCTATCGGCGCTGATGCCGGCTGCTTCTGCTGCGGCGCGGACGGTGCGGCGGGGGCCTTGGCGGAGGTACTCCTGGAACGCGGCGTAGGCCTGGCCGCGTTCGCGTTCGCGGCGCACCCACGGGTACAGGTCGGAAGGCTCGGGCATGGGCGCTCCTTCCTAGCGGAGGATCATGGGCAGGACAACCTGCCCGAGGACAACGCAGGCGCCGGCTATAACCGCGGAGGCGCCGGCGGATCGCCACGTCTGGTGCTCGACCTTTTCGACGCGGGCGCTGAGCGCGGAGGCCTTGGGCTCGGCTTCGAGGTCGCGGAGGCGTTTCTCGTGGTCCTGTATGTCTCCGCGCATGTCGACGTTCTCTCGGAGGGCTTGGTCGAGCTTGCCCTCGATGCGGCCGACCACCTCAGCCAGGCCTCTCACCTCCTGGTACATCTGGGTTGGGCTGATGTAGATGCCGGGGTCGGGGGCGCTCACTGCTGGCGCTCCTCCAGCTCGGCGACTTTCTCGGTCAGGGCGGCGATGCCAGCGATGAGGCCGGTGACCATGCGGTGGGTCTGGACGAGGTAGCCGTAGGCGTCGGGGATGTGGCCGTGTCCGGCGGCGACGCTGGCTTCGTCGGCCTTGGCGTTGCGGTAGGACCAGTTTTCGCCGGGGGTCATGTCGGTCTCCGTGGGGGGCTTGGGGGCTGGGGGCTTGGGGATGTTGGTGCCGGGGGTCCAGGAGGCGGGGTGTACGAGGCGGTCGGCGATGCGCTTCCGGAGGCCCGGCATGCTGACAACGTTGTCGGGCCCCTTCGGGTCGCTCTTCCAGTCCGACCACTCGGAGTGCCCGATCACGGACTTCGCGCCCCATCCGTGCGCCCGGCTGATCGCAGCGGACGCCCGCACGATCGCCTCCACCTGCACGGCGGGCCACGGGTCGACGCCGTCGCCGAGGTTCTCGCACTCGAAGCCGTAGAAGTGACGGTTGCCGTCGACTGCCCCGGCAGAGCCGTCGTGCTGGTGCGGGGCGGGGGGCCGGTCGTTGTACCGCTCGTCGATGACGGCGGACAGGACGGACGGGTCGCCGCCGCCGGCATGGTTGGCGCGGCCGTCGGAGACGAGGTGGACGCTGCCGTCCCGTCGTATGACGCCGTGACAGAGCGGGCCGGGCAGGGACGAGTAGCCGTTGAAGCAGAGGCTGACGCCGTCGACCTTGGGGCCGGTGACGGTGTGGTGGATCATCACGCCGTGGACGGGTCCCCACGGTCCCTTGTGGTTGCGGTGGTGGCCGCGCCATCCGGGATGCTCGACGACGCGGACGCCTTCGGCGCGGAGGGCGGTGACGAGCCTGTCGACGGTAAGTGGTGTCGCCATGAGGGGCCCCTTTCATCGGCTGCCCCCAGGATATGCAGAAGACCCCAGTCCGGGGGGTTGACTGAGGTCTTCTGCGCGCCGCCCGGCTTAAGCCGCCACTCGCGGGTGTCAGGGTCTCCCACTGACAGACGAGCGTCCGCACCACTGCCGAGTATGCACCCAACTGGGTCTAGAAGCCGCCGTATCGGCGTGGTGGCGGTGGCGGCGTGTCGTACGGGTACGGCGGGTAGTACGGCGGCGGCAGCGGGCCGCGAACGGTACGCCGGCGGCCGATGGCTGCGGCGATGGGCCAGCCGGTGATGGCCCACATGCCGCACGTCAGGATGGTGAGGACGAGGTGTAGGCCGTGGTTGGCGCCGCGTCGTTCGGTGTAGTAGTGCATGTGCCCCCTTGGTGCGTGTCGGGGCATCCTGCCACGGTGCTGAGGGCATGAGGAAGCCCCGCTCCCGGTGCATCACGCCAGGGGCGGGGCTCGGTCCTCCGTAGTGCTGGGCAGCATCCAGAATCTACGGATGTGATGGTCCTAAGGTACGGGCGGCCACTGACAACGCCGGGCTACGGCCGCCACGTGTCGTCGTATTCGCCACGTTCGGCGTGCCGAATATCGCAACTGCTGCTGTGCTCGTGCACTTCATGCAACCTCTCGGCGGCCACGGCGCAGTTGGAGCAGCAGTACCTGACGCCAGCCTTTACCTGGCGAAAGCAGTCGGGCTTGGCGCACTTTCGCAGTTCCCACGACAGGATCACGGCCGCCACTCCTTGCGGGAGTTGGGGTGGTTATCGCGGAGGAACTGCACGGGGTCGTCCATGGGGTCCATCATCCCTCCGTAAGCGGCTTCCCGGACTCCAGGTAGGCGAGCCCGCGCTGCAACTGGTCGATGGTGAGGCCGTGGAGGTCGGCCAGCTGTTCGGCGGCCTTCGGGTCGAGGTCGACGCTGAACGCGATGCCGATCATCTTGCGGGCGATCTGCTTGTCGGTGAGGTCCATGGTGGTGGCTCCTTGGGTGCGGGCGATGGGGTGAGGTTACGGCTTCTTCGGGGTGCCGGGGGTGGGCTTCTCGGTGGGTTTGACCCAGCCGCCGCGGCTGCTGCTGTAGGTGGTCTCGTGGCCCTTCAGGCGCGGGTCGGACGGCTCCGGCTTGGGCTGACGGAGGGGCATCAGACACGCTCCTTCACGAGCCAGTGGTGGGGGTTCTCGGGGTCCTGCACGATGTCGGGGCGGTCGTTGTTGGTGTTGGCGTTGGTGGCCTCTGAGCTGCACAAACAACGGCTCGGAGAGGGGTCGGAAGTGGTGGGGGAGGGGGGCGGCACGTCGTCCGCATGTACGCCGGGCCCGTTACCGGCCGGGGTGCGCACCCCCGCGCGGACTCGGATGCCGGCATCGGTGAGGAGGGCGCGGACGGTCTTGGTATCGGGGAGGTTGGCGGCCTTGCGGAGGGCGGTGAGGAGGACCCCGTTCCCGCCCTCGCTGAGCTCCTGGAGGACGGTGACGATGTCGACGGGCTCATCTACATCCGCCTCATCTACAACCTGCTCGCCCTTGTGGGTCTGGCGCTTGGCGACCCATCCGCGGGCCTTGCCGACTGCGACGGTGGCCACGCTGCCCGCGACGAACGTTCCAAGGTCCGGGTAGGCGTAGCAAGCTCCGAGGAGGCCGCTGATGCCGATGGCGACCACGCAGCCGCCAGCCGCCCGGGAGGAGCCTTCCGACTCCCCCACGGGCTGCTCGACGGGCTCGGGGGCCGCGGTCACCGCATCATCCCGGTGAGCCAGGCGCCGGCCAGGTTGGCGGCGGAGGCGAGGGGGACAGCGGCATAGCGGGCGATGCTGCCGGTGAGGGCGAGGCCGATGCCGGAGAGCCAGCCGCGCCACTTGGAGGCGGTGGCACCCTTGCCGCGGCGGGCGAGGAAGACGGCGAGGACGATGGCGGTGATGAACAGGCCGCCTTCGGTGAGGGGAGCGCTGGTGCTGCCGGGGGCGGTGCCGGTCTTGGCGCCGACGCCGAAGACGAGGAGGCCGTCACCGAAGGCGCCGAGGCCCCAGAGGGCGAAGTCTCCGGCCCAGCCGATGAGTCCGCCGACAACCATGACGGTGAGGGCGCCGATGGCCCAGCAGAGGAGGAAGGGGAGAAGGTTGCCGAGGTGTCCGACAGCGTCGGCACGGAGGGCCTTGATGCCGGGGTACCACTTGGCGATCTCCCACGCGAGGAGGATCAGGCCGACGAGGACGGCGCCGAGGGTGGGGGTCACGGGTGCACCTCCGTGTACTCGTTGAGGAGCCGGGTGCGGATGCGGGTGGCTCGGGTCTGGCCGACGGAGAGTGCGGCCTTGATGGAACGTGCACTCGGGGGTGCGCCGGTTTTGGCGGTGACGTCGTCCCAGTGGGTGCGGGCGGCGTCCATGAACTCGGCGTCGGAGTCGTCGTCCTCGACGGGCGTGGGTGCGGTCTCGGGTGCAGGTTCGGGGTCGGGTGCGGGTGCACTCGTGGCGGGCGGGGCAGGTGCGGGTGCGATCTCGGCGGGGGTGCTGGGGGTGCACTCGGTGCAGTCCCAGTCGGCGGGCCACCCGTGGGTGCACCTCTCGTCGACGGGGGCGGGCGTTGGGGGCTGGATGGGCGCGGGGTGCACCTCGGCGGGTGCGGGTGCGACCTGCCCGGCCTCGATGAGGTCGCGGGTGCCTGCGGGGACGTCCCAGAGGAGTTCCTTGCGGGTGCGGGTGTGCCAGAGGGCGTGCACGCGCCACAGAACAAGGGGTGCGAGTGCACCCACGGCGGAGATGAGGGCCCAGTCGACGGCGAGTACGCCAGCGGTGACCAAGTGCGAGGCGACGTTGACGGCGCACATGACGAGTACGGCGAGGAAGACGTCGCGGCGGACTTGGAGTGCGCGGATGACGTAGAGGTCGAGTGCGCCGGGTACGCAGGCGGCGACCCAGGGGTGCACTCCGGTGGCGACGGCGAGGGTGTACTCGGCGTGTGCGGTGCCGATGAGGGTGCAGGCGAGTGCGCCTCGGAGGACCCAGTCGGTGCGGGTGCGGGCGGTCATCGGGTGCGCTCCTGCTTGCTCATGGTGGCGCGGACGCTGGTGGCGGACTCGTAGTCGCGGGCGCAGGCGGCCGGGGTGGCGGGTTCGGCGAAGAGCGGGTTGGGCCGCGGGGTGCGGTCGGGCTCGGGTGCCGGCTCGTAGGTGAGGGTGTCCATCAGGCGACCGCTCCCGTCGCGATGAGGCGGAGGCGGGTGGCGTAGTCGGCGCGGGTGTCTCCGGTGCGGATCGGGGGGAGGGCGGCGACGATGGCACGTTCGGCGTTGTCGGCGGTGGTGGTGCGGCCGTGGGCGGCTTCGGCGACGACGAGGGCCTGTGCGAGCGCGAGGGGCTCCAGCATGGCTTTGTTGGGGTGCTTCTCGTCGAGGCGGTCGGCGACCTGGGTGAGGAGGGTGTGGAGGTTGGGGGGCTGGTCGGTACGCTCGGGCATGGCCTTCTCCTGTGTGTGCAGGGGTGGGCTGGCCCCGGCCGGTCTGACCACCGACCGGGGCCGTTCTGTTGTTGCCGGTTTCACTGTAGCGACTTCCTAGGCAGATGCCTAGTAAGTCAGGAAGAATGGTGCCCATGACCGAGCCCGAAAGGGGGCCAGACATGGTGAGCTTCCGAGAACTAGCGCGTCGCCTCGTCGCTGATGGGGTGGTGGAGGCGATCAGCAATCAGCGGGTGTCTCAGCTGGCCCGTACGGATCCGGCGTTTCCGCCGGTGGTGCCGGTGGGTGGGGCGAAGGTGGTGGACTACCGGCTGGCGCGGCCGTACTTCGAGACGCGGAAGAGCCGGCAGGGTCAGCGAACTGATCTGAAGCGGGACGAATAGGGCATAGGGGAAGCCCCCACCCGTATGGGGTGGGGGCTTTGTCGTGTCTGGGGGTTGGGTCGGGGGCGGTCGGTCAGCGCAGTCCGAGATCGATAGGGCGCGCGTAGGGGCGCCAGGATGTGAGCGGCGCGCGGCTCTCACCGATGGGGCAGGGCGTGTCGTTCGGGCAGGGCTGGTCACGGGCGTCCTGGCAGAGCTCCAGCGCCTGCTGGCCGTAGGTGAAGGAGGGGTGGCCTTCGTCGTCGCGGTCGGGGTCGCGGGCGACGATCCAGTCCGGTCCGACGGCTTCGATGCGGACGCAGTGGTAGTGGTCTCGGCCGAAGGCTCCGTGGGCGAAGCCGTGGATTACGTCGCCGGGTGTGAGTGGGCGGGTCATGGGGTCTCCGTGGGTGTGGTGTGGGTGTCGAGGGCGGCACGGATGTTGGCGACGGTGAGCACCCATCCGCTGCTGTAGCCGTAGGCGTCGGTCTCGTCGGCGAGGGCGCGGATGGCGTTGAGGGCGGCCTCGGCCCGCTCGGCGCGCTGCTCGGCGTCCACGGCGGCCTGGACGGCTCCGACGTAGGCCCGCTTGTTGCTGTCGCAGACGGCTTCGAGGGTGTCGATGCGGGCGTACAGCTGGTCGAGGTCGTCGTCGGTGATGCTGTCGGCCGTGTGCCGAGGCTGGGTCATCGGGGGTCTCCGGTCCGGGCGCAGGAGCAGGCGCAGGTGCCGGTGGGCTCGGGCTGCCCGGTGGCCTGGGCGTGCTCGATGTCCTCGGGGCCGGCCCAGGAGTGCGGAGTCGGTTCGTCGTAGCACTGGCCCCACTGGCACGGCTCGCACTGGGCGTAGCAGACGATCGCGGGGCGCTGGCCCTGGAGGGCTTCGACGAGGGCTTGGGCGACCTCGGCGGGCTGGGGCTTCTGGGTCATGTGGTGTCTCCGGTGATGGCTCGGGCGACGGCAAGGGGTTCGGCGGCGACGTCCTCCTGCCAGCTGGGGTGGGTGTTGCGGTCGAGGTAGGCCGCTGTGCTGTCGAGCCACCGCGCCAGAGGGGCGGCAAGCTCGACGCCGTACTGCTCGGCGACGCGGGGGTGGCGCAGCTTCTCGGCGGCGGCCCGGAGCTGTTCGGCGGGGCTGGGCTGGGTCATCGCCCCTCCTCGGCCATGCGGCGGAGCATGTCGGCGGCGGCGTCCGTCCACTTGCGGCCGTCGAGGGTGCCACGGTGCTTCGCGACCGCGTCGGCGGCTTCGCGGAGGACGGCGGCGCGGTCGGTGGCCGGCTGGCTGGCATCCAGCCCGGCGGCGGGGACCTTCCCGCTGCCGTGGCATTCCGGGCACGGGCCGACGGTGAACGGGTTGTGCATGTGGACGGTGTGGTCGTAGTCGCCCTCGTCCTCGGGGTCGGCGCCGGTCCCCTTGCACTCAGTGCACGTGGTCTCGTCCGGCTGCTGTCCGGTCTGGCGGGCGGCGTCCCGGATCCCGGCCACCACCTCCTCGACGTGGTCGACGGGGACCTCGACGACGGCCTCGCCGGGGCCGGTGCTGGTGAGGCAGACCATCGGCGTGCCGGTGAGGAGAGTCCCCGCTTCGACGCGGAGGAGGCTGTTGTACGGGTCGCGGTACTCGAAGGTCACGGTGGGCTCCTTGGGCGGGCCGGGCCGCGGCGTGCGGCCCGGCGGCGGGCAAACGGTCAGCTGACGTTGAACTGGGCCACGACCGCGGCGTACTGCTCCCGCTCGGCCGTGATCCGCGGGGCGTACGCGGCGTTGTCCTTCGCCCACCCGGCGAGGTGGTCGTCGCAGCGGTCCACAGCGGCCTGCGCCGCCTCGACCACGGCCTCGGGCGTGGCCCACGCCTCGTCCGTCACGATCGGCTGCTCGCGGTAGACGCACGTGTCGACGTACTCGCGGACGCTGACGAGGTGCATGTCGGCACGGCGGTCGTAGAACGCGGCCTTGTAGAACACGGCGACGCGGCGCCGGCCGAGGGTGTCGACGACGTAGGACCACATGTCGGTGTCCTCGGCGGCCTGTCGGCTCCAGCCGTTGGGGAGTGTGGCGGGGGTGAACAGGGGGTCGTGCGGGTCCGGGGTGCCGAAGGTGAAGCCGAGGGCTTCGTAGTCGGCGCGGTCGTCGCGGAGTTCGGTGGGGAGGCGGTCGGAGTTGACGAGCTGCTGCTGTCCGCGGGCTTCCTGTGCGCCGATGAGCTGGTCGTTGGACTGGCCGAGGAGGGCGCCGAGGAGGAAGGCGCTGTTGGCGGCCTGGGTGTTGGTGTTCTCGATCATGTGTGGCTCCTGGTGGTGGGCCGGGCCGGTGGACGGCCCGGCGGCGGGACGGGGGTCAGGCGGCGGGGAAGAGGCCGTCCTGGACGAGCAGGGGGCGGTTCGCCCACACGACCTCGGTGCGGTCCTTGCCGGCCTTTGCGTTGCCGGTCATGGTCTGCTGCTCGTACCGGTGCCAGCCGGTGTACAGGTCGGCGTACAGGGGGCTGTCGTAGCCGGACAGGACGACCGTGGCCTTGCAGTCGGCGAGTGCGGCCGCGAGGTCGCGGTGGTCGGCCTCGCCCTTCATCTCGACGCGGTAGTTCGACCACGGCCGGGTGGTGCCGAGGTACGGCGGATCGACGTACAGCAGGGCGTCCTTCGCCGCTCCGTACTTGCCGACGATGTCGAGGGCGGGGAGCGCTTCGAGGGAGACGTGGTGAAGACGTTCGGCCGCGGCGGCGAGCCGGTCGACGTAGGCGTCCATGTAGCCGGGCATTCCGATGCTGGAGCCGGCGGGGGCGATGTAGTGGCGCCAGCCGGTCTGTCGGAGAGTGCCGGCCCGGCCCTGGGCGAGGCGGGACCAGATCCGACGGGCGAGCTCCAGCTCGTCGACCGCGGGCTCGTATGCGGCCGCGAGTTCGGTACGGGAGTGCGGGGTGAGAGCGCAGGCCCTGATGAGCTCGGCCGGTCGGTCGCGCAGCACACGCCAGAACGTCATGAGGTCGCCGTCGAGGTCGTTGACGGTCTCCATCGGCGCCGGGGCCTTGGCGAGGAGGACGGACAGGCCGCCGCAGTACGGCTCGACGTAGTGCTCGTGCGGGGGCAGGAGGCTGACGATCCAGGGGGCGATGCGCTGCTTGCTGCCGAAGTACGGGACCGGGGACTTCACGGTGGTACTGCTCCTTGGGTGGGTAGGGTCTGACCGGCCCTCCCCGCGCGCTTCCTTCGTGCGGGAAGGGCTGCGGCATGTCAGGCGGGGACGTGCTCGACGGCGTGGATCGCGCGGCCGGTCCAGGAGTGGCGGCCCTTGCGGTCCTTGTGGCGGGACATGAGGCGCCAGACCTGACCGGGCATGTACTCGTCCCAGCGGAAGTCGTAGTTCTCGGCGGGGAGGTACTCGGTGTGGCGGGCCAGGGCGGTGTCCTGGGCGGCCTGAAGGGTGTCGGCGCTGTGCAGGGGGGTGTCGCCCTGCGTGGCGACGTAGACGGTGGTCATGTGGGGTTCTCCTCTGCGGGTGTGATGGTCCAGCCGGATGAGGCGAGGTAGGTGGCGACGCGGGTGGCGCGGGCGTGGGCGTCCTCGTGGAGGTCGTCGGCGTCTTCTTCGGCGGCGTCTATGACGGCGAGGGCGGCGAGGGGGATGGCGGTTTGCCCGGGGACCTGCGGGGTGGGCGGCTGGTCGAGGGTGGCGCGGACGACGCTCAGGCGCCGGGCCGGCGTCACGCGACGGCCTGCGTGCCGGCCGCGGACCGCTGCTCGGCCTCGTCGACGATGGCGAGGAGGGCGGCGCGGATGGGCGAGGTGTTGATGGCGCCGCCCCACTGGGCGGGGGGGATGCGTCCGTTCCACGGGTCCTGGCCGATGAGCTTGAGCTGGTCGACGAGGTCGGTGTGGCGGTAGACGAGGCGCTTCCGCTGGGCGTTGGCGATGGCTTCCTGCTCGCGGGTGTGGCGGAGGTAGTCGCCGAGGCTGCCCTGCTGGCGCATGGCGGCGATGTCGCGGACGTCGGCGTCGGTCACGGCGTCACCGCCCGGTGGCCGGTGCGGTTGCAGGGGTGGCAGATCAGGTACAGGTTCGCGAGGGTGCTGTCGCCGCCCTGCTTGCGGTGGATCTTGTGCTTGAGGATCAGGTCGGCGGCCGGGCGCGGGGTGTTGCAGGTGGCGCAGTGGCCGTTCTGGGCGGTGTACAGGGTGCGCTTCTTGGAGCGGCGCTGGTGGCCGGACAGGATGCGGATGCTGCGGATGGGGCGGGTCACGGCTGCTCCCTGGTGGGCGTCGGGTAGGGGTTCGCCTCCATGAAGGCGCGGTTCAGCTCGGCCACTTCGTCGGCGTTGTTGAGGTTGTGGTCGGAGAGGTGACGGCGGGCCGTGCGTTCGTCGTCTGACGTGAGGCGGATGGGTTCGCCAGCGGCGGCCCTGCGGCGTGCGGGGTGCGGTGCGCGGGGCTTGCGGCGCCAGGAGCTCTTGCAGGGGCGGCCGATGGCCGCGTTGCAGTCGGGGCAGATGACGCCCAGCGGGCCCGTGGCGCGCCGTTCAACGGTCGACTGGGGCTCGGTGCCCTCCGGGTCGTCCGGGTGGCGCACGCTGCCGCTGAGGAGTTCGGCCATCGACTTGATCGGGCCGCCCTCCAGCATCGGCGCGGTCGACGGAGCCGGGACGGCACCGGAAGCGACGGCCTCCAACTGACCCCGGTAGCGGGCGAGAAACTCCTTCGGCGTCTCGTCGGGGTTGCCCTCGTAGGCGAAGTTCTCCAGCCGCTCCGACCGGATCTTCGCGCGGAGGTCCCGCACGTGGTGCGGCATGATCCACAGCCGTGTCTCGGGGTCCTTCGGGGTGGTCGTGTAGTAGCGAACGATCGCGTCCTTCGCGTCCTGGTCGAGGGGAACGTCGTGGAGGGCGGCGGCCCATGCCTGGGCGGCGGACTCGGACGGCTGCCGGTTGTCGAACGCGGCGCAGTGGCCGAGGAGGATGGCGGCTTCGGTGCGGTTCATGCGGAGTCCTCTGCTGCGAACTGAGCGGCGATGGCGCCCCATCCGGCAACACGGGCGTCGGTGCCGGTGAGCTTCGGTACGGGTGCCAGGGCGGGGACGGGGGTGCCGGCGGGTGCGGCGTCGGGGAGTTGGCGCCAGGCAGGGAGGAAGTAGCGGCCGGAGCGGGGAGGGGTGCGGGCTCCTTGCCAGCTGGCGTTGGCAGAGGTGACGAGCGCCGGGATGCCGCAGCGGCGGATGAGGGCTTCGATGAGGAGCCACTCATTGGGGGCGAGTTCCCAGCCGACGAAGAGGTTGGCGGCCTGGAGGGCGACGACGAGCGGTTCGCAGTTGACGGGGATCCGCGGGCGGTCTCCGATGTGCGCAATGGCGGCGCCGGAGGGCTGTCCCTCTGTCTTACTAACGTCTTCCTTCTCCTTCTCTGAAGGAGAAGGAAGGACGGGACGGGACGGGGCGCCGTTACTAACGCCGTTACGAATTCCGCTGACCTGCGACGACGACTGATTCTCGGAACCGGTTTGCTGCGCGTTCGTGTCGCCGTCGTGTCGCCGTCGTGCTTCCGTCGTGTCATCCGGAGCGGAATCCGGCGGAGGCGTAACGCCGTTACGGTCGCCGTTACGCTTCGCCTCGCGCTCCGCCTTCTTCCGCTCCCGGAACGCCTTCTGCCGCGCCGCGTTCGCCTCCCGCTCGGCCTTTACCTTGGCCCGGTCCGGGTTGTACTCCAGGTAGTCGTGAATCACCCACCCCACCTCAGCCCGATCCCACAGGCCGGCCGCCTCCAACTCGGCGGCGGCGGTCTTCGGCCCGCGGACCCGGGTGACCAGAGGGAGTTCCTTCTCCAGGATCCGTCCCTCGGTGAGGTTCTCGGAGGACCAACAGAGGGCGGAGACGTACAGGCGGAAGGCCCGGTCGGACAGCAGCGCGACCTTCCGGTGCGACGGGAAGCGGTCGTCGAGGCGGACCCACGGCATGTGCGGCTTCTTCCTGGAGTGCGGGGTGGGTGGTTCGGGGCCCGGGGCGCGACGGCCCCGGGCACGGGGTCAGGCGGCGTTGGCGCGGCGTGACCGGCTCTTCAGCCGGACCGCTTCGCGGCACGCGTTGTCGACGGGCTCGTCGTTGCGGAGGTGTCGCTGGTACGCGGCGCTCGTCCCGCACGGCGCCGGCCGCTTCCCACCGATGTGCGGTGTCTCGGGCTCGGGGCGGAGCCTGCGGCGCGCGGTCTCGGACAGGCCGCCCCAGATGCCGTGGCGTTCGTCGTTGTCGAGTGCGTACTCCAGGCACTCAGTCCGTACCTCGCATGCCAGGCAAACCTTCTTGGCGATCGACGCGCGGCCGTCCTTCTCGGGGAAGAACAGGTCGGGGTCGACCTGCGAGCAGAGGGCGCTGTCACGCCAGGTGGTGCCCGTGGCGGGGCGGGTGGTCAGCCCCGCCACGGGGGACTCGGTGGAGGTCACGACTCCTCCTTCGCGTCCTCGATGCCGAGGACGGTGCGGGCCTCGGGCAGGAGCGGCTCGCCCTGGTAGCCGGTCGCGTCGAGGAGCTGATCCGTCAGGCGCCGGATGGTGCGGCGGTAGCCCTCGGCCTCGGCCCGCTCGGCGGCGACCGCGCGACGGAGACGGCCGATGCGCTCCTCGTACCGGGCCGTGTGCGTGCGGAGCATGTACGACTTCAGCCGCTCACGCTTCGCCCGCTCCCGGTCCAGCTCGGCTTCGGCCGTGCGGCGAGCGCCACGCTCTTCCATGGCCCACGTGGTGGCGTCGTCCAGGTTCGACCGGTGGACGGCGGCGAGGAAGTCGACGGCGGTCTCGTGGCGGCGGCGGGAGATGAAGGGGAGACGCATCACACCTCACCGCCCGGCTGTGCGACGGTGGGCCAGTCGGTCGAGTCCTCGACGTTCTCCCACTCGGTGGTGTCCTCGTCGTCGCGGGTCACCGCGTACTCGGTGTCCGCGGGCGCCTGGGCGACCGGCATCACGCTCGGCCCGGTCACCGCGGCGATGCTGAGCGGCGCGGCCTGCGGGACGACCTCGGCGTGAACCGTGCCCCCCAGCTCCTCCGCCACATACGGCATGCCGTACAGCGCGTCGGCCGCGATCAGCCGGCACAGCTCTCCCGTCGCACGGGCGACGAGCATGCTCTTGGGCTGCTTCTTCCACTCGGCCTTGCCGAGGAGCCCGAGCCGGGTAGCGCGGGGGATGTCCCACTCCACGTGCTGCCACGCCTCGGCGCCCTTCCGGCGGCCACGCATCCGGCAGTACGTGTCGCTCGACTCGACCAGCTCGATCTCGTGGCCCTTCGACTGGAGCAGGCCGCGCATGGCGTGGGCCCGCAGGGCCGGGGTGCCCTGGATGACGTCGATGCTCTTGAGCGTGGCCATCGGCGGCAGCCCCAGCTCGGCGCCGGCGAGGATCGCGGCGGTGATGTCGCCCGGCTTACCGCGGAGGGACTGGGGGACGAAGGAGGTGTTGGCCAGCTTCTGGGCCATCTGGTAGGCGAGGTCCGCCTCCTGGGCCCACGCCATGAGCGCGGTCGTGCCGGCGGTCGGGGTGATGGGGGCGGCCTGCTGCTGCTCGATGGCCGCGGGTTCGGTGGTGGCGAGTTCGGTCACTGGAGGTACTCCTCGGCCTGGCGCAGGGTGTCCCAGGTGGGCATGCCGATCTGCGGGATTTCGGTGACGGTTCCGGTCCAGTCGGGCCAGATGCCGGTGCTCTCGCACTCGGCGTAGATGCGCAGCGCCTTCTCGTTGCGGGCGCGGCCGATGTCGCGGTCCTGCTGCGTCAGCTCCCGCACGGTGATCAGGTACGGGGCGGTCTTCGACTGGAACACGAAGATGAACCGGACCTGCTCGGGGGCGAGAACGGCCTGGATGCCGTCGATGTAGAAGGCGTCCTGCTGGTGGTAGCTGCGGTCCCGGATCGCCCGGGACACTGCGACCGGGGAGGCGTCGCGGCACGTCTTGTAGTCGACGCACAGCGTCAGGCCCGGCAGCTGCTTCAGCCAGTCCGGCCGCACCCGGCAACGGACACCGGTCGCTGGGTCCGTCCAGTACAGGGACTGCTCAGCCAGCCCGGTCCCGGGGGCCATCAGCGGGCCCGCCAGCGGGTGAGCGCGCAGCGCGTCGGCCATGGCGGTGACCTGCTCGCCCTCGTGAGCGAGGAGCGGCACGGCCCCGTCGGCACGGAGGCTGTCGCGTTCCTCGCGGGCCGCCTTCGTCCGCCAGTCGTCCCACTGGGTGGTGACGATGTCCTCGCCCACCCCCAGGACCAGACGGTGAGCGGCGTGCCCGAGGTCGAACTCGCGCTTCGGCGTCGGCGGCTGGTCGCGGTCGTACTTGAACTGCGCGGGGCACGACGGGGCGAGGAGAGCCCGCAGCCCCGACGACGAGATCGACGTGCGGTCCGCGTGGTACACCTCGGCCGGCACACCATCCCGCATCTCCGGCGCGGTTAGAACGGGGGCGCCCATTCGGGTCCCTCCTTCGGCTCGATGTCGAGGCGCCACTGGGTGCCGTTCTCGGTCTGGTGCAAGGCGTTCAGGTCGGCGCCCGCGTGGGGTCCGAGGACGCAGCGACGGAGCGAGCCGGTCATCGGGTTGAACAGGGCCTCCGGGCACTGCGGATCGGTGCTCATTCGACGATCTCCGCTGCGATGTACGGCACGTTGCTGGTGGTGGCGCGCCAGTCGTTGATGTGGTCGCCGTCACCGACGTACGGGTCGGCGAGCTGAGCGGCCTGGACGGCGGCGAGCGCGAGGGTGGCGTGGACCTGCGCGGCGGCGAGGTGGAAATTCGACGTCGGCAGGCTCACGGGAACACCGTTCGGACCGGTCAGGTACGAAGCGGCACTGAGGTGACGTTCGGCCTCGCGGTAGTGCTCGGGCCCGGTCACGCGGCACCGCCGCAGGTGCAGTCCTCGAACGTGCCCCGGCAGACCGGGCAACGGGGGACCGTCGCAAGCGGGTCGACGTGGGTCAGGTGGATGCCCCCCGCGTAACCATCGACGGCGACGACCGGGGCGCCGTGGCCGAGGTTCCACGCCCGGCTACGGGTGACGGTGACGAGCCGGTACTTCGCCGCGGTGACCGCGTCGTACTCGGGTCGGCAGCTGGGGTAGGCCACGACCGGCGTGCCCACGGGGTACAGCGCGTTCCACTCGTCGGCGGTCACAGCGCCCTCCGGTCCTGCTGGTGCGGGAAGGCGGGCAGGTCACGGCCGAGGGCGTAGTCGTGGTGCAGCGGCGAATCGTGCGGGTCCTCCGGCTGCCGCAAAGACGAGACCTTCGCGTCCAGCTCCGCAATGCGTGCGTCCGCGCACATCAGCTCGTTGTGCCAGTAGTCCCGGTGGCCGGTCACCTTCAGCAACTCGGCCTCCAGCTCGGCGGCCCGGGCCCGCAGCTTGGCGTTCTCCCGCACCGCGTCGTCGAGGGCCTCGTTCGTCGAATGCCGCTCAGCACGCAGCTCGGCAACCTGGATCTGCAGCGTGTCCAGCTCCGATGCCTCGTCCGCGACACGGCTGTCGATGTACTCGTCCAAGGCGCGGGCGGCGATCGTGTGGCCCTGCGACATCAACCAGTCAGCGACCTGCTGAAGTTTCGGCGCCAGCGCCTCAGTGATGACGTCGTCGATCAGCTTGTTCGCGCGGTCCTCCGACACGAACGCCCCAGCCACGCGGCGGAACAGCTCCTCACGGGCGCTCATGCGGCACCGTCCAGCGTCCGCACCGGCGAGAACCACGCCCGGACCGCCGACGGCGTCCACGGGTTCGACTCACCCGGACCCACCTCCGCCGGATCCGACGGGCTGTCGCACACCATGCGCGGCTCACCGGTCTCCGTCACACCGACCTGCCGCCACACGTCACCGTCACGGTCCACCAGCACCAGCGGCGCCGGAAGGGCCACCAGGTGCGTCCGACGGTCACCCGCCGGAAAGTTCGTCGGTACAGTGATGTCCATGGATTCCACTCCTCTGCAGTGGGGTTCGTAAGGGGTCGCAGGGACCAGGCCCGGTCCGGCGGCCCCGTCTGTTTGTGGGGGGGTAGGTCAGGCCGCGCGCTGCGCGAGCCGGTCGCCGGCCATCTGCGCGGCCAGCCAGCGCTCGACCTCGGCCGTGGGGTACAGCGTGTTCCGGCCACGGCGGAAGCCCTTCGGCCCCCGGCCCCGGTACCGCAGGTCCCGCAGCGCCTTCGGCGTGATGCTCAGCAGTCCGGCCACCTCGGCGGTGGTCATAAGGGGCTTGTCAGCGATCTTCACGCTCATCGTTATGCTCCGTTGTGTCTCGTTGGAGGTCGGAAATCCGGCAACCGAGTACGTTGGCGATGCGCGCCATCACTTCGGGTTGCGGTCTCCGTTCGCCTCTCTCGATGCGGGAGAGGTAGGCGTGGTGGATTTGGGCGGCTTTGGCGAATCTGCGCAGGCCGTAGCCGCGTTCCTCGCGCTGCCGTCGGATTTCGCGTCCATCGGGCTGCACAGGAACGACCATACACAACGAGACCCAACGAGACAACGCGAGGCGCAACGAGTCGTAACGAGTCGCTTTGTGTGGCGCCTTCGATGCGGTCAGTTGTTCTTTGGGTAAAGGGGCCGGGATCCGCTCTCGCACGGTCGTTGATCACCGTCTACCCTGTTGCCTAACGGTGCCTATCGGTGCCTAGCGAGCGTCGGGCAGGACGCAACGGAGTGATAGAGGAGAGGCCGCCATGATCCGCGACCCCCACGCGTGGGCACGGCTCGGCAAGGGCATCGCCACCAAGAGGCACGCCCGGGGCCTACGTCAGGAAGACCTCGCCATTCAGGCCGGCGTCTCCCTCGGCAGTGTGCAGAACGCTGAGAGCGGGCAGCCGCCCAAGGCGCGCATGCCTCAATCCCTCCCCCGAATCGTCAAAGCCCTCGGGCTCCCCGACACCTGGATCGACGACGTCCTCGCTGGACAGGAGCCAGCCGGGGAGTGGCGCGACGTGGACGTGCAGGCCATCGTCGATGAGCAGCGCCTTGAAGCCGACCTCACGAGCGCGTTCGTGCGCGCCTCGGACAAGGCCACCGGGCCCGAGATCCGGGAGGGCGTGAAGGCCGCGTTGGACGTTTTGCGTCAACACGGCCTGATCTAGCGACGTTTGGCGTACAACCTTCAACGAAACGTGCATACGTATAGCGACCACTTGGTCACACGGCATATGCTCCCAACACCGGAGCCACCCGCTCCAGGTTGCCTACGCACGGGGGTGCAACATGCCCGAACCCGGTCCTCTCATAACCGCTAACCTCGGGCGCAGGATCGCCGCCTTCACCACCCGCATCAACGGGCGACCCACCGCCGTCGTCAACGTCGCAGTCGCGCACAACCCCGAGCTCCGCGCCCAAGCAGGACTGGCGCTCGTCGCCGCCGGCTTCGACGCCGGAACCACCCTGGGGGCACTGAATGGGGTACGTCGCCGACCGCTGGCACAAGAAGAAGCCTGGCCCTGACGAGCCCGAATGCGGCGAACACAAAGGGCTCGTCGCATCCAAGGCCCACGGCAAGGGCAAACGGTGGCAGGCGCGCTACGACGACCCCAACGGCCGCGAGATCACCTCGCTCCACCGCACCAAGACCGAAGCCGAAGCAGAGATCGTCAAGCAGGAGTCGGCCAAGCAGCAAGGCTCCTGGCTCGACCCCAAGGCCGGGCTCGTCACCGTCGAGCGATACGCCCTCGACACCTGGCTGCCCGCACAGAACATCATCGGCCGCAGCGTCAAGGAGTACCGCGGCGCCATCGAGCGCTACCTCATCCCCGAATGGGGTAACCGGCAGATCCGCTCCATCAAGCCGAGCGAAGCCGGCGCGTGGCAGCAGCTCCTCACCACCAAGTACGAACTCTCCGGGGCCACGCCGAACCGCGTCGCCCGCTACGTCCGCGGCATGTTCAAGCTGGCCGTCGTCGACCGCGTCATCGCCATCAGCCCGTTTGACGGCATCAAGGCCCCCACGCTCGTTGAGTCGTCCGTGATGCCGCCGGACGTGGCCGAGGTCAAGCAGATGATTGCCGCCGCCTACAAACCGATCTGGGCCACCATGATTGAGGTCACCGCCCTCACCGGCCTCCGCTCCGGCGAGCTCCGCGGCCTCACCCTCGACCGAGTGGACTTCCTGCGCCGCACCATCCAGGTCGACCGGCAGATGGTCTACGAGGCCGGCAAGGGCATGTACCTCGACGACCTCAAGACCGGGGCTGGCAAGCGCACCATCCCCGTCACCAAGCGGGTGGTCGACCTCCTCGCGGCCTACGTGGCCGCGCACCCTCCGGCCAAGGAAGGGGAGCGGGCGGGCCTCATCTTCGTCATGCCGGACAAGAGGCCCGTTGGTGAGTCGACGCTCGACTGGGCGTTCAAGAGCATCTGCCGGAAGGCCGACCTGTCGAAGCGGCACTGGCACGAGCTACGCCACCACTACGCCTCTGTGCTCATCGCCGGCGGCGAGAACCCGAAGGTGGTGCAGCGGAGGCTCGGACACAAGGACGTGATGACGACGCTCCGGGTGTACGCCCATCTTTTCGCCGAGGCGGAGGAGCAGACGCGGGACGTCCTGGATGCGGCGTGGGCCGAGCCGGGTGAGACTGCTCAGGAGGAATCTCCGCAGCAGGGCGGAACGATTCCGGAATCCCGGAGGTCGATCGGTGTTCTGCGGCAGGTCAGCGGGTAGTCCGGGACAGCACTCCTGGATGTTCCAGGCCGAGAGCGC
>NZ_JBEYEI010000042.1:0-35818 GCF_040633895.1 Streptomyces sp. NPDC007863
CCCGTGGAGCGCATGATGCGCGACGCCAAGATCACCCAGATCTACGAAGGCACCAACCAGGTCCAGCGCATCGTCATGGCCCGCAACCTCCCGTAGGGCGCGGCCGGCGCGACCGCGGCCCCCGGCGTGATGCCGGGGGCCGCTGTGCCGTGCGGGGTCGGCGTTCGCCCGCGCGGTGGGACTAGTTGTCCGTGATCGTGATGTCGGAGTGCTCCGCGCCGCAGGCGCTGGCGGCGCTGTCGTGTGTGGCGTCACCGCTGTAGGAGGCGGTCCACTTGTAGTCGCCGTCGTTGGCGGCGTCGATCCGGAACGTGGTGTTGTTCGTCGAGGCCTGACCGTTGACCAGCGGGATCGCGGGGCTGGTGTAGACGGGCATGCTGCAGGTGGCGTCGTCGGGGCCGTACAGCTTGAAGACGACGGTGCCGGTCGGCTGGCCGCCGGCCGTGGCGGTGACGGTGCTGCTGTCCTGCGGGTACACGTACTGCGCGGTCGTGACGTTGGCGCCCGCCTTGATCACCCGCAGGGGCTCGGACTCGCAGGCGCTCATCGCGGCCTGGTTCTTGGCGTCGCCGCTGTAGCTGACCTGCCACCAGAAGGTGCCGATCGTGTCGAACGTCAGCGCGCTGGAGTCGGGGACGACCCCGTTCACGACCGGGAGGTTCTCGCCGGCGAGCCGCCGGTCCTGGGTGCACGCGTTGTCCGAGTACACGGCGTAGGTGACCGTGCCGCCCGCGTCGGGGGTGGCGTCCGACAGGGTGGCCGAGTCGGTCACCGAGCCGCCGATCACGACCTCGTCGGCGGAGAGGTCCGTCACGATCGCCGGCCGGGCCTTGGTGACCACGGACGACTCGTTCGGGTCGCCGCAGGCGGTGGTGGAGCCGGAGTTGTTGGCGTCACCGCTGTACTGGGCGATCCAGTAGTAGGTGCCCACCGCGGTCGGGAAGTACTGCGCGGAGTTGTAGTTCCCGTTGCCGTTCACGTTGACGGTGCTGGTGAAGACGGCGGTGCCGGAGCACTGGGCGTTGTCGTAGAGGCGGAAGGCGATCGTTCCGGTCGGGCTGACGCCCCCGCCCAGGGTGGCGGTGTCACGGATCGGGTCGCCGATCGTCACGCTCGGCGTCGCGGTGGTGATCAGCGACGTGCAGTTGGTGAGGTTGACCCGCTGCGGGTCGATGAAGTCCTTCAGCTCGGAGTTGAAGGAGTCCGAGGAGCGGCTCTTCACATAGGCCGAGCCGAAGGTCCGGCAGTCGCCGCCGGACGGGAAGATCGCGTCGAAGGAGATCGCCGCCTCACCGAAGGTGAACGGGTCCAGGGGGCCGAGGCCTCCGGCGGCGATGGTGCCGCCGGCCTGGTTGGCGGGGATCAGGGTGGTGTTGACCGAGCCGAGCGCGTCCGGGTTCTCCCCGTCGCTGATGACGTCCGCGGGACCCCAGACCGCGCCCGTCCACTCCCGGATGGAGATGGTCGGGACGGTACCGCCCCGGGAGAGGTCGTACGTGATGAGCTTGTCGCCCTGGGTGCGGACCGGGGTCGCGGTCTCCACGGGCCCGTTGTTCGCGCAGTTCGTCGGCATGGCCATCGGGTTGCAGAACTTCTGGTTCAGCTCGAAGTCCATGTTCGTGGTGCCCTGCGGGCTGTTCACCCGCTGCCAGAACAGTTCGAGGAACTTCGGGGTCGTGGTCTCCTCGGTGTGGACGCCGAAGGAGAGCAGATCGCTCTTGTTGGGCGGGATCGACCCGGTGACGATCGTCGGGTTCGCGTCGTTCTCGGACGAGCCCTGACCGAAGGAGTTGTCGTTGGCGCCGCTGGGCCGGTCGCGCTTCGGCACGATCCGCAGCGGGGTGCCGGTGCCGCCGGTCAGCCAGTCGATGCAGGTGGCCGCGGGGCCGTTGACGACCAGGTTGGCGTTGGTGTCGATCTCGAAGCGGCTGCCGTCCAGCGCGGTCGGCGTCGCGCAGATCGGCAGGGCTGCCGACAGGGCGGCCTGGGCCGGCGACGCCTGCGCGATGAACGCCCCGGCGAGCGATACGGCCAGCAGGGCTGTGCCGGCATGACGCCTGAGGGGTAGGGGTCTGGTCACTGCGAACGCTCCTCGGTGCTCTGCGAGAGGTCATGCGCGTCCGCGTCGTCATCGCGTGCCGGTGGCCGAGGTCCCGGTCGCCGGCGGTGCGGGGGCGGCGCGCGGGGAGGAACGTAACAGGGAGATAAGGATAAAACGGTCAACACGGGCGACACTTCGTGGGGGCGCCCCCGCGACCGCCCCAGTGGAGGAGCGCGCGGAGGGCATCTGGCGCCGGTGCGTCCCGGAAGGAGGCCCCCCGCCCGCGGCGTGCCGGCCGGGGCGGGGGCCGAGGTCGCCGGTCCGGGATCAGCGGTCCGAGGTCACCGTGACCGGCTCGTCGTTCCTGATCTGCTCGACGAGCTGCTTCACCTTCGGCATGTCCCACTTCAGCGAGCCCTGCGGCGCGCTGCCCGCCAGCGGCATGTTCATCGACTTGCCGTCGCCGCCGCTGATGCCCTTCATCGCGAAGAACATCTTGCCGAGGTCGTACAGCGACATGTCCTTGTCGACGATCAGCGTGTCCAGGCCGGCCCCGAGCGTCGGGTACAGGGCGAACGGGTTGAGGATCGTCCCCGGCGTCGCCGCCTGGTTCGCCAGCGCGGACAGGAACTTCTGCTGGTTCTTCGTCCGGGCGAGGTCCGACTCGGCGAAGGCGTACCGGGTGCGGACGAAGGCGAGGGCCTGCTCGCCGTTGAGGGTCTGCTTCCCGGCCTGGAAGTCGGCGCCCGACTTCTTGTCCTTGAAGCCCTTCTCGATGTTCATCTCGACACCGCCGAGCGCGTCCACGATGTTCGCGAAGCCGGCGAAGCCGATCTCCGCGTAGTGGTCGATCCGCAGCCCGGTGTTGAACTCGACCGTGCGCACGAGCAGCTCGGGCCCGTCCATCGCGTACGCCGCGTTCAGCTTGGAGCCGCCGCGCGCCGGGTACGCCTTGCCGGACTCGGAGCCGACGAAGTTCGGGATCGTCACCCACGAGTCGCGGGGCAGCGAGATCATCGTGTTCCCGCTGGAGCAGGCCGCGAGGATCATCATCGAGTCGGTCCGCTTGCCCTCAGCGGAACCGGTGTGCAGCTTCTTCTTGTCCTCGGCCGTCATGCCCTCACGGCTGTCGGAGCCGACGATCAGGTACGTCGTGCAGTCGCCCTCGGCCGGCCGCTCGACCACCTTCGACAGGTCGACCTCGTTGCGCATCTGCGAGCTGGCCCACGCGTACGTCCCGACGCCCCACGCGAGGACGCCGACCACCAGCACGATCGAGCCGATCTTGATCCGCTTGCGCCAGTCCGGCGCGGCGCCGGAGGGCCGGGCACCGGTACCGGAGGGTCCCCCCGGACCCCCGGGACCGCCGTGACCGTGCCCGCCACCCTGCGGGGACCCGTACACCTGCCCGGTGCTGTACCCGGAGTCGTACCCCGTGGCCTGCGCCTGAGTGAAGTTCGGGTTGTACTCCTGCCCGTGTCCCTGGTCGCCGTACCCCTGCTGCCGGGGGTACGGCTGCCCCTGGGGGCGGCGCTGCTGCTCAGGCCAGTCATTCATGCGGACCAGTGTGCCGGTCTCCGCTTTCCGGGCGACAGGCCGGGTGGAAAATAGGACCGGGGCTGTTGCGAAGCTGATGCAAAGCAGACAACGCCGATACCCGGCATAAGGTGGACGACATGACAGAACCGGCCGGCATACCCGGCAAGCCCACCTCGGCCTCCCGCACCACCCTCAGCCACATCATGACGAGCCACGACACCAACCTCCTCGGCACGGTGCACGGCGGCGTGATCATGAAGCTGGTGGACGACGCGGCGGGCGCCGTCGCCGGCCGCCACTCCGGCGGCCCGGCCGTGACCGCCTCCATGGACGAGATGGCCTTCCTGGAGCCCGTCCGCGTCGGCGACCTCCTCCATGTGAAGGCCCAGGTGAACTGGACCGGCCGCTCCTCCATGGAGGTCGGCGTCCGCGTCATGGCCGAGCGCTGGAACGACACCACCCCGGCGACCCAGGTCGGCTCCGCCTACCTCGTCTTCGCCGCCGTGGACGGCGACGGCAAGCCCCGCACGGTCCCGCCGGTCCTCCCGGAGACCGAACAGGACAAGCGCCGCTACCAGGAAGCCCAGATCCGCCGCACCCACCGCCTGGCCCGCCGCCAGGCCATCAAGGAACTGCGCGAGCGGCGCCAGGCCGAGGGCTACCTCGACTGAGGCGCGGGGGGCCGTCCCGCGCCCCGGCCCCGCGCGACGGTCACGGACAGACGACCTGGTCCCCGGTGACCGCCTCGAACGGCCCCCGAACCGGCACCGTCTCCGCCCGCACCGCGGTGACCCCCTTGTAGTCCGCCCCCACGGTGACCCGCAAGGTCCCGCCCCGCCCCGGCACCGCCTTCAGCTCCGCCCCCGGCAGGGCGGCCGCCAGGGACCGGGCGGACCGGTCCCACCGGGGGTCGTACTCCACCAGCGTCCGCTCCCGCGAGGGCCCCGCCCCCGTCATCGGCGACCGCGTCGTGTCGAACCCCGTCGCCCGCAGCGCGTCGTCCACCTTCCGCCCGAGCCCGTCGGTCCGCGTCCCGTTGTAGACCTGCACCCGGATGTTCCTGGGCGCGACGTCCACGACCGCGGCCTTGGCCTTCTTCTCCGCGGCCGCCGGCCGGGGCGCGGCCAGCGGCCGGTCCTCCCGCACCGCCGCGAACAGCCGCTGCGCCTTGTCCGCGTCCCACTTCACCGTGGAGCCGATCCCCTTCACGGGGAAGTCCATGTCCCCGATGGGCACGGACACGAACTCCGAGGACGCCGGCGTGAACCCCCGCATGCCCTTCGCGAGCGCAAGCAGCTGATCCGTACCGAAGTCCTCGTCGGCCCGCACCGACCCCAGCATGGTCGTCGCGACCTCCCGGAACCGCACCGGGTTGAACAGCACCCCGCCGCTGGTCAGCCGGTCCACAAGGGCCGCCAGGAACTTCTGCTGCCGCTGCATCCGCCCGATGTCCGCGGCCCCGTCGATGTGCCGGGAGCGCACGTACTGCAGCGCCTGCCCGCCGTCCAGCTCATGCGTCCCGGCCGCCAGGTCCAGGCCCGAGTAGGCGTCCTTCACCGGCTTCGGCGTACAGATCTGCACCCCGCCGACCGCGTCCACGGTCCGCATGAAGCTGGTGAAGTCGACCTCCAGATAGTGGTCGATCTTGACCCGGGTCATGGCCTCCACGGTCCGCACGGTCAGCGCCGGCCCGCCCTCCGCGTAGGCGGCGTTCAGCTTCACCGGGTGCGCGCGGTGCCTCTCGCCGCTGTTCTGGTCGGTGTGCTCGGGCAGCTCGGCGTACGAGTCCCGGGGCAGCGAGACGACGCTCGCCCGGTCCCGGTCCTCCGAGACGTGCACGAGCAGCACGGTGTCCGTGCAGTGGCAGGGCGCCCCGCCGAGCCGGTACTTCTCCTTCTCCTCGGCGGTGATCCGGTCGCGTCCGTCGGTGCCGACGACGAGCACGTTCATGCCGGTCCCGGCCTGCGGCCGGTTCTTCATGTCCTTGAAGGGGTCCACCCGCGTGATCCCGGTGTCGAGCCCGGTGACCACCGCGTGCCCGATCCCGCCGGCCGCGAGCACCACCACGGAGAGCGCGGTCGCCATCCGCATCCCCCACCGGGGCCGCCGCCGCACCGGGGCGGGACCGCCGCGCCGGGGGACGGGCGGGCGGCCGGCCGTGCCGGGCGTGCGGGGCGGACGGGGCGTGCGGGGCGGTGTGGGCACGAACGGACACCTCCGCTGGTGTGACCGAGTGAAGACGGGGGACCGTGAGCACCGTAGGCCCATACGATCAGCCGGTAGGGTCACCGGCCCCGGCGGCGCGCGTCGCTGTCCCCCATTCGCGGTAACGTGACCCGTTGATGAGCGCGACACCCCCCGTATCCGTGATCATGCCGGTCCTCGATGAGGAGCGGCATCTGCGCGACGCGGTCCGTCACATCCTGGAGCAGGAGTACGACGGCGAGATGGAGGTGGTGATCGCCCTCGGCCCGTCCACGGACCGCACCGACGAGATCGCCGCCGAGCTGGTGCGGGAGACCGCGTCCGGTCGGCGCGCCCGGGTCCACACCGTGCCCAACCCCACCGGCCGCACCCCCGCCGCCCTCAACGCGGCGATCAAGGCCTCCCGGCACCCGATCGTCGTCCGCGTCGACGGCCACGGCATGCTCTCGCCGGACTACATCGCGACCGCCGTCCGCCTGCTGGAGGAGACGGGCGCGCAGAACGTCGGCGGCATCATGCACGCCGAGGGCGAGAACGCCTGGGAGGACGCGGTCGCCGCCGCGATGACCTCGAAGATCGGCGTCGGCGACGCGGCCTTCCACACCGGCGGCCGGGCCGGCCCCGCCGAGACCGTCTACCTCGGCGTCTTCCGCCGCGAGGCGCTCGAACAGCAGGACGGCTACAACGTCGAGTTCGTCCGCGCCCAGGACTGGGAGCTCAACTTCCGCATCCGCGCGGCCGGCGGCCTGATCTGGTTCTCGCCGGAGCTGCGCGTCCGGTACCGTCCGCGGCCCTCGGTGAAGGCGCTGGCCAAGCAGTACAAGGACTACGGCCGCTGGCGGCGCGTCGTGACCCGCTATCACGCCGGCTCCGTCAACCTCCGCTACCTGGCCCCGCCGGCCGCCGTCTGCGCCATCGCCGCGGGCCTGGTCGCCGGCGCCACCCTCACCCCGCTCGGCTTCGTGATCCCGGCCGGCTACCTCGCCGCGATCACCGCGGGCTCGGTCCCCGCGGGCAGGGGCCTCCCGCTGAAGGCCCGCCTCCGGATCCCGGTGGCCCTGGCCACCATGCACATGTCGTGGGGCCTCGGCTTCCTGACCAGCCCCCGCTCGCTCGCGAGGAAGGTCATCGCGAGCCGCCGCCCGGCGGTCCGCGCGGCCGGGCCCGAGACGGTCTGACCGCCTGCGCGGACACGGCGACGGCCGGACCCCTCCACGAGGGGCCCGGCCGTCGCCGTATCCGAGGGGCGGGCGGTCAGCTCTTCCCGTCCCACTTGTAGACCGAGTAGACGTCCATGCAGTCGGCCTTGTCGCTGGCGCCCTCGGGCAGGTCGCCGGCCTCCTGCTTCGGCTTCTCGTACGTGTCGCCCTCGCGCCAGTCCGCGCCCACCACCAGGGTGAGGCCCTGCACGTTCGCGTCCGCGCGGACGGTGGACGGCGGCAGGCCGAGGACGGCCGCCACGGACTCGGCGTCCGCCCGGCCCTGGTCGCCGGCCGCCTTCGGGTAGGCGACGACCGTGCCCTTGCTGGGTTTGGCGTCCTTGGAGGTGTCGGCCTGGGTGAAGCCCTTCGCGACCAGCCCCTCGGCGATGTCCTTGGCACGCCCCTCGACGGGCGGCTCGTCGTTGCCGCCGGTGCCGTTGACGACGGTGACGGCGAGCGTGGCGGGCGCGGCGGCCGTCGCCTTCGGCGTCGCGGAGGCCGTCGACTTCGGCTTGGCCGGCGCCTTGTCGCCGTTCTTGTCGAGGGCGACGTCGTCCCGGAGCATGTTCCAGATCTTGTCGGCCGAGGCCTTCGGCTTCAGCCAGGCGTCCGGGTTCGGCGGATACGGGTCGGTCGGGATGGTGACCGTGGAGAGCCGGTCGACCTTCACGTTCTTCAGCTGCATGCTGAGGTCGAAGAGCTTGGCCACGGTGTCGAGGCCGTCGGAGACCTCCAGCGCCTTGGTGCCGGTCTCCGCGAGGCCCATCAGCCGGGGGGTGTCCGTCCAGGCGTTCTGCTGCTGGAGCTTCTTCAGCATGCCGTTGAGGTACATGTGCTGGGCCTTGGCCCGGTTCTGGTCGCTGCCGAAGGCATGCCGGGTGCGCAGCCACTGGAGCGCCTGCTCGCCCTTGACCTCGGTGGTGCCCCTGGGCAGCTTCAGCCCCGAGCCGCCCTTGACCCGGGCGGTCGACTTGTCGTGCACACCGGTCTTGACGCAGACCGGGACGCCGCCGACCTCGTCGGCCATCGCCACCACACCCGCGAAGTCGACCATGATCCAGTGGTCGATGTAGACGCCGGTGAGGGTCTCCCAGGTGGTGAGCGTGCAGCCGGCACCGCCCCGGGTGAGCGTCTCGTTGATGGGCCGGTCGCTGGTGCCCGGGTACGGCGTGCCGTCCTCGCCCTTGCAGTCGGGGATCTTCACCACGGTGTCGCGGGGTATGGAGATCAGCGAGGCGTTCTGCCGGTCGGCGGAGACGTGCAGCAGCATCTGGACGTCGGCCCGGGGCTTGTCCTTCCGGAGGTCCTTGCCGCCGCCGAGCGCCACGTTCGCGTCGGAGGCCCGGTCGTCCGAGCCGATCAGCAGGATGTTCAGGGGCGTGTCGCCCAGCGCGTTCGGCGCCGCCTTCTTCACGCCGCTCTCGCCGCCCGCGCGGCCACCGCTGCGGATGTTGCTGTTGAGATGCTCGTAGTACGCGTAGCCGGCGCCGGCCGTGCCGAGGATCAGCACGGAGACGCCGATCGCCGACCAGCGCAGCACCTTCCGCTTGCCGGCCTTCTTGGCCTTGCGGCGCGCGGCCGCCCGGCCGCCCGCCGTGCTCGCGGCGGAGCCGTCGTCGCCCGTCGTCCCGCGCCGGCGCGCGGCGCGGCCGGCCTGCGCCGGCACGTCGGCCGGATCCGGCGTCCCTACGGCGCCGGTGGCCTCACCCGCGCCGTGCAGTTCGTCGTCCCAGCCACGGTCTCGGGCGTGCGGAACGCTTGGTTGCGTCCCCTCCCGTCGCACGCTGTTCTGTCCCACCCCAGGTCCCCTCTTCGGTCAGGCGCGCGCCGGACTCCGGTGTTTCCGGGTCACTTCGCGCACACCTGCTTGTCCGCTGCTACTTCTCCCAGATCCTTCGGCGCCTTTGCCGGTCCGGTGATGGGCACCCCCGCGCCCTTGAAGTCCGAGCCGAGGACGAGCGTCATGGGCTCGCGTTCCGCGGCGTCGGCGGTGCCCTGCTTGAGCGCCGTCGCGGGCAGCCCCATCATGTCCGCGAGGGCGCGGGCCTGATCGGCCTGGTTCGGCGCGTACTCCAGGGTCGTCTTCGCCGCCTTCTCGGGGGCGTTGCTCTTGTTGGTGGAGCGCAGGACGCCCTGCTCGATCTGGAGCCAGTTGATGGTCGACTGGGCCGCGCCCTGGATGCCGCTGCCGTTGTAGACGTCGACGCGGACCTCGGCGGACGGGGCCCGCTCGCCCTCCAGGAGCGCCGCCTGGGCCTTCGCCTGGGCGCTCTTGGCGGCCTGCTCCTTCTTCTTCACCTCGGTGAGCGAGGTGTCGCTCTGCAGCATCGCGAAGAGCTGCGGCGCCTTGGTCGGGTGCGGGACGACCGTCGCCTTGACCTTCTCGGCGGGGTTGTCGACGACCGGCAGCGTCGCGAACGCGATGTTCTTGGTGTCGATCCCGGCGAGCTCGCCCGCCAGGTCCTGGAGCTTGGTGAGCGACCCTATTCCGGAGTCGACGGTGAGCGCCTTGGTGGCGGCGTCGGCGAGGTCGAAGAGCTTGCCCGGGTCGGTCAGGGTGTCGTCGGACTTCATCTGACGGATCATCGAGCTCAGGAACTGCTGCTGGACCTTGATGCGGTCGAGGTCCGACTCGTTGCCGAAGCTGTGCCGGGTGCGGACGAAGGCGAGGGCCTGTTCGCCCTGGACGACCGACTCGCCGGCCGGCAGCTTCAGGTGCGACTTCGGGTCGTCGACGGGCTTCTCGACGCAGACCTTCACACCGCCGACAGCGGTCGTCATCTCCTTGACGGCGTTGAAGTCGGCCATCATGAAGTGGTCGACCTCGACGCCGGTGAGCTCCTCCACGGTGCGCATGACGCAGCCGGGGTCGCGGCCGTTCTGCCCGAGGCTCACGTTGAAGCGGACGTCGGCCTCGGCGGGGATCGTCTTGATCTGGTCGCCGTCCTTGACCTGGCACTCGGGGATGTTCGTCTTCAGGTCGCGCGGGATCGAGACCGCGGTGGCGTTCGACCGGTCCTTGGAGACGTGGAAGAGGATCGTGGTGTCGGCGTGGCCGGGGCTGTTCTTGTCGCCGTAGCCCGCGTTGCCCGCGCCGGTCCGCTTGTCGGTGCCGATGAGCACGATGTTGAAGGCCTCGCCCTTGCGGAAGCCCGCGCTCTTGTTCTTGCCGACGACCTCGACGACGTCGAGGTTGCCGTTGAGCCGGTTGTAGAGCGCGTACGCGCCGACCGCGCCGCCGACCAGGACGAAGGCCATCGTGCCGCCGGTCCACAGCAGGACCTTCTTCTTGCGGCTGGCGCCCTGCTTGCGCTTGCGGCGGCTCTGCGAGGGCACCCGACGGCCGCCGCCGGACGAGCCGGACGTGCCGGGCGCGGCCTCGGGGGTCTCCGGCTCGGCGGGCCGCCGCCGTCTCTGACCCGGAACGGGAGCCTCGGCCGGGGCGGTTGACCGGGCCGGGGGGCGGGTACTGGAACCGGTGGTACCGCTGGGTGACTGCCCAGCGGAGTGGTCCAGTCGCAGTTCGTAGTTGCCCGTCTGCGGGTTGAGCACCCACTGGTCGGCGGGGTCGATCTCGTCCGCCCGTCCACGGCTGTGCGCGTCCACGGTTCCTGTCCTCCGTCGGTGCCACGCGGGGCGCCTCCCCCTGTGGGCGCCACTCGGTCGTTCGATCCTTGGCTGAGTGCGACCACACGGTCGGGGTGCACCGGATCGCGTCACACTATCCGCCCAGTTCAGCGCGGGGCGACGTCCGTGACAAATTCCACGCCCCTTACAACTGGGCAATCCGCTCAAACCACATCGGCCCCGGCCCCTCCCTTGGCTCCGGCTTTACCCAACCGCCCCGCCCGCCGCTAGGAACACACCCCTTCCGCGGCGTTCCGCCCGGTGAAGGTCGGCGTCGCGCTCGGCGCCGGTGTGCCCGCGTCGTCGGGCTTCCCGTCGGAGGATGCGTCCGCGCCCTCCTCCGGTTCCGCCTTCGTCACCAGGACCGGCTTGTCCTCGCGGAGTTGCCGGAAGAGCTCACTCGCCGCGGGTTGCACCAGTTCGTCCCGGTTCGCGTTGTACGTGTACGGGCGCCGCGGCACCGTGAGGAACTGCACCTTCTCCGTGGGGATCGCCCGCATCGTCCGCGCCAGGTCGTACAGGTCCCGCAGCGAGTCGAGCCCCGGATCCGTCGTGATCGACTTCGTCGCCGCGTCGAGCACCGGATACAGCTTCGCCGGGTTCAGCAGCACCCCGTTGCTCTGCACCTTGTTGACGAGCGCGCCCAGGAACATCTGCTGCCGGTCCATCCGTTCGGTGTCGCTGCCGTTCCCCAGCGACTTCCGGGCCCTCACGAAGCCCAGCGCCTGCTCCCCGTCCAGCGTCTGCCGGCCCGCCGGCAGCTTCAGCTTCGCGTCGGCGTCGTCCACCGGCTCCTTCAGGCAGACCTCGACGCCGTCCACCGCGTCCACCATCTTCTTGAAGCCCCGGAAGTCGATCACCATGTGGTGGTCGACCCGGATCCCGGTCAGCTTCTCGACGGTACGGATCGTGCACGCCGTCCCGCCCCACTCGAACGCCCAGTTGAACTGCGCCAGCTGCTCCCGGGTCCGGCCGCCCCCCTCGGTCCTGGCGCAGCTCGGGATCGTCACCATCAGGTCGCGCGGGATCGACACGGCCGTCGCCCCCGACTCGTCGGCCGCCAGGTGCAGCAGGATGACCGTGTCCGAGCGCTGGGTGCCGCGGTCCTTCCCGTACTTCCGGTTCTCCTCGCCGGAACGGGTGTCCGAGCCGATCAGCAGGATGTTCCGCGCGGCCGACACGACGGCCGACGGCCGCTCCGTCTCGTACCGCCGCAGCTCGTCCGCCGCGGTGGTGTCGGTGGTGATGTTGTCGTCGAGCTTCCGGTAGAACCACCAGCCGGTCCCGGCCGCCCCGAGCAGCACGACGGACACCCCGAGCGCCGCCCACCGCAACCAGTGCCGGCGCGGGGCGGCGCCCGGCCCGGAGTCCGGTTCCGGCTCCGCGTCCGGTTCCGGCTCCGGTTCCCGCTCCGCGTCCGCGTCCGCGTCCGGTTCCGGCTCCGCGTCCTGCTCCGGCTCCGGCTCCGGGTCCGGTTCGGCGGGCGTGCCAGCGCGCTCCGTCACGTCGTCAGTCCGTCCTTCGGGTCAGGGCGTCTCGGGCGCGTCGGGCGCCCGGCGTTCGCAGAAGGAGACGGCCGAACCCGACACGGGGTTGTACGGAGGAGACGACTCCCCCCGGGCCGATCATGTACCGGACTCGCCGTACGGTCGCGGGTACGCGGCGCGTCGGTCGGCCGAACGGGTGCAACGGACGCGCGAACGCCACGGGCCGGGCCCCCGTCCGGGGGCCCGGCCCGTCTCCGCTCCGCCCGTCAGAGGGCCGTGGCCGTGACCCGCTCGCTCTCGATGCGCTTCTCCAGGGACTCCGGCGCCAGCTCGCCCAGGTGCCGGCACAGCACCACGGAGCCGCCCGCGGCCAGGGGCGCGTACAGCCCGGCCGAGAGGCCCTCCCAGGAGTCGTACGGCAGCCCGGACAGCAGGCGCGAGCCGGGGCCGAGCCCGAGCCGGACGGCGTCGAGCCGGGCCTGCTCGACGAGCTGGACGCCGCTGCGTTCCGTACCGTCGACGACGAGGGCCGGCGCGTCCGCGTCCACCGGCGCGTACGGCGCGAAGCGGTCGCCCTGGCTCGGCACCTCGACCGCGTAGTCCGCGTATCCGGCGGGCACGGACGGGAAGCGGCGTCCCAGCGGCGCCAGGGAGAGCGCGATCCGCTCCCCGGAGCAGGCCAGACCCGCGTCGAGCGCGTCCGGCCCCGCCACCACCAGGTCGGCGGCCGCCGGGTCGCCTCCCAGCTCGGCCGTCACACCGACGGAGGAGCAGGCGAGCAGCCAGACGGCGGTCTGCCAGTGCGCGGGCAGCAGCAGCGCGAGCCGGTCGCCGGGCTCGGCGGACAGCTCGCCCTGGAGCAGATTGGCGGTCTTCGCCACCCAGTTGGCGAAGGTGGCGACGGACAATTCCACCCGTTCACCGGTGGCGTCGTCGTAGTAGGTGACCAGAGGGCGGGCCGGGTCCGCGGCGAGCGCGGATCGCAGCAGGTCGGCGGGGGTGCGGTCGCTGGCGTTCACGCCGGACAGGGTACGCGGGCCGGCGCGCCGCCCTGGGCCGTACCGGTGACGGGGTCCTCCGGACGGCCTGACGGGCCGTCCGTCTCCCGGCGCGCGCCGGGCACCCGAACCGCCCACGATCGGGCCATGCGTGCCTCACTCGCCTCCTCGATCGCCGTCGCCTGCGCGGCCGCGCTCGCCCTGCCGGTCACCCTCGTCGCCCCCGCGACGGCCACCGCGCGTCCGGCGGCGAACGCCCTGCCACCGGCCCAGGACGAGCTGCCGGGCTCCACCCAGTCGCTGCCGCTCCGTCCGCTGGGCCCCTCCGTCCGCACCTTCGGCACGGAGCCGGGCGCCGCCGGCGAGCAGGGCCTGACCCGACGGGACGTCAGACCCTTCTCCCTCGTCGGCGTGGTCTGGGACGATCCGGCCGCCGCCCTCCACGGCACCGTCCAGGTCCGCACCCGCGCCACCGCCGACGGCGTCTGGTCGCCCTGGCAGGACGTGGAGACCCACAACGAGGAGCACGGCGCCGACCCCGGCACGGCCGAGGGCGCCACCGGCACCCTGCGCGGCTCCACCGCCCCCCTGTGGGTCGGCGACTCGGACGGCGTCGAGATCCGCGTACGGGGAGAGGCCGGAGGCGGTACGACTCCGCTCCCGGCCGGTCTCCGGCTGGAACTGGTCGACCCGGGCGAGGCCCCGGAAGCGTCGGACACCGGGGCGGCACCGGCCCCCCGCACCCGGGCGATGGCCCCGCCGGCCGTCCTCACGGCCGCGGAGGCGGCCGCGAGCGGCGTCAACAGCCAGCTCGCCCCCTACGGCGCGACCGCCATCCCGGCCGCCGACCCCGCCCGCGAGACGGCCGCCGGGGAGGCAGTCGCCGGGGAGGCGCTCTCCCGGGAGACGCTCGCCCAGGAGGCGGCGGAGCCCGCCGCCGGGAAGAAGAAGCCGTACATCGGCCCCCGCCCCAAGATCATCACCCGCAAGGGCTGGGGCGCCGACGAGAAGATCCGCGAGAAGGGCTTCGTCTACACCAAGACGATCAAGGCGGCCTTCGTCCACCACAGCGCCACCGGCAACAACTACACCTGCGGCCAGGCCCCCTCCGTCCTGCGCAGTATCTACCGCTACCACGTGAAGAGCAGTGGATGGCGTGACTTCGGCTACAACTTCGCCGTCGACAAGTGCGGAAACATCTACGAAGGCCGGGCCGGGGGAGTGGCGAAGCCGGTCCTCGGCGCGCACACCCTCGGCTTCAACACCAACAGCATGGGCGTCGCCGTCCTCGGCACCTTCACCAGCACCAACCCGCCGGCCGCCGTCGTGACCGCCGTCGCCCGCCTGACGGCCTGGAAACTCGGGCTCCACGGCGTCAACCCCAAGGGCACCCAGACCCTCGTCTCCGGCGGCGGCAACCTCTACAAGAAGGGCAGGAAGGTCACGTTCCACACCATCGCCGGACACCGTGACGGATTCGCCACGGAGTGTCCCGGCGGACGTCTCTACGGCAAGCTCGGAACCGCCCGCGCCTCCTCCGCGAAATACCAGGGAAGGAGCTGATGGGGGCACGGAGGCAACCATCTGCATAAACTGACCGGTCATATCGCACGGACGACCGAGACGGGCGCGCCGAACGGCCCCGAAGCAGGAAGCAGAGACGACACGTGACAGAAGCGATCCTCCTGGTCGGGGGCAAGGGCACCCGGCTGCGACCGCTCACGGTCAACACGCCCAAGCCCATGGTCCCGGCGGCGGGCGTCCCCTTCCTGACGCACCAGCTGGCCCGGGCCAAGGCCGCCGGCGTCGAGCACATCGTGCTCGCCACCTCCTACCTCGCCGAGGTCTTCGAGCCGCACTTCGGTGACGGCTCCGACCTCGGCCTGAGCCTGGAGTACGTGACCGAGGAGGAACCGCTCGGCACCGGCGGCGCGATACGCAACGTCGCCTCCCGCCTCCACTCGGGCCCCGACGACCCGGTCCTCATCTTCAACGGGGACATCCTCACCGGCCTCGACATCCGCGCCCTGGTGGCCACGCACGCCGACTCCGGCGCGGACGTCTCCCTCCACCTCACGCGCGTCGAGGACCCCCGCGCCTTCGGCCTGGTCCCCACGGACGGGACGGGCAGGGTCACGGCCTTCCTGGAGAAGCCCCAGACCCCCGAGGAGATCGTCACCGACCAGATCAACGCCGGCGCGTACGTCTTCCGCCGCTCGGTCATCGACTCGATCCCCGCCGGCCGCCCGGTCTCCGTCGAGCGCGAGACCTTCCCGGAGCTCCTCGCCTCCGGCGCCCACCTCCAGGGCATGGTCGACTCCACGTACTGGCTGGACCTCGGCACCCCGCAGGCCTTCGTCCGCGGCTCCGCCGACCTGGTCCTCGGCCGCGCCCCCTCCCCGGCCGTCCCCGGCCGCTGCGGCGACCTCCTGGTCCTCCCGACCGCCCGGGTCGCCCCCGACGCCAAGATCACCGGCGGCACGGTGGTCGGCGCGCACGCGACGGTGGGCGAGGGCGCCCGGGTGACGGGCTCCACCCTCCTCGCGGGCGCGGTGGTGGAACCCGGCGCGGTCGTCACCGACTCCCTCATAGGCGCCGGCGCCCGCATCGGCGCCCGCTCGGTCCTCACGGGCGCGGTCATCGGCGACGGCGCCCACGTGGGCCCCGACAACGAACTCCGCGACGGCATCCGCATCTGGTGCAACGCCACCCTCCCCGCGGGCACGGTCCGCTTCAGCTCGGACCAGTAGGAGGAGGGGCGCCGCCGTCCCGTTGCGGGCACAACGGGACGGCACCTTCGCGGAGGCCTCCGCACCCGCGCCTGAACCCGCATCCGTACGGAGCCGCACCGCACCCGGCTACGCTCGTACCCATGGCCGGCCGCTTCGCACCAAGACCCACCCGCACCACCACCCGCGGCGGCCACCTCGACGTACCGCCGGTGCAACTGGACCTGGGCCTCACCCTGGGCCCCCTCCGCAGAGGCCCCCACGACCCGACCTTCCAGGTCACGCCCACCGGCGAGGTCTGGCGAGCCACCCGCACCCCGGAGGGCCCGGCCACCCTCCGCGCGAGGGCGCACGGCACCGAGGTCAGTACGGACACCTGGGGCCCGGGCGCGGCCTGGCTGGACGAGCAGCTCCCCGCCCTCCTCGGCGCCGAGGACGACCCCACCGCCTTCGTCCCCCGCCACAGACTCCTCCTGGCGACCCACCGCCGCCGCCCCGGCCTCCGCCTCACCCGCACCGGCCTGGTCCTGGAGTCCCTGATCCCGTCGGTCCTGGAGCAGAAGGTCACGACGACGGAGGCGTACGGCTCCTGGCGCCGCCTGGTCCGCCAGTACGGCGAGCCGGCCCCGGGCCCGGCCCCCGAGGGCCTGCACGTGATGCCGGACGCCCGCACCTGGGCGAGGATCCCGTCCTGGGAGTGGCACCGCGCCAACGTCGACGGCAAGCGCGCCGCCACGATCGTCCGCGCCGCCCGCGTCGCCCCCCGTCTGGAGGAGGCGGCCCACATGCCGCCCCCGGAGGCCCGCAGGCGCCTGGAGCTGATCCCCGGCGTCGGCCCGTGGACCTCCGCCGAGACCGTCCAGCGCAGCAACGGCGCCCCGGACGAGGTCACCACCGGCGACCTGCACCTCCCCGGCATCGTCGGCTGGGCCCTGGCGGGCGACCGCACCGCCGACGACGCGACGATGCTGGAGCTCCTGGCCCCCTACGAGGGCCAGCGCCACCGCGCGGCCCGCCTCATCCTGCTCAGCGGCCGCACCCCGCCCCGCCAGGCCCCCCGCCTGGCGCCCAACGACATCACCCGCATCTGAGGCGACGGCGCCGGCGGCGCCGACGGGCCCCGTCAGCGCACCTCGACGAACTCCGCTGCCGCCCGCCCCGGCCGCTCCTTCGGCGCCGCCGCCGGATGGCCGATCGCGACCGCCCCCATCGGGTCCCATCCCTCCGGCAGCCCGAGCACGTCCCGTACGACGTCCCGGCAGAACATCGTCGAGGAGACCCAGGCCGAGCCGAGGCGCTCCCCGGCCAGCGCGACGAGGAAGTTCTGGACGCCCGCGCCGGCCGCGACGACGAACATCTCGCGCTCGGCGGCGTCGCGGCGCGGATCGCCGTAGTGGTGGGCGCCGTCCATGACGAGGCAGGGCACGGCCAGGTACGGCGCGTTCCGCAGCACGTCCCCGCGCCGCACCCGCTTCGCGACGGACTCCTCGGACTTCCCGTCCCGCCGCAGGTCCGCGATCCACGCGTCCCGCATCGCGTCGAGCAGCCGGAGCCGCGACTCCGCGGACTCCAGGAGGACGAACCGCCACGGCGTGGTGTGGTGCGGGGCCGGCGCCGTCACGGCCGCGGCGACCGCGCGCCGTACCGCCCCGGGGTCGACGGGGTCGCCGGTGAACTCGCGCACCGTGCGCCGCAGCGTCACCGCCTCCCGTACGGCCTCCGAGGTGCCGAGCCGGAACATGTCGTCGGCGGCGGCCCGTACCAGCGCCCGCGCGCCCGGCTCGTCGTCGTCCCCGACGACGTGCGGCAGCCCGCGGACGACGGCGACGGGCACGCCGGTGGCCTTGCCCTTCACCAGGTCGCCCGCGGCGGCGAGTTCGTCGGCGGTGGCGACGACGGTCACGCTCAGGTCGTTGCCGTGGGAGTCGGTCGCGCCCCGCAGGTCGTCCAGGACCCGCACGCCGGCCGCGCCGATCGCCACGTCGGTGAGCCCGGCCCGCCAGGGCCGTCCGAAGGTGTCGGTGACGACGACCCCGACGTCCACGCCGAGCGCCTCGCGCAGCCCCGTCCGGATCCGCCGCGCCGACGCGTCCGGGTCCTCCGGCAGCAACAGCACGGTCCCGGCGGGCGTGTTGGAGGCGTCGACCCCGGCCGCCGCCATGACGAGCCCCTGCCGGTTCTCGACGATGCGGAGGGTGCCGCGCCGCGCCACGACCCGGACGGTCTCCGCGTCGATGGCCTCCTCGCGGTCGTCGGCGGCGACGATCCGGCCCTCCGCCTTGCTCACGATCTTGGAGGTGACCAGGAGCACGTCGCCGTCCTCCAGGCCGGGGGAGACGGACGCGATCAGCTTGGCGAGGTCGTCCCCGGGCGCCACCTCCGGCAGCCCGGCGAGCCCCCACACCCGGTACGAGGCCGGCGGCGGCACCGCGCCGGCCGTCACCCGCGGACCTCCTCGGCGAGCGCCAGCGCCGCCCGCGCCATCGCGGCGGTCGCGTCCACGTCGGTCATCATCAGCGGCACCGCCCGGCAGGCGATCCCGGCGGCCTCGACGTCGGCGACGGAGCCCGCGTCCACGGTGTCCACCAGCCAGCCGTCGATCAGGCCGGAGCCGTAGTGGCGGGCGACGGCCGCGGCCGTCGACTCGACGCCGACGGCCGCGAGCACCTTGTCGGCCATGCCGCGCACGGGCGCGTCCCCGACGATGGGGGAGAGGCCGACGACCGGCGCGGCGGCGGCCGCGACCGCCTCGCGGATGCCGGGCACGGAGAGGATCGTGCCGACGGAGACCACCGGGTTCGACGGCGGGAAGAGGATGACGTCGGCCTCGGCGATCGCCTCCAGGACGCCCGGGGCGGGCTTGGCGGCCTCCGCGCCGACGGCCACGACGGCCTTCGCGTCGACGGAGGCGCGCAGCTTCACCCAGTACTCCTGGAAGTGCACGGCCCGCTGCTCCCCGTCGACCTCGATGGCGACGTGCGTCTCGACGCGGTCGTCGGACATCGGCAGCAGCCGGACGCCCGGCCGCCAGCGGGCGCAGAGCGCCTCGGTGACGGCGCTCAGCGGGTAGCCGGCGCCGAGCATCTGGGTGCGGACGATATGGGTGGCGAAGTCCCGGTCGCCGAGGCCGAACCACTCGGGTCCGACCCCGTACGCGGCGAGCTCCTCCTTGACGGCGAAGGTCTCCCCCTCGCGGCCCCAGCCCTGTTCCTCGTGGATGCCACCGCCGAGGGTGTACATCACGGTGTCCAGGTCGGGGCAGACCTTCAGCCCGAAGAGATGGATGTCGTCACCGGTGTTGCCGACGACCGTGATCTCCGCGTCCGGGACGGCCCGCTGGAGACCACGAAGGAAACGGGCACCACCGATGCCGCCTGCCAGAACCACAATGCGCATGCGCAGCAGTGTGTCAGGCGGTGATCGCCTCCGGGGCGGCCGGGGCGGCGCACCGGCCCTGGAGCGACTCGTGCATCGGCTCGTGCATGGGCATCTCGGTCAGTCCGGGGAAGTAGACGTGGAGGCTGACGACCGGCTCCAGCGAGTCGTTGACGACCTCGTGGGCGTACCCGGGCGCGTAGACCCGCTGGGTGCCGGGCCGCAGGACGCGCACGCCCCGGTCCGTGCGCTCCGTCAACTCGCCCTGGAGGACGGTGAGGACGCCGGAGGAGCGTCCGTGGTCGTGGAGGCCGCTGCCCTGGCCGGGTACCCAGGAGAGCAGCCACACCTCGTAGCCGGGCCCGGTGCGCAGGCGGTGGTACCAGCGGGTGGTGGCGTCGTACTCGACGTGCGGGGCCCACCGGTCGCGGTCGGCGGCGAGCTCGCGGGCGAGGCCGGCGAACTCGGCGACGGTGACGGGGTGCTCGCGCTCGGGCTGGAGCAGGTGCGGGACCTCCATGAGGTCGCCGGCGATCTGAAGGTCACTGTCCATGTTCATGGGTGGGGTGGTTCCTCAGCAGAAACGGGGATGCGGTGGGGGGTCACGGCCCGGGGAGGGGCGCGGAGGTGACACGGGTGACGCAGGGTGACGCTGGGAGGAGCAGCCGGAGCTCGGGGGCATCAACAGCTGGAACAGCAACAGCAACAGCGCGCCTGGACAGCGCGGCGGAACCCACGGGCGTGGGTCGCGGAGGGCGCTGCGGTCGCTGGCATGCCACCAAAGTGGCGGGAGCGGTACCCGACTGTCAACCCAATGCCCGATTTGGGGGTAATGTTTCACCTCATCCGGTTACCGTGCCCGGAGAAAGGTTTGTTCAGGCTCGGACCAGGCAAGATGGCGCAGCAGTCGGGCCCGTAAACATGGCCGCGGCGGACGCGGTCCGTGATCGGACTGTGATCCGGATCGCTTCCATGGCTGGATCGCAACAAGATCCAAGTCTCGTACGTCCTTCTGGACGGAGGTGCGACACCACGGGAACCGCCGGTGGCATGTGTCACGTTTTTTGGTGATTTGAACACTTTCTGCATAGGCTTGGTTCCGCAGAGTGAATACGGGGCCCAATAGCAGATCTCGGCTTGACTCGCACAGAGCACGAACTTGTAATTTCACTCGTGTCGTTCGGCCGTTTCGATCACGGCGACATCACGGGACGCACAGACAGACGAGGGGCGCAGATGACCGAGTTGTTCCAGGAACTGCTGGTCGAGGACGCGGACGAGGAACTCGGCTGGCAGGAGCGCGCGCTGTGCGCCCAGACCGACCCCGAGTCCTTCTTCCCCGAGAAGGGCGGCTCGACCCGCGAGGCCAAGAAGGTCTGCCTCGCCTGCGAAGTCCGCTCCGAATGCCTGGAGTACGCGCTCCAGAACGACGAGCGCTTCGGCATCTGGGGCGGCCTGTCCGAGCGCGAACGCCGCCGCCTCAAGAAGGCCGCCGTCTGACCCGCCGCCGTCCGAAAACCACCCACGGTCCGTCTCCCCCACCCAGGGGGGACGGACCGTCCGCGTTGTGGGCATACGTTCCGCCTGGGGGTCCCCCCTGGACGAAGTCCTTGGGGGAGGAACGGGTGGGCACAACCCCCCAGGGCGGCGCCCGCCCTCCCGCACGCCCACCCCCAGCGCCCGCACCCGCCGCAGCCCGCACCCGCGGGCACCCGCACCCGCCGCGGCCGCGGGCACCCGCACCCGCACCAACGAGGCGCCCCACCCGCAACCACTAGTGTGGGCCTCCGTCCAAGCCGCTCCCACGCCCCACCGCGGGCGACCCCGGCCGGAGGGCCTGTAGCTCGATGTCCTCAACTCCTGAGTTCCCCAGGCACGTCGTCACCGCCGTGCTCGTCACCCACGACGGAGCCCGCTGGCTGCCCGACGCGCTCTCCGGGCTGCTCGCCCAGGAGCGCCCGGTGCAGAGCGTGATCGCCGCCGACACCGGCAGCGCCGACGAGTCCGCGCAGCTCGTCGCCGAAGCCGTCGGCCCCGACCGCGTCCTGCACCTCGCCCGCCGCACCGGCTTCGGCGCCGCCGTCGACGAGGCCGTCCGCACCGCGCCCGTACTCGGACCCGAGGACCTGCCGTACCTCAAGCGCCCCAGCGGCTGGGACCCCGTCAGCCGGAGCTGGAACGACGAGGCCTACGACCTCCCCGAACTCCCGCACGGCGAACCGGTCCAGTGGCTGTGGCTGCTGCACGACGACTGCGCCCCCGAGCCAGGCGCCCTCGCCGAACTCCTGCGCGTCGCCGACTCCGACGCGTACGCCGCCGTCATCGGCCCCAAGCTGCGCGGCTGGTACGACAGGAAGCAGCTCCTCGAAGCCGGCGTCACCATCGCCCGCAGCGGCCGCCGCTGGACCGGCCTCGACCGCCGCGAGCAGGACCAGGGCCAGCACGACCAGATCCGCCCGGTCCTCTCCGTCTCCACCGCCGGCATGCTCGTCCGCCGCGACGTCTTCGAGGAGCTCGGCGGCTTCGACCGCCGCCTGCCCCTCATGCGCGACGACGTCGACCTCTGCTGGCGCGCCCACTCCGCCGGCCACCGCGTCCTCGTCGCCCCCGACGCCGTCCTGCGGCACGCCGAGGCCTCCGCCCGCGAGCGCCGCTCCGTCGACTGCGCCGGCCGCACCGCCGCCAGCCCGCACCGCGTCGACAAGGCCGCCGCCGTCTACACGCTGCTGGCCAACACCTCGGGCCGCGCCCTCCCCTACGTCTTCCTCCGCCTCGTCCTCGGCACCGTCCTGCGCACCCTCGGCCTCCTCGTCGGCAAGGCCCCCGGCCAGGCCGTCGACGAGATCATGGGCCTCCTCGCCACCCTGCTGCGGCCCGAGAAGATCCTCGCCGCCCGCACACGGCGGAAGAACCCCGAGGTCCCCTCGGCCGAACTCCGCCCGCTGTTCCCGCCGCCCGGCGCCACCGTCCGCGCCGCCGCCGAACAGCTCGTCTCCCACTTCGGCGGCGACGAGGCCGACTCCGGCGGCTCCCGCCACGGCGCCGTCGAGTCCGGCCCCGGCGGCGACGACGCCGACTTCCTGGAGGTCGAGCAGTTCGCCCGCCTGAAGAAGATCGCCCGCAAGCCCGGCCCGGTCCTCTTCGCCGTCCTCCTCCTCGTCTCCCTCGCCGCCTGCCGCAACCTCTTCGCCGGCGGCTCCCTCGCCGGCGGCGTCCTGCTGCCCGCCCCCGACACCGTCTCCGAACTGTGGGGCCGGTACGCGGACGCCTGGCACACCCTCGGCACCGGCGGCACCCAGACCGCCCCGCCCTACCTCGGCATCCTCGCCGGACTCTCCGCGCTCTTCCTCGGCTCCACCTCCACCGCGCTGACCGTGCTGCTCGTCTGCTCGGTCCCGCTCGCCGGCCTCACCGCCTACTTCGCCGCCCGCGGCCTCGTCGGCTCCCGCCTCCTGCTCGCCTGGGGCGCCATCGCCTACGCCTTCCTGCCCGCCGCCACCGGCGCCCTCGCCACCGGCCGGCTCGGCACCGCGATCCTCGCGATCCTGCTCCCGCTGATCGCCCGCGCCGCCGTCGCCGCCCACGGCCTGAACCGCCCCGACCGCGGCAGCTGGCGCGCCACCTGGGCCTACGCCCTGCTGCTCACCGTCACCACCGCGTTCACCCCGATCGTGTGGCCGCTCGCCGTCCTCCTCGGCCTCGGCGTCCTCGCCTTCCGCCGCGACGACATCACCGCCTACGGGCTCCGCTTCCTCGCCGCCGTCGGCACCCCGATCCTGGCCCTGGCCCCCTGGTCGCTCTCCCTGCTGACCGGCCCCTCCGCCTTCCTCCACGAGGCCGGCCTCGACCTGCGCACCGGCACCGCCTCCGCCGTCGACCTGCTCGCGAGCAGCCCCGGCGGCCCCGGCACCACCGGCGGACTCCTCCTCCTCGGCCTGGTCCTCGCCGCGCTCGCCGGCCTGCTCCGCGAGGAGCGCCGCCGCGCGGTCCTCGCCGCCTGGACCGCCGCCCTCGCCGGCCTCCTCCTCGCCGCCCTCGCCAACGGCGCCGACGGCACCGGCTGGGCGGGCCCCGCCACCCTCGTCTACGGCGCCGGCCTCATCGCCGCCGGCATGCTCGGCGCCGAGGGCGGCCGCAGCCGCGTCGCCGCCCACGGCTTCGGCTGGCGCCAGCCCGTCGCCGCCCTCGTCGCCCTCGCCTGCGCCGTCGGCCCCGCCGTCGCCGCCGCCGGCTGGATGCTCGGCGGCGCCGACGGCCCGCTGACCCGCCGCGACCCCGTCCAGGTGCCCGCCTTCGTCGCCCAGATGGCCGGCGAGGAGAACCAGCCCCGCACCCTGGTGCTCTCCGGCAGCTCGCCCGGCGCCGTCGACTACACCCTGGTCCGCGGCTCCGGCGCCCGCCTCGGCGACGCCGAACTGACCGCGACCGCCGAGCCCGACGCGCGCCTCGACTCCGTCGTCGCCAAGCTCGTCGCCGGCTCCGGCGCCGACCAGACCCAGGAACTCAGCGCCTTCGCCATCCGCTACGTCCTGGTCAAGGACGGCTCGCCGCGCCAGATGAGCCGCGTCCTCGACACCACCCCCGGCCTCTCCCGGCTCAGCAAGCTCGACGGCGTCGCCCTCTGGGAGGTCGACCGCGAGATCGCCCGCGTGATGATCGTGCCGCCCGCCGCCAAGCCCGGCAGCACGGCCGACGTCCTCCCGCTGCCGGTCCCCGCCGGACCGGTCGAGGCCCACGCCGACATCCCCGCCGGCCCCGCCGGCCGCGTCCTGCGGATCGCCGACCGCGCCGACGAGGGCTGGACCGCCACCCTCGACGGCACCGCGCTCACCCCCACCACCGTCGACGGCTGGGCCCAGGGCTTCCAGCTCCCCGCCGAAGGCGGCCGCCTCGACCTCACCTACGACGAGCCCCTCGCGCACACCGCCTGGATCTGGACCCAGCTCGGCCTCGCCGTCGTCCTCGTCGTCCTCGCCCTGCCCGGCCGCCGCCGCGAGATCGACGACGACCTGCCCGAGGAGGAGACGGCCATCCCGGCCCAGGCCACCGAAGGCGACGGCCGTCGCGCCCGCCGTCTGCGCGCCGCCGCCGAGGCCGAGGCCGCCGCCGTGGCCGCGGGCGCCGAGGACCGCCCCGACGCCCCGGACACCGGCCACCCGGCCGCCCCCGCGCCCGCCCCCATCCCCGGTCAGCAGACCGCCGAGGCGGACGAGTGGGACACGACGGGCCAGGACCCCGCCTACGCCGAGCAGCAGTACGCCCCCGGCTACGACCGGCAGGGCTACCCCCAGGAGTACGCCGACCCGTACCAGCAGCAGGCGTACGCGTACCCCCAGCAGGGCTACGACCAGGGCCAGGGCTACGACCCGCAGAACCCCCCGGCGTACGACCCCTACGCCGCCCCCCAGGGCTACGACCAGGGCCAGGGCCAGGGCTACGAGCAGGGCCAGGGCCAGGGCTACGAGCAGGGCCAGGGCCAGGGCTACGAGCAGGGCCAGGGGTACGACCCGCAGAACCCGCAGGCGTACGACCCCTACGCCGGCTACGACTACGGCTACCCGCAGGGCGGCCAGGCCCACGAGACCGAGCAGCGTCCCGACGGGAGCAGCAACCAGTGAAGCGCCCCACCCCCTCCCTGATCGCGGTCGTCACCGCCCTCGCCGCCGTCACCGGCTTCGCCGCGCTGACGGCCCCCGGCGAGCCCGGCGCCGCGTCCGCCGCCCCCGCACCGCAGGCGGCCCGCCTCCCCGTCGAGCGCACCAGCCTGCTCTGCCCCGCCCCCAGCACCTCGGACGTCGCCGAGACGCTCACCACCTCCTTCACCCCGCCCGGCGCCGCCGCCGCGGCCGCCGCCAGCACCACGGCCCCCAAGCCGTCCGCGGTCCTCGGCCTCGCCAAGAACCCGGACGCCCCGGCCCTCAAGAAGGGCGCCAAGGCCCCCGGCACGGTCACCGCCCCCGGCAAGCCCGTCGCCGCCGAGGCCGACGGCGCCGTCACCCACGGCCTCACCGGCACCGCCACCGGCACCCTCGCCCCCGGCTGGACCGTCCAGCAGACCACCGTCGTCCCGGCCGGCGCCGCCCGCGGCCTCCTCGGCGTCACCTGCTCCGCCCCCGACACCGACCTCTGGTTCCCGGCCGTCTCCACCGCCAAGGGCCGCACCGACTACATCCACCTCACCAACCCCGACGACGACATCGCCGTCGCCGACATCGAGCTGTACGGCCCCGAGGGCGAGCTGAAGACCACCATCGAGCGGGAGGGCATCGACATCCCGCCCCACTCCACCACCGCCGTCCGCCTCAGCCCGCTCCTCTCCGAGAGCCCCCACGAGAACCTGACGGCCCACGTCTCCACCCGCGAGGGCCGGGTCGGCGCCGCCCTCGGCTCCGCCACCGACGGCGTCGGCAGCGACTGGCTCTCCGCCTCCGCCGACCCGGCGGCCCGCCTCGTGCTCCCCGGCATCCCGGCCGACGCCACCGGCGTCCGCCTCGTCGCCTTCGCCCCCGGCGACTCCGACGCCGACCTGAAGATCCAGCTGGCCACCGCGAACGGCACGATCGTCCCCGCCGCCGCGGAATCCCTGCACGTCAAGGCCGGCATGACCGCCTTCGTCGACCTGCCGGACCTCACCCGGGGCGCCGCCGCCTCCCTGCTGCTCACCCCGACCGACCCCAAGAAGCAGGTCCCGGTCGTGGCCGCGCTCAAGGTCGTCCGCGGCAAGGGCTCGGACACGGAGATGGCCTTCATCCCGGCCGCCGCCCCCATCACCGGCCGCGCCACCGTCGCCGACAACCGCGCCAAGGGCACCGCCCTCGCCCTCACCGCCCCCGAGGCGGCCGCCCAGGTGAAGGTCACGGCCTCGGCCGGCACGGAGGGCGGCGCCCCCGCCACCCGCACGGTCTCCCTCAAGGCGGGCACCACGACCGTCCTCACCGACCTCGCCCCCAAGGACGTCAAGGGCTCCTACGCGCTGACCGTCGAACCGGTCGCGGGCGGCGGACCGGTGTACGCGTCCCGCGCGCTCACCCTCCCCGAGGACGGCATCCCGATGTTCACCGTGCAGACCCTGGTGGACGACCGGGGCACGGTCGAGGTCCCGGCCGCCCGCCGCGACATCACGGTCCTCGACGACTGACGGCCCGCGCCGGTACGGGCTCCCGCGCGCGAAAGAGCGCGCCCGAGCCCGTACCGCCCGCCTCAGTCCTGCCCGTACCGGGGGTCGACCGACTCGGGGGAGAGCCCCAGGAGCTCGGCGACCTGTTCCACCACGACCTCGTGCACCAGCAGCGCCCGCTCGTCACGGTTCTTCGACCGGATCTCCACCGGCCGCCGGTAGACGACGACCTTCGCGGGCTCCCGCTTCTCGGCCGGCACCGAACCGCCCAGCGGCACGGTCTCGCCGGAGACCACCGGAGGCACCTCCATGATCATGAACTCGACGTCCTGAAGCTGTGGCCAGCGCCGCTCAAGCCGCTCCACCGAGTCCAGGACGAGATCGCGGAAGGTGTCCGCACGGCTCACGGACAGCGGGACCTGCGGCGGCGCGACCGGCCCCCGCATCCCACGGCCGTGCCGGTCCCGCCGGCGGACCCGCGGCTCGGCCGGCGGCTCCCCGGAGCTCCGCGAGGGGCCCGGCTGCCCGGGCGGCACAGGAGTGTCCATCACTGACGCAGCGTAACTCTCCTGGGTCACTCCGCACCGTGGCGCGGACCCGCCGATCGGCGCGTCCCGCCCCCTCCGCACCCCGCCCGCGCCCCCTCCGCTGTCCAAACCTGAACATTCCGGCCGTCCCAGGGAACGATTCGGCACCCGCTCGCGATCGGCCGTCTGGCCGCGCCTGACCGGATTCCTCCCTCTCCCTGTCCGGATCACCCCCTGTGCCGCCCCCCTTGCGCCCCCTCCGGCGCAGGTCAGAACGGGCGCCACTCGAAGGGGGGTGTCGGACGTCACACCGCGACACGGTGGAGTGACCTGGGGGAGAGTCGTCGCGGCCCGGTCAAGAGTGCGGTACCGTCCAACGTCGTGAGCCCTGTACGTCGCTGTTCGCGCACCGCGTGCGGCCGCCCTGCCGTCGCGACACTGACGTACGTCTATGCCGACTCGACCGCGGTCCTCGGCCCGCTCGCCACCTACGCCGAGCCCCACTGCTACGACCTGTGCGCCGAGCACAGCGAGCGCCTCACCGCCCCGCGCGGCTGGGAGGTCGTGCGGCTCTCCGACGCCTCCGCCCCCACCCGCCCCAGCGGCGACGACCTCGAAGCCCTGGCCAACGCGGTCCGGGAAGCGGCCCGCCCCCAGGAGCGCGCCGCCGAGGCCGGCAAGCCCGGCACGGGCCGGGGCGGCGACCCCATGGAGGTCGGCCGCCGCGGACACCTCCGGGTGCTCCGTTCCCCCGACAACTGAGCCCACGGACCGGCGCCCGCGTCCACAACCGGCCACCGGCCGCGTGCCACACCTCCCGCCCCGGGTAGTTTGGGCGTTCCGCACACGCGCCGCACACGCGTGCCGAGAACTCAGGAGGGTGGATCCGTGACTGCCGATCTGTCGCAGATCGTGAAGGCGTACGACGTCCGCGGGGTCGTCCCGGACCAGTGGGACGAGGAGGTCGCCGAACTCTTCGGTGCCGCCTTCGTCCGTGTCACCGAGGCCGACGCCATCGTCGTCGGGCATGACATGCGCCCCTCCTCGCCCGGCCTCTCCGGCGCGTTCGCCCGTGGCGCGGCCCGCCTCGGTGCCGATGTCACGCTCATCGGGCTGTGCTCCACCGATCAGCTGTACTTCGCCTCCGGCAGCCTGGGTCTGCCCGGTGCGATGTTCACGGCCTCGCACAATCCGGCCCGGTACAACGGCATCAAGATGTGCCGTGCCGGCGCCGCTCCGGTCGGGCAGGACACCGGCCTCTCCGACATCCGTGCGCTCGCCGAGCGCTGGCTGGCGGAGGGCGCCCCCGAGGCCGCCACCGTGCCTGGCACGGTTACCGAGCGGGACACGCTCGCCGACTACGCCGCCCACCTCAAGGCGCTGGTCGACCTCACGGCGGTCCGGCCGCTCAAGGTCGTCGTGGACGCGGGCAACGGCATGGGCGGCCACACCGTCCCCACCGTCTTCGACGGCCTCCCGCTGGACACCGTCCCGATGTACTTCGAGCTCGACGGGACCTTCCCGAACCACGAGGCCAATCCCCTCGACCCGAAGAACATCGTCGACCTCCAGGCCCGTGTCCTGGCGGAGGGCGCGGACCTCGGTCTCGCCTTCGACGGGGACGCGGACCGGTGCTTCGTCGTCGACGAGCGGGGCGAGCCGGTCTCTCCGTCCGCGATCACGGCCCTGGTCGCCGCGCGCGAGCTCGCCAGGCACCCGGGCGGGACGGTCATCCACAATCTGATCACTTCCTGGTCCGTTCCCGAGGTCGTCCGCGAGCACGGCGGCGTGCCCGTGCGCACCCGGGTCGGGCACTCCTTCATCAAGGAGGAGATGGCGAGGACCGGCGCCATCTTCGGCGGCGAGCACTCGGCGCACTACTACTTCAAGGACTTCTGGAACGCGGACACCGGCATGCTCGCCGCCCTCCACGTCCTCGCCGCCCTCGGCGGCCAGCAGGGCACCCTCTCCGGCCTCGTCGCGGCCTACGACCGCTACGCCGGCTCCGGCGAGATCAACTCGACGGTCGCGGACCAGACCGCCAAGACCGCCGAGATCAAGGCCCTGTACGCGAACGAGGACGGCATCACCCTCGACGAGCTCGACGGCCTCACCGTCACCTCCGCCGACTGGTGGTTCAACCTCCGCGCCTCCAACACCGAACCCCTCCTCCGCCTCAACGTCGAGGCACGCGACGCGGCCACCATGGCCAAGATCCGCGACGAGGTCCTCGCCCTGGTCCGGGCCACCGGCTGAACCCCCTCCCACCGCCGGGGAACGGGGGCGTGCCCCGTTCCCCGGCGGTAGGCTGACCTGGCCCGATCCGTCTGTTCGAAGGGACGACCCCATGCCGCTCGAAGCCGGCCTCCTGGAGATCCTGGCCTGCCCGGCCTGCCACGCTCCGCTGAACGACCGCACGGCGGACGAGACGCCCGAGCTGATCTGCACCTCCGCGGACTGCGGCCTCGCCTACCCCGTCCGCGACGCCATCCCGGTCCTCCTCGTGGACGAGGCCCGCCGCCCCGCCTGACCCCGTCGTGGGCAGCCCGCCACCCCGTCGTGGGCCTACGTTCCGCTCGGGGGGTCCCCTGGACGAAGTCCTCGGGGGAGGAACGGGTGGGCACAACCCCCAGGGGCGGCGCCCGACCTGCCGCACGCCCACCCCGACCGCCGGCACCGCACCCGGAGGCCCCCTTGCTGGACGAAACCCTGCTTGACGCACCGGACGCCCTCGCGACGGCCGACCGCCGAGGACTCCTCCGCGGCGCCGCCGAGGCCGGCGCCCGGGTCAGGACCGCCGCCCGCCACGCCACCGAGGCCGGCATCGCCGACCTCCGCCCCGAGGGCCGCCCCCGCGCCGTCCTCGTCGCGGGCCCCGGCACCGCCGCCGCCGGCGTCGCCGACCTGATCGGCGCCCTCGCCGGCGCCTCCGCCCCCGTCGTACGCCTCGCACCCACCGGCGTCGCCCCCGCCGCCGGCGCCCTGCGCTGGGCGCTGCCCGGCTGGGCCGGCTCCGTGGACCTGCTCCTGCTGCCCACCACCGACGGCTCCGAACCCGGCCTCGCCCTCCTCGCCGAGCAGGCCTACCGCCGCGGCATCACCGTCGCCGCCGTCGCCCCCAAGGGCTGCCCGCTCTCCGAGGCCGTCAACGGCTCCCGCGGCCTCTTCGTCCCGATGGCGATGGCCCCGCACGAGGAACCCGACGAGTACGGCGAGAACCTCTCCGCCAGCCCCGGCGCCCTCTGGGCCCTCTTCACCCCCCTCCTCGCGCTCCTCGACCGCGTCGGCCTCCTCGACGCCCCGCCCGAGGCCCTGGAGCGGGTCGCCGACCGCCTCGACCGCACCGCCGAACGCTGCGGCCCCGCCATCGCCACCTACTCCAACCCGGCCAAGACCCTCGCCGCCGAACTCGCCGAGACCCTCCCCCTCGTCTGGACCGAGGGCGACGCCGCCGGCCCCGCCGGCCGCCGCTTCGCCGCCGTCCTCGCCGAGCTCGCCGGCCTCCCCGCCCTCGCCGCCGAACTCCCCGAGGCGCTCCCCGCCCACGGCGTCCTCCTCACCGGCGCCTACGCCGCCGCCGCCGACCCCGACGACTTCTTCCGCGACCGCGTCGACGAACCCCAGGCCCTCCGCGCCCGCGTCGTCCTCCTCCGCGACCGCCCCGCCGACGGCCTCAGCGCCGCCCCCGCCGCCCGCGAACTCGCCCTCGGCCACGAGACCGCCGTCAGCGAACTCGAACCCGACGAGGGCGACGCCCTGGAGACCCTCGCGGAACTCCTCGCCGTCACCGACTTCGCCGCCGTCTACCTCTCCCTGGCGACCCAGGGCCACCCGACCCCCTGACAGTCCGGGACACGACACCGGCGTACGGCCTGCGGCCACCCACCCGTCACCCGCGTGTCACCCACCCCCTGTCATCTGTCGTCTGGCACCGTCACCGTCCTTCGCCCCGAGGAGCTGGAACCCGTCATGGAACGCCTCGTCAACACCGTCCGTCCCTACGCCTGGGGCTCCACGACGGCCATCCCGGAACTGCTCGGCACCGCCCCCACCGGCGAGCCGCAGGCCGAGATGTGGATGGGCGCCCACCCCGGTGCCCCCTCCCTCACCCCCCGCGGGCCGCTCAACGCACTGATCGACGCCGACCCCGTACGCGAACTCGGCCCCGCCACCGCCGAGAAGTTCGGCCCCCGCCTGCCCTTCCTCCTCAAGGTCCTCGCCGCCGGCGCCCCGCTCTCCCTCCAGGTCCACCCCGACCTGGAGCAGGCCCGCGCCGGATACGCCGCAGAGGAGGCCGCCGGCATCCCCGTCGACGCGCCCCACCGCACGTACAAGGACGCCAACCACAAGCCCGAGATGATCTGCGCCCTCACCCCCTTCGAGGGATTCTGCGGCTTCCGCGCCCCCGCCGAGGCCGCCGACACCCTCGCCGCCCTGGGCGTCGACTCCCTCAAGCCGTACGCGGACCTGCTCCACGCCCACCCCGAGGAGGACGCCCTCCGCGAGGTGCTCACGGCCCTGCTCACCGCCGACCCGGCCGAGATGAGCCACACCGTCGCCGAGGCCGCCGCGGCCGCCGACCGGCTCGGCGGCGCCTTCGCCCCGTACGCGGTCCTCGCCCACCACTTCCCCGGCGACCCCGGTGTCATCGCCGCGATGCTCCTCCACCACGTCACGCTCCAGCCCGGCGAGGCCCTCTACCTGGGCGCCGGCGTCCCGCACGCCTACCTCTCCGGCCTCGGCGTCGAGATCATGGCCAACAGCGACAACGTCCTGCGCTGCGGCCTCACCCCCAAGCACGTCGACGTCCCCGAACTCCTCCGCGTCGTCCGCTTCGAGCCCGCCGACCCCGGCGTGCTCCGCCCCGAGGCCTCCCCGTCCGGCGAGGAGGTCTACGACACCTCCATCGACGAGTTCCGCCTCTCCCGCCTCGTACGCGCCGAGGGCGCCGCCCCCACCGACCTGACCGCTGCCACCCCGCAGATCCTGCTCGCCACCGCCGGACGTCCCAAAGCAGGCGAAATCACGCTCTCCCCGGGCGAATCCGTCTTCGTTCCCGCCGGCGAGCCCGTCGAACTGACCGAAGCGGGCACCGTGTTCCGCGCCACCGTCGTGGCCTGATGCAACAATGACCGGCCGTACCACGGTCACCGGCACCGGGCCGGAGCATCGACGAAGGGAACAGACAGACCCATGAGCGCGTCAGGCGGAACCAAGGCGATCGTGGCGGCCCTCGCCGCCAACCTCGCGATCGCCGTAGCCAAGTTCGTGGCGTTCCTCTTCAGTGGCTCGTCCTCGATGCTCGCCGAGAGCGTCCACTCCCTCGCCGACTCCGGCAACCAGGGCCTGCTCCTGCTCGGCGGCAAGAAGGCCCAGCGCGAGGCCACCCCCCAGCACCCCTTCGGTTACGGCCGCGAGCGGTACATCTACGCCTTCCTCGTCTCCATCGTCCTCTTCTCCGTCGGCGGCATGTTCGCCATCTACGAGGGCTACGAGAAGATCCACGACCCGCACCCGATCGAGGCCTGGTACTGGCCGGTCGGCGTCCTGGTCTTCGCGATCATCGCCGAGTCGTTCTCCTTCCGCACCGCCATCAAGGAGTCCAACCTCATCCGCGGCGGCCTCTCCTGGAAGGAGTTCGTCCGCCGCGCCAAGGCCCCCGAGCTCCCCGTCGTCCTCCTGGAGGACCTCGGCGCCCTCGTCGGCCTCATCCTCGCCCTCGGCGGCGTCGGCCTCGCCCTCGCCACCGGCGACGGCGTCTGGGACGGCATCGGCACCCTCTGCATCGGCGTCCTGCTCATCGCCATCGCGATCGTCCTCGCCCTGGAGACCAAGTCGCTCCTCCTCGGCGAGGCCGCCGGCCTCGACGAGGTGAAGAGGATCGAGGACGCCGTCGTCGACGGCGACACCGTCACCCGCCTCATCCACATGCGCACCCTCCACCTCGGCCCCGAGGAACTCCTCGTCGCCGCCAAGATCGCCGTCCGGCACGACGAGTCCGCCACCGAGGTCGCCCGCGCCATCGACGCCGCCGAGGAGCGCATCCGCGCCGCCGTCCCGATCGCCCGCGTCATCTACCTGGAGCCGGACGTCTACAGCGAGTCCGCCGCCGCGGCCGGCCCCGACCCCGCCGCCACCCCCGGCGGAAGCGGCCACTGACCCCCGCACCACCCGCCGAACACCCTGACGAGGCCCCCGGAGCGCACCACGCCGCCCCGGGGGCTTCTCCGTGCGGGCCTGCGCCCGGTGGGCCGATCGGTGTAGATTCGTGTACCGCCAGACGTCGCTGCTGATGGCGGTCGGGCGGCCCCCCAGGGGACCGGCCGAGGGAGAGAGGGCCTCCGACGACTGCACCGCGAACCACCCGGGCATCCGTATGCCCGCAGGTGCCTCGACCGCGGTGTCAGGCGCCACAACCGACCCTCACCATGCGATCCCACGAGGAGCAGCACCAGTCATGACGACTGCCGCACAGCAGGACTTCAAGGTCGCCGACCTCTCCCTGGCCACCTTCGGCCGCAAGGAGATCACCCTCGCCGAGCACGAGATGCCCGGTCTGATGGCCATCCGCCGCGAGTACGCCGAGACCCAGCCCCTCGCCGGCGCCCGCATCACCGGCTCCCTGCACATGACCGTGCAGACCGCCGTCCTCATCGAGACGCTCGTCGCCCTCGGCGCCGACGTCCGCTGGGCCTCCTGCAACATCTTCTCCACCCAGGACCACGCCGCCGCGGCCATCGCCGTCGGCCCGAACGGCACCCCGGAGAACCCCCAGGGCGTCCCGGTCTTCGCCTGGAAGGGCGAGACCCTGGAGGAGTACTGGTGGTGCACCGAGCAGGCCCTCACCTGGCCGAACACGCCCACCGGCGGCCCGAACATGATCCTCGACGACGGCGGTGACGCCACCCTCCTCGTCCACAAGGGCGTCGAGTTCGAGAAGGCCGGCTCCGCCCCGGACCCGGCCACCGCGGACAGCGAGGAGTACGGCTACATCCTGCGCCTCCTCAACCGCACCCTCGCCGAGTCCCCGCAGAAGTGGACCCAGCTGGCGTCCGAGATCCGCGGCGTGACCGAGGAGACCACCACCGGCGTCCACCGTCTCTACGAGATGATGCAGGCCGGCACCCTCCTCTTCCCGGCGATCAACGTGAACGACGCCGTGACGAAGTCGAAGTTCGACAACAAGTACGGCTGCCGCCACTCGCTCATCGACGGCATCAACCGCGCCACGGACGTCCTCATCGGCGGCAAGACGGCCGTGGTCTGCGGCTACGGCGACGTCGGCAAGGGCTGCGCCGAGTCGCTGCGGGGCCAGGGTGCCCGTGTCATCGTCACGGAGATCGACCCGATCTGCGCGCTGCAGGCGGCGATGGACGGCTACCAGGTCACGACCCTCGACGAGGTCGTCGAGACCGCCGACATCTTCATCACCACGACCGGCAACAAGGACATCATCATGGCCTCCGACATGGCCAAGATGAAGCACCAGGCGATCGTGGGCAACATCGGCCACTTCGACAACGAGATCGACATGGCCGGCCTGGCCAAGATCCCGGGCGTCGTGAAGGACGAGGTCAAGCCGCAGGTCCACACCTGGACGTTCGAGGACGGCAAGGTCCTGATCGTCCTGTCGGAGGGCCGTCTGCTGAACCTGGGCAACGCCACCGGTCACCCGTCCTTCGTGATGTCGAACTCCTTCGCGGACCAGACCCTGGCCCAGATCGAGCTGTTCACGAAGCCGGAGCAGTACCCGACCGAGGTGTACACGCTGCCGAAGCACCTGGACGAGAAGGTCGCCCGCCTCCACCTCGACGCGCTCGGCGTCAAGCTGACGACCCTCCGCCCGGAGCAGGCCTCCTACATCGGCGTCAAGGTCGAGGGCCCGTACAAGCCGGACCACTACCGCTACTGATCCGCCCCCCGGTCGCACGACCGGGCGACGCGACACCCCAGCAGGCCCCCGGCACCCGTGCCGGGGGCCTGCCCCGTTCCCCTCCACCACCCGAGGACCACGCGATGCCCCGCGGCCGCTACTCGCTCCACGACCCCCACGACCACACCCCCCTCGGCGAGGAGCACTTCCACTGCGCCCCCGGCCCCTCCGGCTGGCGCTACGTCTCCCAGATCACCACCCCCGCCGGCGACCACCGAGGCTCCGTCGACCTGGCCGTCGACGAACTCGGCCGCCCCATCCGCCTCGAACTCCACGCCTCCAGCTGGCAGGTCCGGGGCGCCGCCCTCGACGGCGTCACCTGGGTCCGCACCGACCCCACCGGCACCCACGCCACCGAGGGCAACGTCCGCGCCCACGCCTTCACCGGTACGTCCCCGGCGTTCCTGATCGCCCTCACCCGCCTCCTGCGCCTGACCCCCGGCGCCCCGGAGACCCGCGTCCGTCTGGTCGCCCTCACGGACCCGGTCCTCGCCCCCCTCACCGTCGACCAGTCCTGGTCCCTCCTGGGCACCGAGACCCACCCCACCGACCTGGGCCCCCTCTCCGTCGACGCGTACCAGGTCAGCACCCTGGACACCGGCGAACGCCACACCGTCCACATCGCCGGCGACGTCGTCCTCTCCGCCCCCGGCGTGGAACTGGAAGACCTCGACACACCCCCCTCGACCTTCCCGGCCTGACGCCTCCTCGCCACGCCCCCGGCCGATGTGCGACGGGCCCCGCCGAGCTGGTACTGTCCTCCGGTGCCCGAAAAAACCGTTGACACGGTGGACGCGGGGAGGTAGATTCAGATGGTTGCCTGGAGCTGGACAGCTCGGCAGCAATCAACTAGAGTCTGACTCACTCCCGATTCTTTATCGCGAATCACGAAAAGCCACCGATTAGGTAGCCGGAAATGATTCTGATAAAGTCGGAAAGCGCTGGAAGGCCCCGAGAAAAACAAATCGGGACCGGAAAGCACCGAGGAAATCGGATCGGAAAGATCTGATAGAGTCGGAAACGAAGGAAGCGCCCGGA
>NZ_JBEYEI010000043.1:0-22362 GCF_040633895.1 Streptomyces sp. NPDC007863
TTCCAACAGGTCGCTCATGAGGCTCAGGGTAACAGCGGGGGGAATTTCAGTCGGCCACGCTGTGGGCCGGCAGCCAGCAGCGGATGATGTCGCGGACGGAGACCATGCCGACCGGTCCCAGGTCGTCGAGGACCACGAGATGGCGGAAGCCGCCGCGGGTCATCGCCTCGGCCGCCTCCTGGAGGGTCCAGCCGGGGGCGGCGAAGACCACCTCGTGGGTGGTGTGGGAGCCGGCCGGCTCCCGGTCGGGGTCCTCTCCCCGGCCGAGCGAGTTGAGGATGTCGCGCTCGGTGAGGATGCCGAGCCCGGCGTCGCCGTCCAGGACGACGGCCGCGCCGACCCGGCGGGCCGACATCAGCCGGGCGGCCTGACGGAGTGTGTGGGCGGGTCCGATGGTGAGGACCACCGTGCTCATGGCGTCACGGACGAGCATGGATGGAGCCACCTCCTCGGCGAACCGCCCCTCAGGAGCGGTTCACAAATGCACAAGTGGGGGCTCCAGAGTTGCACCGGGAGAGGGGTCCGACAAGGGGGCGCGCAAGGCGTCCCCCGGGGCGGACGGGAGCGCGTTCAGGCGCCGGGCGTCCCCGCGGACCCCAGTCGGCCGAGCAGCTCCTCGTGCAGCAGGCCGTTGGAGGCCGCCGCGTTCCCGCTGTGCGGGCCGGGCCGGCCGTCCAGGCCGGTGTACGAGCCGCCGGCCTCCTGCACCACGATCGCCACCGCCGCCATGTCCCACAGCGACAGCTCCGGCTCCGCGCACAGGTCGACCGTGCCCTCGGCCACCATCATGTACGGCCAGAAGTCGCCGTACGCCCGGGTCCGCCAGCACGCGCGCGTGAGGTCCAGGAAGGCGTCCAGCTTCCCGCGCTCCTCCCAGCCGCTCAGCGAGGAGTACGCGAACGAGGCGTCGGCCAGCGAGGCCACCTGGGACACCCCGATCCGGGACCCCGACTCGGGTCCGGTGCCCGTGAAGGCGCCCAGGCCCTTCGCCGCCCACCAGCGGCGGCCGAGCGCGGGCGCCGACACCACGCCGACCACCGGCTCGAAGCCGGTCTCGCCCTCCTCCATCAGCGCGATCAGGGTCGCCCACACCGGCACCCCGCGCACGTAGTTCTTGGTGCCGTCGATCGGGTCGATCACCCAGCGGCGCGGGCCGGTGCCCTCGACGCCGTACTCCTCGCCGAGGATCGCGTCCCCGGGCCGCTCCTCCTGCAGCCCGGCGCGGATCAGCTCCTCGGCGGCCCGGTCCGCCTCGCTCACCGGGGTCATGTCGGGCTTGGTCTCGACCTTGAGGTCGAGGGCCCGGAAGCGGGCCATGGTGGCCGCGTCGGCGGCATCCGCGAGGGCATGGGCAAGACGCAGGTCATCGTGGTAATCGGCCATGTCCGGCACTCTAGCGCCGCCCGGACGCCGCCCGCCGGACCGTCTCGCGCGGCCGTGCGAACCCTCCCGTCCCTTGACAGCGCCGGTGCGGCCTGCCGACGCTGGGGGGCCACCGTCCCGGTCCGGAGGCGCCCATGCCGACCGCCCGCGAGGCCCTCCTCGACGCCGCTCTCGCCGCCCTGGCGCGGCACTCCTGGTCCGCCGTCCGGATGGCCGACCTCGCCGTCGCCGCCCGGGTCTCCCGGCAGACCCTCTACAACGAGTTCGGCAGCAAGGAGGGGCTGGCCCGCGCCCTCGTCCGGCACGAGGCCGACGCCTACCTCGCCGGCGTGCGCCGCCTCCTCGCGGCCCAGGAGCCGCCCCCGCGGGCCCTCGCGGCCGTCGCCGCGTGGACCGTCGCCCGGGCCGGCGACCGGCCGATACTGCGCGCGCTGCTCACCGGCGCCTGGACCGAGGGCCTGCCCCGGCCCCGCCCGGCCCGGCCGGGCGCCCGCCCCGCCCCCGTACCGGCGCAGCGAAGGGCCGACGCCGGGCCGCCCGCGCCGGGGGAGCTGCTCGCCACGACGGCGCTGTGCGCGGGGGAGCGGTGGGCGGCCGGCTGCGAGCTGGCGCTGCGGCTCGCCGTCAGCCATGTGGTGGCCCCGGAGCTGCCGCCGGAGGGTCAGTGCGCGGAGCCGGACAGCTGGAGGCCGATGACCCCCGCGATGACCAGCGTGATCGAGACGATCTTGAGCGTGGAGACCACGTCGCCGAGGAAGACCATGCCGTAGATCGCGGTGCCGGCCGCCCCGATCCCCGTCCACACCGCGTACGCGGGCCCCACGTCGAGCTTCCGCAGCGCGAGGGTCAGCAGCCCGAAGCTGCCGAGGGCGAAGCACGCGAAGGCGATCGTCGGCCAGAGCCGGGTGAATCCGTGGGAGAGCTTCAGGCAGACCGCGAACCCCGTCTCCAGGATCCCGGCGACCACCACCAGCAGCCACGCCATCGTTCCCGCCTCCCGCCCGGTCGGATTCCTCGCACTTGTGCGGTTATGTCCATACCGGCATGGGCGCGGGCGTAAACACCGGCGGCGGAGCGGTCAGTCGCCCTCGCGGCGTTCCCGGGTGGCGAGCAGCCGCCGCAGCGAGAAGAGCCGCGCCGGATCCGCGTGCCCCTCCGCCACCCAGGCGTCCAGGGCGCACTCCGGCTCGTCGTGGCTGCACGCGCGCGGGCACTTCTCCGTGCCCGGCTCCAGGTCCGGGAAGGCGAGGATGACCCGGGCCGGGTCGACGTGGTGCAGGCCGAAGGAGCGCACGCCCGGCGTGTCGATGACCCAGCCCTCGGCGGCGTCCAGGGGCAGCGCGAGCGCCGAGGTGGTGGTGTGCCGGCCGCGGCCGGTCACCGCGTTCACATGGCCGGTGATCCGCCGCTTCTCCACCGGCACCAGCGCGTTCACCAGCGTCGTCTTGCCGACGCCGGAGTGGCCGACGAAGGCGGTGACCCGCCCGCCCAGGTGCTCCCGCACCCGGTCCGCCGCGCCGCCGTCGTACAGCTCCTCGCGGTTCACCACCACGTACGGGATGTCCAGGTCGCCGTAGAGCTCCAGCAGCTTCTCCGGCGGGGCCAGGTCCGACTTCGTCATCACCAGGAAGGGCTCCAGGCCGCCGTCGTACGCGGCCACCAGGCAGCGGTCGATCAGCCGGGGGCGCGGCTCGGGGTCGGCGAGCGCGGTGACGATCGCGAGCTGGTCGGCGTTGGCGACGACCACCCGCTCGTACGGGTCGTCGTCGTCGGCCGTGCGGCGCAGCACCGAGTCCCGCTCCCCGATCCGCACGATCCGGGCCAGGGTGTCCTTCTCGCCGGACAGGTCGCCCACCAGGGAGACCCGGTCACCGACGACGGCCGCCTTGCGGCCCAGCTCGCGGGCCTTCATCGCCATCACGGTCCGGTCCTCGACCAGACAGGTCAGCCGGCCGCGGTCCACGGTGAGGACCATGCCCTCGACGGCGTCCTCGTGCTTGGGGCGGATGGAGGTGCGGGGCCGGGTGCCCTTGCGGTTGGGCCGCTGGCGGATGTCGTCCTCGTCGGTGTGCTTGCCGTAGCGCCGCATCGTTCAGGCTCCGAGCATTTCGGTCCACATCCCCGGGAAGTCCGGCAAGGTCTTGGCCGTCGTCGCCACGTCCTCGATCTCCACGCCCTTCACGGCGAGACCGATGATCGCGCCCGCGGTCGCCATCCGGTGGTCGTGGTACGTGTGGAAGACGCCGCCGCGCAGCGGGCGCGGGCGGATGTGGAGGCCGTCCTCGGTCTCCGTGACGTCACCGCCGAGGCCGTTGATCTCCCGGGTGAGCGCCGCGAGCCGGTCGGTCTCGTGGAGCCGCAGGTGCGCCACCCCGCGCAGGGTCGAGGGGGAGTCGGCGAGGGCGGCGACGGCCGCGATGCCGGGGGTCAGCTCGCCGACCTCGCCCAGGTCCACGTCGATGCCGTGGATCCGGCCCGTGCCGGTGAAGGTGAGACCGGCGTCGGTGAGCTCGCAGGCGCCGCCCATCTCGGTGAAGATCCGGCGCAGCTCGTCGCCGGGCTGGGTGGTGCGGGCCGGCCAGTCGGGGACGGTCACCCGGCCGCCGGTGATCAGAGCCGCCGCCAGGAACGGCTGCGCGTTCGACAGGTCGGGCTCGATGACCAGGTCGCGGCCGCGCAGCGCCGACGGGGCCACCCGCCACACGTCCGGGGCGCCGCCGTGCTCCGGCTCGTCGACCTTGGCACCCACCGCGCGGAGCATGTCGACGGTCATCCGGATGTGCGGCATCGACGGCAGCCGGCCGCCGACGTGCCGGACCTCGACGCCCTGGTTGAAGCGGGCGCCGGAGAGCAGCAGCGCGCTGACGAACTGGGAGGACGAGGAGGCGTCGATCTCGACGACCCCGCCCTCCAGGCCGCCCGTGCCGTGCACGGTCATCGGGAGGGCGCCGCGGCCCTCGTCGTCGATCCGGGCGCCGAGCGCGCGCAGCGCGTCGATCACCCCGTGCAGCGGGCGCTCGTGGGAGCGGGGGTCGCCGTCGAAGCGGACCGGGCCGTCGGCGAGCGCGGCCACCGGCGGCAGGAAGCGCATGACCGTGCCGGCGTTGCCGACGTCGACCGTCGCCGGGCCGCGCAGCGGGGCGGGGATGATCCGCCAGGCCTCGCCGCTGCCGTCCGGACCCACGCCCTCGTCGATCTTCACGCCCAGGGTGCGCAGCCCCTCTGCCATCAGCAGGGTGTCGCGGGAGCGCAGCGGGCGGCGCACCCAGCCGGGCTCGGCGGCGAGCGCGGCGAGCACCAGGGCGCGGTTGGTGACCGACTTCGAGCCGGGCACGGTCACGGTCGCGTCGACGGGGCCGCTCGCGTACGGAGCGGGCCACAGGTCCTGGGCTGCGGAGTGCGACGGATCGGGGTGCGCGGGGGAAGCTGCGGTCATGCCCTCACTGTACGGGGGTGTCAGAGACCGAGAAGCCAGGTGGCGCCGCCGATCAGGCAGCTGAGCGACACGACGTGGAAGAAGGCCAGCCACACCCCGGCGGGCACATGGGTGAGCCGGGAGAGCTGGTCGGCGTCGGAGGTGGGCGCCCCGCCGCGCCGGCGCGTGGACTGGAGCTCGAAGGGGGGCCGGACCCCGCCCAGGAGCAGGAACCACACCACCGCGTACGCGAAGGCGGCCTGGACCTCCGGCGCGGCCAGCCAGGACACCAGCACGAACAGCCCGCCGGTGAGGACGACGCTGAGGATCCCGTACGCGTTGCGGACCATGACCAGGACCGCGAGGAGCAGCCCCGTCGCCGCCCACAGCAGCACGGCGACCAGGCCCGCGCCGAGCAGCGCCGCCCCGCCGAGGCCGAGCAGCGGGGCCGCCGTGTAGCCGGCGGCCAGGGTGAGGACGACGCCGAGGCCGGTCGGGCGGCCCCGGGTGACGGTGAGGCCGCTGGTGTCCGAGTGCAGCCGGATCGCCTGCAGCCGGCGGCGGCAGGCGAGCGCGACCAGGGCGTGGCCGCCCTCGTGGGCGATGGTGATCGCGTTCCGCGCGAGCAGCCAGATCCGGCGGGGCACGGTGACGGCGAGCGCGGCGACGCCGGTGGCGATCACCAGCCACTCGGGCGGGGCGGCCTGCGGGCTGAAGAGGTCCATCCTTCGGTCCGCTCCTCTCGGGCTCGGGGATCGTGGCAGTGTGGCACGCATGTGCGGACGATTTGCGGCCGGCCGGCGCCCCGAGGATCTCGTCGAGACCTTCGGGATCGAGAAGTGGGAGCCGACGGAGACCCTGGAGCAGGACTGGAACGTGGCCCCCACCAAGGAGGTCCACGTCGTTCTCGAACGCCCTCTGAAAGACGCGGAGAGCCGCCGTCCGGTTCGCCAGCTGCGCGCGCTGAAGTGGGGACTGGTCCCGTCCTGGTCGAAGTCGCCGGAGGGCGCGGCCCGGATGATCAACGCCAGGGCCGAGACCCTCCACGAGAAGCCCTCCTTCAAGCGCGCCTTCCAGTCCCGCCGCTGCATCCTGCCCGCCGACGGCTATTACGAGTGGGTGACCGGCGCCGCCGAGCGCGACCTGGAGGTCGAGGGGAAGAAGAAGCGGCCCCGCAAGCAGCCGTACTTCGTGACCCCCGCCGACGGGTCCGTCATGGCCATGGCGGGCCTGTACGAGTTCTGGCGCGACCCCGCGCTGCCGGCCGAACACCCGCACGCCTGGTGGGCCACCTGCTCGGTGATCACCACCGAGGCGGAGACCGCGCCGCTCGGCGTGGCCCCCGCCGAGGGCCCCGGCTCGCTCGCCGAGATCCACCCCCGGATGCCGCTGATGCTCACCGAGGACCGCTGGGACGCCTGGCTGGACCCGGCCACCACCGGCCCCGACGAGCTGCGCGCCCTGCTCGCGCCGCCGCCGGAGGGCCTGATGCGGGCCTTCCCGGTCGCCACCGCCGTCAGCAACGTCCGCAACAACGGCCCCGAACTGCTCGCCGAGCTGGCGGGACCGGAGCTCGGCACGCTGTTCTGACACACGTCGTCCGGCGGGCGCGGGGAACGGCCTCCCGGCGGCAGGATGGGGACGTGACGAAGATCGAGACCGTGCCCACCGACGCCGGTGAGGCCCGCATCACCTGGCACCCCGCCCGCGAGGCCCGCCGCGTCCTCGCCCTCGGCCACGGCGCGGGCGGCGGCACCGAGGCCCGCGACCTCGCCGCCCTCGCCGCAGCCCTGCCCGCCCACGGCGTCACCGTCGCCCTGGTCGAGCAGCCCTGGCGGGTCGCGGGCAAGAAGGTCGCGCCCGCGCCGAAGACCCTCGACACCGGCTGGCGCGGGCTCTGGCCCGCCCTCGCGAAGCCCGGCCTCCCCGTGGTCGCGGGCGGCCGCAGCGCCGGCGCCCGGGTCGCCTGCCGCACCGGCGCCGAGCTCGGCGCCGCCGCCGTCCTCGCCCTGAGCTTCCCGCTCCACCCGCCGGGCAGGCCGGAGAGCTCCCGGGCCGCCGAACTCCTCTCCGCCGGCCTGCCCACCCTCGTCGTCCAGGGCGGCAACGACCCCTTCGGCAAGCCCGCCGAGTTCCCGTCCGGAGGCACGTACGAACTCGTGGAGATCCCGTACGGCGACCACGGCTTCGCCGTCCCCAAGCGCGCCCCGGTCGACCAGGACGAGGCCGTCCGCGGCATCGTCGGAGCCGTCGCCGACTGGCTCGCCGCCCTGCGCTGACCCCCACCGCCGCCCCGGGAATGCCGGGACCCGGGGCGCTGTTGTGGAGAGCGTCGGTGTGAGAAGCGAGAGAGGGAGTCCGTCGCATGGGTTCGACCATCTGCCCGGAGCGGGCCAGGTCCGCGGAGCTCGACTGGACCGTGCTGCCCGCCCCCAAGGCCGCCCCTATTCGGGCGGCGGGCGGAGCCGATCCTCGTCTATCCTCCGAAACGAGCGGGTCCGGCACCGGCCCCGTCACCGCGCTGGAGGAGGTGGGTCCGGTCACTGGGACCGACACAGGGACCGACGACGGCCCCGAGGAGACGACCGAGGAGCGCAACGCGCGCTTCGAGCGGGACGCCCTCGGCTACCTCGACCAGATGTACTCCGCCGCGCTGCGGATGACGCGCAACCCCGCGGACGCCGAGGACCTCGTGCAGGAGACCTACGCGAAGGCGTACGGCTCCTTCCACCAGTTCCGCGAGGGCACCAACCTCAAGGCGTGGCTGTACCGCATCCTCACCAACACCTTCATCAACTCGTACCGCAAGAAGCAGCGCGAGCCCCAGCGCAGCGCGGCCGAGGAGATCGAGGACTGGCAGCTCGCCCGCGCCGAGTCGCACATGTCGACCGGACTGCGCTCCGCCGAGTCGCAGGCCCTCGACCACCTCCCCGACTCGGACGTGAAGGCGGCCCTCCAGGCGATCCCCGAGGAGTTCCGCATCGCGGTCTACCTCGCCGACGTCGAGGGCTTTGCCTACAAGGAGATCGCCGACATCATGGGGACCCCCATCGGTACGGTGATGTCCCGCCTGCACCGGGGCCGCCGCCAGCTCCGCGGCATGCTCGAGGACTACGCCCGCGAGCGCGGCCTCGTCCCCGCCGGCGCCGGAGAGTCGTCCAAGGATCTGAAAGGCGCGGACTCATGAGCTGCGGAGACCCGCACGAGACGGACTGCTCGGAAGTCCTCGATCATCTCTACGAGTTCCTCGACCGGGAGATGCCCGACGGTGAGTGCACCAAGTTCGAGGTGCACTTCGAGGAATGCTCCCCGTGCCTGGAGAAGTACGGCCTGGAGCAGGCGGTGAAGAAGCTCGTCAAGCGCTGCTGCGGCAGCGACGAGGTCCCCACCGACCTGCGCGCCAAGGTCATGGGCCGGATCGACCTGATCCGCGCCGGGCACCTGGTGCCCGAGCAGGACGCGGTCGCCCCCGAGGCGCAGACGCCGCAGACCCCGGCCGCCCAGGAGTGACCGGACGGGTGTGCGGGTCCTCCGCCGCGCATCCGTCAGCTTGTATCACCCGATGGTAGGAATCGACGGCGGCCCGCCTTGAGCGGCCGCCGTCCTCGCTAGCGTGCACCGCGTGACGGTCGTGAAGCCCCTCCCGCGAACGGCCCGCGCGTACATCGTCTGCGCCGCCCTCGGCGCCGGAGCGTGCGCCCTGCCCGCGCTCCTCCCCCCGTCGCCCACCCCCTGGGCGACCGCGGGCCTCCTCGCCGCCCTGTACGCGCTCTGCGAGCTGCCCGCCCGCTGCCGCCTCCTCGGCCGCTCCGCCGGCGGCTCCGTCCCCATGGGCACCGGCTCCTTCTACCCGGTGCTGCTCGCCGCCGCCCTGCTGCTGCCGCCGGCCGCCGCCGTGCTCACCGCCCTCCCCGGCGGCCTCCTCGCCCGCGTCGACGAACCCCCCGCCCGCTGGCGCCGCACCTGGCGCGCCGCCGCCACCGCCCTCGCCGTCTGGGCCGCCGCCCACACCGCCGCCGCCCTCGACGCCCCCGCCACCCCCGCCGGCGCGTTACCCCACGCGCTGCTCCCCGCCCTCGGCGCGGCCCTCGCCTTCTGCCTCGTCCTCACCGCCCTCGACGGCGGCATCCGCGCCACCGCCGACGGCCTGCCGCCCCGCGCCGCCTGGCGCGGACTCCTCGGCCGCGCCCTCGCCCCGCACCTCGTCCACGGCCTCGTCGGCCTGATGATGGCCGTCCTCTGGCGCAGCCCCCACGGCCCCGCCGCCGCCCTCCTCGTCCTGCTGCCCATGTACCTCTCCTGCTGGGTCTTCGCCCAGTACCACCACGAGCGCGCCGCCCACCAGGCCACCATCCGCGCCCTCGTCCAGGCCGTCGACATCAAGGACAGCTACACCCGCGGCCACAGCGAACGCGTCGGCCACGCCTCCGTCCTGATCGCCCGTGAGCTCGGCATGGACGGCGACCGGCTCGACACCGTCCGCTTCGCCGGCATCCTCCACGACGTCGGCAAGCTCGGCGTCCCCACCCGCGTCCTGCGCAAGGACGGCCCGCTCACCCCCGAGGAGCGCCGGATCATCGAACTCCACCCCGAGTACGGCCACGAGATGGTCCGCGGCATCGGCTTCCTCGGCGACGCCCGCGCCGCCGTCCTCCACCACCACGAACGCATCGACGGCACCGGCTACCCCTACGGACTGCGCGGCGAGGAGATCCCCGAATGCGCCCGCGTCGTCGCCGTCGCCGACGCCTTCGACGCCATGACCTCCACCCGCTCCTACAGCCGCGCCCGGCCCGTCGCCACCGCCCTCGCCGAGCTGGAGCGGTGCGCCGGCAGCCACTTCGACCCCCGGATGGTCGCCGCCCTCGTCCGCGCGCTCGACCGCTGGGGCTGGCGGACCGCCGTCACCGCCGACGAAGCCGGTACACAGGTCCCCGCGCCCCGCGCCCCGGGACCGCTCGCGCCCCAGCCGAAGGAGCCCGCGTGAGACCGGGCGCGGCCACCGTCGGCTCCGTCCGCGCCGCCGCCCTCCTCCTCGGCGCGGCCGGCCTCGCCCACACCCTCTGGCACGGCCTCGCCGAACCCGGCAACGCCCTCGCCTTCGGCGCCCTCGTCGCCCTCGGTGAACTGGCCCGCCGGGGCGCCCGCCCCGGCGCGGGGGCACCTCCCGCGAGCGAGGCACTGCGGGGGAGCGAACCCGCCCCGCTCGCCGCGGCCGCCGCCCTCGCCTACGCCCTGCTCGGCGCCGACGCAGGCACACCGACCACCCACGGCGTCCTCCAGACCGTCGCCGTCGTCTGCGCCGCCGGCCTCGCCGGGATCGTGCCCCACGTCGCCCGCCGCCGGGCCCGGGACGACGACCGGGGCCCCGACCCCGACCACCTCGCCCGCCGGGTCCTCACCGTCGGCTTCGCCGCCCTCTGCTTCCAGCCGCTCTACAACGCCGGCGCCCTCACCGGCCCCCTCGGCACCGGCGCCCCCTACGTCCTCTTCCTCCTCCTCGTCCTCGTCCTCACCGGCCTCTGCGACGCCGTCCTCGCCGCCCTGCTGCTGCGCGCCCGCACCGCCTACCCGTACGGCCCCCTCCTCCGCGACGAACTGCGCGCGCTCCTCGGCATCGGCTCGGCCGTCTGCGCCACCGGCGTCGTCATGGCCCTCGGCGTCGCCGCCGCCGGACTCTGGGCACTGCCCGTCCTCGCCGTGCCGCTGCTGCTCACCCAGATCTCGTACCGCCGGTACGCCGCCGTCCGCACCGTCAACCGGCAGACGATCGCCTCCCTCGCCCGGGCGACCGAGATCGCCGGCTGCACCCCACCGGGGCACGCCCGCCGGGTCGCCGCCCTCGCCACCGCCGTCGGCCGCGAGCTGGGCCTCGGCGGCTCCGAACTGACCGTCCTGGAGTACGCCGCCCTCATGCACGACATCGGCCAGCTCTCCCTCCTCGACCCCGTCCCCGGCGGCGCCACCGCGCCGCTGCCCGCCGAGGACCAGCGCAGGATCGCCCTGCTCGGCGGCGAGGTGGTCCGGATGACCGGCGTCCCCGCGGCCGTCGCCCACGTCGTCGAGCGGCAGGCCGACCCGTACCGCGAGCAGCCGCTGCCGGCCCGGATCGTCCGCACCGTGAACGCCTACGACGACCTCGCGGGCGAGGACGCGGGCGCCGCCCTGGAGGCCCTGGAGACGCTCAGGCTCGGCACCGCCCGCGACCACCACCCCGAGGTCGTCGCCGGTCTGGCCCGGGTCCTCGCCCGCGACGGAGCCCCTGGGGTGACCTCGTCCCCCACGGGGTAACCCATGGGTAATGAGCGCGCGTCCGACCCGGCATGGTTGGATGCGAACAAGAGGGTGAAGCGACCGGCAGGCGGGAATCGTGAGGATCTTCGGGAAGGTACGGCATCGGCCCTCCGCCTCGTGGCGGCAGGCCACCGACCGCGCGTTCACGCTGATCGGCGACGGCCGGTACGAGGACGCGGGCGCGCTGCTCACCCGGGCGGCCGATCTGGAGCCCTGGCTCTCCGAGTCCTGGTTCAACCTGGCGCTGCTGCACAAGTTCCGGCACGACTGGGAGCAGGCCCGCGCCGCGGGACTGCGCGCCGTCGCCCTGCTCGACAAGGAGACCGGCGCCCCCGACTGGTGGAACGTCGGCATCGCCGCCACCGCCCTCCAGGACTGGCCGCTGGCCCGCCGCGCCTGGCAGGCGTACGGCCTGAAGGTCCCCGGGGCCTCCTCCGCCACCGGCGAGCCCGCCGGCATGGAGCTCGGCAGCGCCGCCGTCCGCCTCTCGCCCGAAGGCGAGGCCGAGGTCGTCTGGGGCCGCCGGCTCGACCCGGCCCGCATCGAGGTCCTCTCCATCCCGCTGCCGTCCTCCGGCCGCCGCTGGGGCGAGGTCGTCCTCCACGACGGCGTCCCGAACGGCGAGCGGACCACCACCGCCGGCCCCTCCTACCCCGTCTTCGACGAGATCGAGCTGTGGGCCCCCTCCCCGGTCCCCACCTGGGTCGTCCTCCTGGAGGCCGCCACCGAGGCCGACCGGGACGCCCTGGAGCAGCTCGCCGCCGAGGCCGGCTTCGCCGCCGAGGACTGGTCCTCGTCGGTACGGCTCCTGTGCCGCGCCTGCTCCGAGTCGACCATGCCCAGCGCCGAGGGCGAGGGCGACCACGTCGACCCGCACGACCACAGCGAGCCCGGCCACCCCGGACCGCTCGGCCACCGCTCGCCCGGCGAGCTGTGGGTGCCCGAGCGCGAGTGCGGCATCGCCGCCCCGGCCGACCTGGTCCGCGGGCTCCTCGACGGCTGGGTCGCCGACAGCCCCGACAGCCGGGAATGGCGCGATCTCGAAGAGGTCTGCTGAGCCTTCCGCCCCGGCCCCGTAGGCTGTCCCCGACGGAATCGGGTTTTCAGGAAGGCGCGGCGGCACATGGCGCAGCAGGAGTCGGGCGAGCAGATCTTCACGGGCTACGCCCTGGACGACGACGGCTACATCGTGGACACGGAGGACTGCGAGGCGCGTGAGCTCGCGCACCGCGAGCGGGGCACCTCCCGCCCGATCACGGTCGTCGGCAACCCGGTGCTGCACCACGAGTGCAAGGACGTCACCGAGTTCGGCCCCGAACTGGCCGCCCTGGTCGACGACATGTTCGCCAGCCAGAAGACGGCCGAGGGCGTCGGCCTCGCCGCCAACCAGATCGGCGTCGGCCTCAAGGTCTTCGTCTACGACTGCCCCGACGACGAGGGCGTCCGCCACACCGGCCACGTCGTGAACCCGGTGCTCCAGGAGCTGCCGGCCGACCGCCGCCACCTGGACGACTCCAACGAGGGCTGCCTCTCGGTCCCCACCGCCTACGCGGAGCTGGCCCGCCCCGACTTCGCCGAGGTCCACGGCCAGGACCTGCACGGCAACCCCATCAAGGTCCGCGGCACCGGCTACTTCGCCCGCTGCCTCCAGCACGAGACGGACCACCTCTACGGCTTCCTCTACATCGACAAGCTCTCCAAGCGCGACCGCAAGGACGCGCTGCGCCAGATGGAAGAGGGCACCCCGCGCTACCCGGTCGTCGCCAACGACTGACCTCCGCGCCTACGCCGAAGGGCCCCGCACCGTGTGGTGCGGGGCCCTTCGGCGTACGTCCTACTGCCAGCCCATGTCATCGCCCAGGACGGTGACGGGCACGGACTGCCAGCTCATGTCGCCCGCCGAGGCGGTGGCGGCGGCGCCGCCGACCAGCAGGAGCGTGAGGACGGCGGTGGTGAGGGCGCGGGCCTTGCGGGTCATGGAGATCCCCCCGTGAAGTGGTGTGACGGACTACAAGATCAACTCTAGGTCAGTCCCCGCACCCCGGCCGAAACCTGCACATCCGGAGGTCAGAAGTCCTCGTCCAGGTCGACCGTGCCCTCGACCGCCACCTGGTAGGCGGAGGGGCGGCGCTCGAAGAAGTTGGTGAGCTCCTGGACGCCCTGGAGCTCCATGAACGAGAAGGGGTTCTCGGAGCCGAAGACCGGGGCGAAGCCGAGGCGGACCAGGCGCTGGTCGGCGACGCACTGGAGGTACTCGCGCATGGACTCGGTGTTCATGCCGGGCAGGCCGTCGCCGCACAGGTCGCGGCCGAACTGGAGCTCCGCCTCGACGGCCTCCCGCAGCATGTCCGTGACCTGCCGGCGCAGCTCGTCGTCGAAGAGCTCCGGCTCCTCCTTGCGGACCGTGTCCACGACCTCGAAGGCGAAGTTCATGTGCATGGTCTCGTCGCGGAACACCCAGTTGGTGCCGGTCGCCAGGCCGTGCAGCAGGCCGCGGGAGCGGAACCAGTACACGTAGGCGAAGGCGCCGTAGAAGAACAGGCCCTCGATGCAGGCGGCGAAGCAGATCAGGTTGAGGAGGAAGCGGCGGCGGTCCGCCTGCGTCTCCAGGCGGTCGATCTTCTCCACCGAGTCCATCCAGCGGAAGCAGAACTGCGCCTTCTCGCGGATCGACGGGATGTTCTCCACCGCGGCGAAGGCCGCCGCGCGGTCCTCCGGATCGGGCAGATAGGTGTCCAGGAGGGTCAGGTAGAACTGGACGTGGACGGCCTCCTCGAAGAGCTGACGGCTCAGGTAGAGCCGCGCCTCGGGGGAGTTGATGTGCTTGTAGAGCGTCAGCACCAGGTTGTTCGCCACGATCGAGTCGCCGGTCGCGAAGAACGCGACGAGGCGGCCGATCATGTGCTGCTCGCCCGGGGTGAGCTTGGCGAGGTCGGCGACGTCCGAGTGGAGGTCGACCTCCTCGACGGTCCAGGTGTTCTTGATGGCGTCCCGGTAGCGCTCGTAGAAGTCCGGGTAGCGCATCGGGCGGAGGGTGAGCTCGAAGCCCGGGTCCAGGAGGTTCTTGTTCTCGTTGGTGCTCATCACTGGCAGGCCTCGCAGGACTCGGGGTTTTCCAGGGAGCAGGCGACGGCCTCGGGGTCGGCGGCCTGCTGGACGGGGATCGGGGCGGTGGCGGCGGCGGACGCGGAGGCAGCGCGGGCGATCCGCGTGGCCGGGCGCGAGCGCAGGTAGTACGTCGTCTTCAGACCGCGCTTCCAGGCGTACGCGTACATCGACGACAGCTTGCCGATGGTCGGCGTCTCCAGGAACAGGTTCAGCGACTGCGACTGGTCGAGGAACGGCGTGCGGTCCGCCGCCATGTCGATCAGACCGCGCTGCGGGATCTCCCACGCCGTGCGGTACAGGTCGCGGACCTCGGCCGGCACCCAGGTGAAGCCCTGCACCGAGCCGTTCGACTCGCGCAGTGCCTCGCGGGTCTGCGCGTCCCACACGCCGAGCTCCTTCAGCTCGGCGACCAGGTACGAGTTGACCTGGAGGAACTCGCCGGAGAGCGTCTCGCGCTTGAAGAGGTTGGAGACCTGCGGCTCGATGCACTCGTACACGCCGGCGATCGACGCGATCGTCGCCGTCGGCGCGATGGCGAGGAGGAGGGAGTTGCGCATGCCGACCGCGGCGATCCGCTCGCGCAGGGCCGCCCAGCGCTCCGGCCAGTGCGGCTCGACGCCGTAGTGGTCCGGGTGGAGCACGCCCCGGGCGGTACGGGTCCGCTCCCAGGCAGGCAGCGGCCCGTTGCGCTCGGCGAGGTCGGCGGACGCCTCGTACGCGGCGAGCATGATCCGCTCGGCGATCCGCGTCGACAGCGCGCGCGCCTCCGCCGAGTCGAAGGGCAGCCGCAGCTTGAAGAAGACGTCCTGGAGGCCCATCGCGCCCAGGCCCACCGGGCGCCACTTCGCGTTGGAGTTCCCGGCCTGCTCGGTCGGGTAGAAGTTGATGTCGACGACCCGGTCGAGGAAGGTGACCGCGGTGCGGACGGTCTCGTCGAGCCGCTCCCAGTCGATGTCCCCGTCGGCCACGAACGCGCCGAGGTTGACCGAGCCGAGGTTGCAGACGGCCGTCTCGCCGTCGTTCGTGACCTCGATGATCTCGGTGCAGAGGTTGGAGGAGTGGACGACGGTGCCGGGCTCGGCGGTCTGGTTGGCCGTACGGTTCGAGGCGTCCTTGAAGGTCATCCAGCCGTTGCCGGTCTGCGCCAGGGTCCGCATCATCCGGCCGTACAGGTCGCGGGCCGGGATCGTGCGGCGGGCCAGGCCCTTCGCCTCGGCGGCGCGGTACGCGGCGTCGAACTCCTCGCCCCACAGGTCGACCAGCTCGGGCACGTCGGCGGGGGAGAAGAGCGACCACTCGGCGTCCGCGTTGACCCGGCGCATGAACTCGTCCGGGATCCAGTGGGCGAGGTTCAGGTTGTGGGTGCGGCGGGCGTCCTCGCCGGTGTTGTCGCGGAGCTCCAGGAACTCCTCGATGTCCGCGTGCCAGGTCTCCAGGTAGACGGCGGCGGCGCCCTTGCGGCGGCCGCCCTGGTTCACGGCGGCGACCGAGGCGTCCAGGGTCTTCAGGAAGGGCACGATGCCGTTGGAGTGGCCGTTGGTGCCGCGGATCAGCGAACCGCGCGAGCGGATGCGGGAGTACGACAGGCCGATGCCGCCGGCGTGCTTCGACAGCCGCGCGACCTGGTGGTAGCGGTCGTAGATGGAGTCCAGCTCGTCCTGCGGGGAGTCCAGGAGGTAGCAGGAGGACATCTGCGGGTGCCGGGTGCCCGAGTTGAAGAGCGTGGGGGAGGACGGCAGGTAGTCCAGGCGGCTCATCAGGCCGTACAGCGCCGCCACCTCGTCCAGGGCGCGGACGCTGTCGTCCTCGGCGAGGCCCGCGGCGACCCGGAGCATGAAGTGCTGCGGGGTCTCGATGACCTTGCGGGTGATCGGGTGGCGCAGCAGGTAGCGCGAGTAGAGGGTCCGCAGGCCGAAGTAGCCGAAGCGGTCGTCGGCGGCCGGGTCGACCAGCGCGTCCAGGCGGTCCGCGTGCAGGGCGGTGAAGGCGGCGGTGCGGTCGGCGATCAGGCCCTCGCGGTGGCCGGTGGCGACCGAGGCGGAGAAGGAGACGGCGCCCTGGGAGACGGCCTCCTCGGCGATGGTGAGGGTGAGCAGGCGGGCGGCGAGGCGGGAGTAGGCGGGGTCCTCGGAGATGAGTCCGGCCGCGGCCTCGGTGGCCAGTTCGCGCAGCTCCGCCTCGTCCGAGCCGGCGTGCCGGCCGCGCAGCGCGGCGGCGGCGACCCGGCCGGGGTCGGTGTCGGGGAGGTCGGCGGTGAGGTCGGTCAGGGTCCGCAGCAGTACGGTCCCGGGGCCGTCGCTCTCGCTCGCGGCGGCCTCGGCAACTGACGGACCCGCAGGCGCGATGGTCACGTGGGGGCTCTCCCTCGCTCGGCCCGGGGCCACGGCGGGGGAGGGGGGGCGGGCAGGCCTCCGCACGCACGGAAGCGCCCGCGTCCACCGGCCCATTCCGCGAGGCCCGGACGTCGTCGGCACCCGGAACGGACGGACCGGGCGCACCGTCGGCAGGTCCTCGGACTCCCTCCGTGCGAAAAGCGCACGAAGCACACCGTTGCGGGACAGTTCCGGATTCGCACCGGATTCCCCTGCGGCGACAGCGAGCACGAGCATACATGTGGGGGGCGCCGATCTCGGCACCCCCCACATGTTGTGTCCTCTCGCTCAGGTGTCCAGGGAGAACGCCCACAGGGGCGACAGGTCCGGAACCGGGCTCCAGTCCCGCTCGGGGACCCGGACGAAGCCCAGCCGGCGGTAGATCCGGTGGGCGTCCGTCATCCGGTCCTGGGTGGACAGCACCAGCCGGACGCAGCCGTCGAGGGCCCGTGCCCGGTCGACGCAGGCCCGGACGAGCGCCTCTCCGACGCCCCGGCCGCGCGCCGCCCGGGTCACCGCGAGGAGCCGGAACTCGGCCTCGTCGGGGCCGGCGATGTCCGCCCACTCCCCGCCGCCGGCCGTGAAGGTGACCGCGCCGAGCAGCGTCCCCGCGGGGTCCACGGCGACCAGTACCTCGGCCTCGACGGCCCGCCGGGCGACGTCCCGCATCACCGGCAGGTAGTCGTCGTCCTCGCCGAAGGTGAGGTGTCCGTCGTCGAGGTAGGCGCGGGCGGTGAGCTCGCCCACCTCCTCGTACTCCTCCGGCCGTACGGCCCTGATCGTGAAGTCCATGCCCGCAGTCTGCCCTGATCAGCCGCTCGCGCCCACCGAGTTGTCGGGCGCCCCGTCGCCGACCGGCGGCAGGTCGCCGCGCTCCACGGACCCGCCCGGACCGGTGGACTTCGGCAGCACGGCGTCGAGTTCGGCGTCGTCGGCCCGGTGGGCCTTGGCGGCGGCCTGCTTCAGCAGTTCGCGGGGGACGGTGAGCGGGGCGTCGACCTCGACGCGCAGCCCGTTCTCGTTGCGCAGGTAGGCGTGCCGGTCGCCGGCGCGGCGGTACCAGCCGTCGCCCTCGGCCTCGCAGCCGTCGCCGTCCGGGGGCCCGGCCACGCACTCCTCGGCGCGGAACGGCCGCCGTTCGGCGCTGAGCGTGACGTCGCCGCCGTCCTTGTTCACGTACACGATCCGGAAGCCGTCGTCGCCGACGACCCCGGCGGACTGGAGCGCCGGCGCGTAGCCCTCGGCCTCGGTGACGTAGACGTGCTCGACGCGGGTCTGGGCGTACCGGGCGCGGGCCTCCAGGGCCGCGCGGTCGGGCGCCGGCGGGTCGCCGGCCGTCACGGTGCCGCAGCCGACGAGCGCGGAGAGGCCGACGGCGAGCAGGAGCAGCTGCGGGGGAGTGGTCCGCGGTCGCATGGGGGCCTTTCGGTGGGTGGGGACGCGGCAGGCCGCCCGGCCTGGGGAGGCGGGCGGCCTGCGGGGTGGTGCGGGGCGGCTCAGTGGCCGGCGCCGACCTTCGGGAGCTTGGTGCGGACGCCGGCGTCGCCGGAGTCGGCCGTGTAGTCCGACGGGGAGGTCTCGTCGACGCCCTCGGGGGCCTTGACGGCCTTGAGGACGAAGGTGAGGACGACCGTGACCAGGACGTTGAGCACGAAGGCGGTGAGGCCGATGTAGCCGATCTCGCCGATGCCGGGGATCTCGGCGGAGGAGCCGCCGAAGTGCTTCTGCTTCGGCGTCGACACGTTGTACGCGGCGATCGTGCCGTACGCCATGCCGACGGCCCAGCCGGCGAGCAGCGCCCAGCGGTGGAACCAGCGGGTGAAGAGGCCGCCGACCAGGGCGGGGAAGGTCTGGAGGATCCAGATGCCGCCGAGGAGCTGGAAGTTGATGGCGACGGTCTTGTCCATGGTGAGGACGAAGACGAGGGCGCCGACCTTCACCAGGAGGGACACCAGCTTGGAGACCTTGGTCTCCTGCTCGGGGGTGGCCGAGGGCTTGATGAAGTCCTTGTAGATGTTCCGGGTGAAGAGGTTGGCCGCGGCGATCGACATGATCGCGGCGGGCACCAGCGCGCCGATGCCGATGGCGGCGAAGGCCACGCCGGCGAACCAGGCGGGGAACATGTCCTCGAAGAGCTGCGGGATGGCCAGCTGGCCGTTCTGGACCTTGATCCCGGCGGCGATCGCCATGAAGCCGAGCAGCGCGAGCAGACCCAGCATCAGCGAGTACAGCGGCAGGATGGTGGTGTTGCGGCGGATGACCTCGCGGCTCCTGGACGACAGGGTCGCCGTGATGGAGTGCGGGTACATGAAGAGCGCCAGCGCGGAGCCGAGGGCGAGCGTCGCGTACGTCCACTGTCCGGCCTCGCCGGGCACGAGCGCGCCGGCCTTGGCGGTGGTGAACTTCTCGTCGGCGGCGGCGAAGATCTCGCCGAAGCCGCCCAGCTTGATCGGGATGTAGACGATCGCCACCGCGATGACGATGTAGATCAGGGTGTCCTTGACGAAGGCGATGAGCGCCGGGGCGCGCAGACCCGAGGAGTAGGTGTACGCGGCGAGCACGCCGAAGGCGATGAGCAGCGGCAGGTCCTTGATGAACCAGTGGGTGTTCTCGCCGCCGCCGACGCCCATCACGTCCAGGACGGCCTGGATGCCGACGAGCTGGAGCGCGATGTACGGCATCGTGGCGAGGATGCCGGTGACCGCCACCGCGAGCGAGAGGCCCTTGGAGCCGAAGCGGCCGCGGACGAAGTCGGAGGTGGTGACGTAGCCGTGCTTGTGCGACACCGACCAGAGGCGCGGCAGGAAGGTGAAGATCAGCGGGTAGACCAGGATGGTGTAGGGGACGGCGAAGAAGCCGGCCGCGCCCGCCGCGTAGATGGCCGCCGGGACGGCGACGAAGGTGTACGCGGTGTAGAGGTCTCCGCCGAGCAGGAACCAGGTCACCCAGGTGCCGAACGAGCGGCCGCCCAGGCCCCATTCGTCGAGGCTGTTCTCGTTCTCCGCCTTCCGCCACTTCGCGGCGAGGAAGCCCATGACCGTGACGGCCAGGAAGAAGAACACGAACACGCTGAGCGCGACGACGTTGACGTCCTTCATCGCTCCTCACCACCCTCACGGACGCGGCGGGCGCGCTGGTCGCGCTGCCAGAGCTTGTACGCGACGACGGTGAGCGCGGTCGCGATCAGCACCCACAGCATCTGGTACCAGTAGAAGAACGGGATGCCGGCGAGAAGGGGATCGACCTTCGCGTAGGAACCGACCCAGAGCATCGCCACGAACGGGGCGATGAGGCAGAGCGCGATGACGACCCTGGCCGGTGTGACGACCGGTTGTTTCCCGGTTCCGGTTTCTGACATGGTGAAGAAGTCCCCTCGCTGATCACCGGCTGATGCCGTGGAAATCTAAGGGACCGTCCAGCCCTTGGGAACCCTGGTCCGAATAACGGACTTGTATCGGGGAGGACATTCGAGCGAAACCCGATGTCCTCCTGGTTCTGGCCGAAAACGACGTACCCCGACACATCACACGGATGCGCCGGGGTACGGGTTCAGATCGATTTTCAGCCGTTCGGCCGCTGGAGCCTCGCGACGAACTTGTAGCGGTCGCCGCGGTAGACCGAGCGCACCCACTCCACCGGCTCGCCCTGGGCGTCCAGCGAGTGACGGGAGAGCATCAGCATCGGCAGGCCGACGTCGGTGCCGAGCAGGCCCGCCTCGCGCGGGGTGGCGAGGGAGGTCTCGATGGTCTCCTCGGCCTCGGCGAGATGCACGTCGTAGACCTCGGCGAGCGCGGTGTAGAGCGAGGTGTACTTGACCAGCGAACGGCGCAGCGCGGGGAAGCGCTTGGCCGAAAGATGGGTGGTCTCGATCGCCATCGGTTCGCCGTTCGCGAGGCGGAGGCGCTCGATCCGCAGCACCCGGCCGCCGGCCGAGATGTCGAGCAGCCCGGCGAGGGTGTCGTCGGCGGTGACGTATCCGATGTCGAGGAGCTGCGAGGTGGGTTCGAGGCCCTGGGCGCGCATGTCCTCGGTGTACGAGGTGAGCTGGAGGGACTGGGAGACCTTGGGCTTCGCCACGAAGGTGCCCTTGCCCTGGATGCGCTCCAGCCGGCCCTCGACGACCAGTTCCTGGAGGGCCTGGCGCACGGTGGTGCGCGAGGTGTCGAACTCGGCCGCGAGCGTCCGCTCGGGCGGCACCGGGGTACCGGGCGGCAGGGTCTCCGTCATGTCGAGGAGGTGCCTTTTCAGCCGGTAGTACTTGGGCACGCGCGCGGTGCGGGTCGCCGCCCCGCCCTCTGTCTCCGTGCTGCCCGCCTCCGTGGCCATGGCCTGCCTTCCCGACTGTGCTGCTGCCGTCACCGGCTCCTCCGTCTGTCGCGGCTCACATGGTGGCACGGACCGGTCACGGGTCGTCGGCCTCCCTCAGGTGTCGGTCCGATAACGGACGCGACTGCCCTTCTTATACACCCTTGACACCCCTAAAGGTCTAGGCCAAGCTCCGGGTACTGGTCTAAACCATTAAAGACCAGGTCCCAGCCCCACGAGCACTACCTGACGTATGTCTTCGCGCGGTGGGCAGGGGTTGCAGGCATCCCTGAGGAGGGTGGCGTGAAGCGCAAGCTCATCGCGGCGATCGGCGTCGCGGGCATGATGGTCTCTATTGCCGCGTGTGGCGGTTCCGACAGCGGTGACAAGAAGGACAAGGCCGAGGGCGGCAACAAGTCGCTCACCGTCTGGGTCATGGACGGTTCCGCTCCCAAGGAGTGGATCGACGGCGTCAACAAGGAGTTCGAGGCCGCCCACCCCGGCGTCAAGGTCAACGTCGAGGTCCAGCAGTGGACCGACATCCAGACCAAGGTCACCACGGCCCTCTCCGAGGACACCCCGCCGGACGTCCTGGAGCTCGGCAACACCCAGACCACGGGTTACGCCGTCACCGGCGGTCTCGCCGACCTCTCGGGCGACAAGGACAAGCTCGGTTACAACAACTGGAGCAAGGGCATGCTGCCCTCGGCCGAGCTGGACGGCAAGCTCTACGCCGCTCCGTGGTGGGCCGCCAGCCGCGTCGTGATCTACGACAAGGCCGCCTACAAGAAGGCCGGCGTCACCCCGCCGAAGACCCGCACCGAGTGGATCGACGGCCTGAAGAAGCTCAAGGCCGCCGACGCCAAGTCGCAGCCCATCTACCTCCCGGGCCAGAGCTGGTACGTCCTCGCCGGCTTCCTGTGGGACGAGGGCGGCGAGCTCGCGGTCAAGGACGGCGACAAGTGGAAGGGTGGCCTGGCCACCCCGCAGGCCGCCGCCGCCATGAACTTCTACAAGGAGCTGCAGTCCTTCTCGACCGCTCCGAAGGACAAGGACGAGGCCACCCCGCAGCAGTCCGTCGACATCGTCCCCAAGGGCGGCGTCTCCTCCTGGATCGGTCTCGGCTGGGAGGCCGGCGGCGCGATCGCCGCCATCGAGAAGGCCGGCAAGAAGGCCGACTTCGGTTACTTCCCGATCCCGGGCAAGACGGCCGACAAGCCGGGCTCCGTCTTCTTCGGCGGCTCGAACCTCGCCGTCGCCGAGCGCTCCAAGAACCAGGAGCTCGCGAAGGAGTGGCTGGCCTTCGTCACGAACAAGAAGCAGCTCCAGTCGTACGGCACCGCCAACAAGGGCGGCATCATCCCCGTCGACACCTCCGCGCAGGTCACCCCCGAGGCCGGCTCCTTCGCCGAGGCCATGGTGAAGGTCGCCGAGGTCGGTCGCATCACCCCGATCACCGGCGGCTGGGCGAACGTCGAGACCGAC
>NZ_JBEYEI010000044.1:0-21284 GCF_040633895.1 Streptomyces sp. NPDC007863
TCAGCCGCCTCGACGGACTCGCCCTCGGGCACGTTCTCACTGGTCATCGATGCATCCTCCATGATCGGGAGTTACACCGAACGATTTACAGTCCCGAACCAGACGAAGAACCTAACGAAGCACTACTAGTCGGGGAAGACCAGCCGGGCGGGCGGCCGCGCCGGATAGCAGCAGCCGGAGTATGTCCGCCCTGCCGTCGGACTACGCAAGTGCAGGGACAGGGCGATGATGCCCCTCGGTGCAGCGCTCGGCGGCTGAGGGGAAAGGGGCCTCGCATTCCATGCATGTCCACCGGTCCGGTGGGACGGCCAGGGCTTCCTTGAGCACGGCCAGGTCGTCCGGGGAGGCATCGCGCAGACGGGCCGCCGCGTAGGTGCGGACGAGGAGGTCGGGGTCTCTGAGGATGTGCCGCGCTTCGCTGTGGCGTCGCTCCTTGGCAAGCTTCAAGGCCCGCATGCGTGACGCTCCGGCCCGGACGAAGGCGTCGGTCTCCGGGAGCGCGAGGTCCGGGCTTCGGTACGTGAGAACGCCGGCGGTGTTCAGGCGGGCGAACGCGTCGAGGTCGGGAAGGACGTGCAGGAGACGTTCGGCCAGGCCTTGCGGCCAGGTGTGGGCGTTGCAGGCGAACTGCAGCCCAAGTTCGATGAGCCAGTCGTTGCCGGTGGCGAGCGTCGCCAACGTGAGTTCGGAGTCGACGGAGTCGTGTGTGAGGGTCAGATTTGGCGTGCGGGTGGCGGCGCAGTAAAGGAGTCCCCAATTCGGGTGCTCAGGGTTCTCGTCGCGGAGGCTCCGGAGTTGAGTAGTGAGGAGAGCGCGATCGACGTTGTTGGCTGCGGCGGCGTGCCGGAGGAGGGCACGGGTCAGCTCGGCGTGCAGGCCGACGGCCGCGAGGACGTCGGCGGCGGACTGTCGCCTCAAGCCGAGGGCCGCGATGAACGCGGCGGCATCGTCGAGGTGCCAGCGCTGCGCCGGCGCCAACTGCACAAGGGACACGTCCAGCGCCGCCAGATCGTCGAAGACTTTCCTCAACGACTGGGACATCTCAGCAAGTTGCCGCAACGCCCCCCGGGCATTACTGGCGCCCCACTCGGCGAACGGGCCGACGTGGCCCAGTTTCGACAGTTCGGTCTCGACCCATTCGTAGGTGTCGAGAGTCGTGAGTCGAGCGGCCTTCTTCACGTGGGGCAGCACGTGAGGCCGCTGGGGGAGGAGGTGCTCGATGGCGAAACGGACAAGTGGATCCGCGCCCACGATGTACTCGTCTGCCTGGGTATCTACACTCGCTGCTGCGACGAGGCCTGCCTCGACGGTGTCGAGCTCGTCCGAGGTCGGCATGCCGGAATGCCGTGCGGCTTGTCGCTGGATACACAGCGCCGTGATCACTGCATGCTGCTTGGGACCCAGACCGAGGGTGACCTCGATCAACTGTCGTGCTTGGTCTGGGTCGAGATCCTCCTCCGCGATCTTGCCGGCAAGTTCTGCGCGCGGCGACCGACCGGCAGTGAGGTCGATAACGAAGCCGGGTGATGTCGGGTAGTGGTCTGGAACATGTGGAAGGCGGGCCAGCTGGGCCTCCCGGTACCGGTGCAGCGCGCCGCTGTCGAAGGAGGTTCCGTCGGTGAGGGCAGCGTGAACTAGGTCGAGCAGTGTCTCGTCCCCGACCAGGGCTGATTCGATCAGGCTGTCGGCTGCTTGTGGGGACAGGCTCGCGGCGAGTCGAGCGGTTTCCCGGCATTCGGGGTTCGCCAAGGCCGCCTCCATCCACGAGGGAAGCGTCTGGGTGTCACGTACGGCCCAGCGGGCATCGCCAATCTCGGCGAACAGGCGGGTACGGGCGGTGAGGGTCCCCTGCGGAGTGTCCGTGATGAACACGCCCGCGGTCGCGTCCCAGTACTCGAGCGTGTGGCGGGCGATAGCGGTCGCGACGCCCGGCGGTTTGCCCCAGTGCTTCCGCAGACGGGCGCCGACCGCATGATGGGCGTCGTGCCACGACGCCGTGCCGGCCACGGCGACGACGTGGGCGATGTCGTCGAAGCAGTCGATCAGGATTTCGGCGGTCAGGTGAGCGTCCGTGTCCGGCATCGTCGGTGGTGAGCCGCGGCGCATCTCCCATTGGCGGACACTGGCGTCGATGACCTCGGTGAGGAGCTGGGCCCGGCTGCCCGGCAGGGCGGCTGCCGGGCGTTCGGCGATGAGGAGCACCATCAGTGTCGCCAGCAACGGGACGCGCCACAGGGCTCTCTCGGCGCGGCGGGAGTGCTCGACGCGACGCGAGCGATCGGCGATCCAGTCGCTTCTGCCCTGGGCGTTCGTGAATCTTTCCGCGAGTGTCTCCAGCAGGTGGTCGAGGGTGTCCGTCAGTTCTTCTGGGGGCAGCAGTTCGTGGACGGGGAGCCGGAGGCGAGCGGCCGCTGCGGCCGACGAGTGGCGGGAGGTGACGACGACGCCGAGTTCGGCGGGGAGCTCGTCGAGCATGTGGGCCACAGCCTCGACCACGGCGTCCTGCCGGTCGTGGACCTCGTCGAGTGCGTCGAGCAGCAGCAGGGCGTTGCCCTGTCGAACGTGTGACACGAGGGCCTCGGCCAGGAGGGGCCGAGCGGTTCCGATGGCCGTTCGTACGAGATCGGCCGGATCGAGCCGGTAAGGACCTGCCGGGGGCAGCAGGGGTACCAGTTCGTGGAGCGGAAGCCACAGCGGCACGGGCGCGTGCACATGGCCTGCCCAGTGCGCCGCAAGGAGGCGTGATGCCACGGTCTTGCCCGACCCCGGTGGTCCGACGAGGAAGAGTCGGCCCTGACGGCGTACCACGTTGACCAGGGTGTCCCGGCCTCGATTTTCATCCTTGGCCGGCGTCACGGCTCTCAGGGCCTTCGCCGCGCCTGGCACGCTCATCGACTTAAGACCCTGGCCGAGATCGGCGAGTGGGAGGACGTCTCGCTCGGCCGCCCACCTCTCCCGGTACGTGGCCACCTCCCGGTCCATGGCCTCCAACCGGGCCGCCAGCGCACCTGAGGCGTCGGCGACCAGCGGAAGGTGCGCGTCGAGGAGCCAGCCCCGCCACTGCTGCGGGTCCGAGGCCGTGCGCTGTTCGGCCTGCACCCGTGCCGCCGCCTTCATCGCGCGGAACGCCGCTCTGCCGTGGCCTGCCGTGACGACGGCGGCGTTGAGGCAGGCAGCGCCGAATGCCTCGTCGGGACCGCCGTCGCGAGCGTCCAGGGCGCGCACCCGTGCCGCGGCCAATAGACGATCTGTGTCCGCACTGTCCAACCCCGCGTCGGTAGCGAGACTGCGCAGACGGTCGAGTTGACGAGATGATGCGGGAGTCGGCGAAGCACCACTCTGGTGAAGCGTGAGGGCCTCGGCCATGCGGTCCAGCGCCGGCGTGCTCCGGGTGACGATGTAGAGGAGATCGTCACCCGGGCGGCACTCACCGGACGCCACGGCACGGCACCACTGGTCGGCCGAGTCCTTGAACGCCTTGTCGCTGGCGTTCAGTTTGGCCTGGACGAAGGCTCTCGAGCCATCGGCGAGATCGACGACGTCGTCGTCGACGTGCAGGTCCGCCTCCATGCGCAGCAGTACAGGCGTCGCCGCGGACCTAAGCCAGGGCACGCGCTCGCCCAGTAGGCCGTGGACGGCGACCAGGGCCGCGATACCGGCCCGATGGTTAGCGCCCGCTTCGTTGCTTGAGCCGCCTAGGGCACCTCGCCTGGCCGTCGACACCGAAGCTCCTCTCAAGACGCCGGCGTCCTCCGAGGAGCCTCCTCTCATCCGGCGAGTCATCGTACGACGGAGCACGGACAGGACGGTGTCTACCTCAGGAGACTGCCGGCGTCAGCCGGCAGGGCCATGTTCGCGACGGAGGCGGCGGTGAAGGTCTGGCGTATCGGGTGCTCCACATCTGGTGCGAATTGGCGGTACGTCGCCTCGTTCTGGACCCCGAGGGGTCCACCTGGGTCGGCAGGACGCTGTTTCCAGGGGGTGCCCGTATCGTCAGATCATGGGCAAGACCTCTGGTAAGTCGAAGTTGAAGCGTCGCCATCACACGGTGCCGCGCCTTCTCCTGCGGCGCTTCGCTGATGGGAAGAAGATCGTCCGTGTGCCTCTTGATGGGGGCGAGCGGCGCGAGGTCGGCATCGCGGATGTCACCGTGCATCGTGACTTCTATTCGATGCAGGGTGAAGACGGCCAGCTCGACGACACCGTAGAGAACCTGCTGGCCGATCTGGAGGGCAAGGCAGCCAAGATCATCCGCAAGATCGCCCAAGGAGTCTGGCCCCTGGAGGTCGAGGAGCGGGCGGTCGTTGCGGAGTGGATCGCGGCACAACACGCTCGGGTCCCTGCTGCGCGCACAGCGCAGAACGAGATGGCCGACCATTTCGGCAAGATCCTCATCGCCATGGGCGGTAAGCCGGAGATCCGGCGCCATCTGGAAGAGGAGGAGGGAGGGCCGGTAGCGGACGAGGACGTGGAAGAGATGTGGGAGTCCGTGACGGACTTCGACAGCTACTCCGCAGAGCTGTCGGTCAACGAGCACGTCGTGTACATGGCCCAGTCGATGAAGGCGGCTTATGAGATCTTCATGGGACGGGCCTGGGGGTTGATCGAGTTCGAGCGCCGGACGCTTCTGATTCCCGATCACCCTGTCACGCTGGTCCGCGACGAGGATATGCCGGCCTTCCTGGGCGTCGGCCTCGGCACGGCCGCTGCGATTCTCGTGCCTATTGACCGGCGGGCGGCGATCATGACGGCCGGACCCGGCGAGGACTTCTTCGTGCGCCCTCATGCCAAGCTGGCGAAGGAGCTGAACACCGACTGCGCTGGGCGGAGCTCTCGCGGCGGACCGGTGATCCCGTGGTGCCCGAGGGGCGGCTGCCCTGCTACCGCTCCTTCCCCTCGTTCCGGGAGTCGAACGGCTGGCCGGTCGGCATCTCGGGGCCGTCCGAGGGCAGCCTGGACCGAACCGACTGGAACCGCCTGGTCGACATTCTCACCGAGCACAGCCCGCAGGGAGTGGAGACCCACTGCCTGGCCTACTACAACCCGCTGTTGCAGAGGGCTGAGGACTTCGACAATCTGCACGTCCGGGCCGGCACGCTCGCGGATGCCAAGGCGTTGTACGACCACCCCGACGAGGACGGTTGGACGCCGTCCAACCTCTGGGCCCAGGACCGGTCCTGGGGCCTTTGCACGGACTACGACCTCTGGGCCACCAAGGTGGCGGGCCCCGCCGCGCTCGTCGAGACTTTCCTCAACGACACGGAGGTCGAGGCCGTACGACTGCCCTGGGCCCTCTGATCCCGACCACCCGGCCTGGGAACGACCAGGTGTGGCCAAGAGGCCCCCCGGGTGGGAACCAAGGTGCCGTCCACGATCAGCACAGCATCCTTGCGGAACCGCCGGCGCTGGCGGAGAGCGAGCGTTAGCCCGAGGTGGTCTCGGGCATGCACAACCAGGAATCCATGGGCGGCCACTTCGCGAACTTCATGAAGCAGATGCGCATCAAGGACAACGATGCGTACTGGCTGGTTACGCGCATGAATGACGGCGGCACCTGCCATTACGGTGTCGGCGGCGGTCAGCCCGTGATCTGCGAACTCGTCGCGCCGTAATACCCCAGCGCCAACATGCTTCGGCCCCCTGACCGTCAAGGTGGGGGCCGAAATCGTTGTGCAGGCGCGTGCGGCTCAAGGAGTGAGGAGGTGGACGGCGGGGAGATTCCCGGCCTGTGCGGCATCCTGGTCGATGCTCAGCCTCGTGTACGCGCCCAGCGCGGTGAACACCGGGGTGGGCAGGCGCGCGCCGTGCTGTTCGTAGTAGGCGGTCACCTCGTCGGCGGTGGCGTCGGGGATGGAGGGGAAGACGGCACCGGCGGCGGTGAGCGCCGCGTCCAACGCCGACTCGTGGCCGGTGGTGGTGCCGAACTCTGCGCGCCGTATCACCTCGTCGCCTTTGACGTGCAGGATCGCGGCGGGCGGGCTGTACAGGTTCCGGCTGGCGCACAGGATCTCTTCACCCGGGCCGGGCCGCATCGAGGGGACGCGGCGGAAGCCGGTTGCCCAGTTCGCGGCGTGGTCGTTCTCCAGCACGTACGTCCACTCACCCTCGCTGCCGTACATCGCGTAGGCGTAGCGGGTGGGGTCGTGGCCGGGCGGGGTGGGCTGGCTACGCAGTTCGGCCAGAGGAGTGCGGGCGGCGAGCTGATCAAGGTCGGCCCCGAGGTTGATGAGGAACTCGTCAGGGTCGATGCCTCGGGCGAGGGTTAGGGAGATGCCGCCGCGCATTCCGGGGACGGGCGCGGCGGTGTAGGCGTGGGCGCCTATCCAGGTGAGGCCGTTGGTCATGGAGAGGGGTCCGTTCGCTGGTGGGGTCGAGCTTCGTCTCGCGTTTTCATGAAGCGGGCTTTCCGACGGGTGGTCAGGTAAGCGGAAATGCCGGCTTCCGCGAGGATCTCGGCTGCCGGACCACCATCCAAGAACCTGACCAGCCCTACCTGGCGGGTATGGGTGATGTCCGGACAGCTGCCGTGCTGGGCCGGGCTGCAGAAGAGCATCCGGCCATCGCCATCCGTGACGACCATGGTCTTGACCGCGTTCTGCATGCTCTTGCCGGAGATGAACTTGTCCCGGTCTTTGCGTCCGGCAGCCGGGCGTCTGACTCGAAGCTCGGTGCCGTTGATCATGCCGGTCTTCCCGTTGGCGCCGAGATGGTCGATGACCTCGGCGAGGGTCCGCAGCCGCACTCCGCAGCTGATAATGCAGCCTCGCTCGGTCAGAAGAGGCCACACCTCACCGATGGCCCGGGTGATGGTCGAACGGTCGACGCCGAACCGGCAGGCCAGCACGTCGTGCGTGACGGCGTGACGAAGATGCACGAGCGTGGCCAGGAGACGGTCGACGAACACCAGCTGGTGCCACCACACCATGACTTGCCGTTGGCCCTCGCACCGTCGGTGCCCCGTACCCGTACAGAGGTGCACACCGCTGTCCGGGGTGCGAGCACCAGGTGCCGGGCGCCGAGCATCAAGTCCTGCCGGGCCGTGCAAAGGCACGACACCCTCGTACGGCGGGGCGTACCGTACAGGCAGCACCGAAGCGCGGGAGGGGATAGACCATGCGGCTGATCTACGACGAGCACGAGAAGCCTCCGGTCCTGGAGCAGGCTGAGCAGGCCGAGCAGGCGGGAGAGCAGTTGCTGGCCGACTCGCTGCGAGGCATCGCAGAACGCGGAGTGGACCTGACCCGGGACTGGGAGACCCTGCGGGTCGAGCTGTACGCCCGGCACGGCATCGACGTGACCGAAGACGGCAAGGACACCCGTGTCGCCTAAGCCCGGCGGCCGGCGCGCACGCGTGGTCTTCACCCCCGAGTGCGACCCCTACCTGGAAAAGCTCTCACCCGCCGAGGTCGTCCGCCTCGACCGGGCACTGGTCGCCATCTCTCTGGACCCCATGATCGGCATAGAGCGTCCTACCGAACCCGGCCAGGTCCCGCTGCGCGAGTACGCCGAAGGCCGCGCCCGCGTTGTCTACCACACGACGGTCCTGGGAACCGTGGTCGTGGTCGCCTACTTCGAGGTCTGACACACGAGTGCCCGTCCTTCCCCCGTGGGATCAGGGGAGCGACGGGCATTCGTATGCCGCGAGGCGCGGGCACCCCCGGCACTCTCCCCGTTCTTGGAAGAGTGCCGGGATCACTTGGCCGGAATCGAGCCGGCGGCCGGCCGCAGGGGGATCAGCTGGTCTTGCGGTTGGTCAGGTGGGGGCCGATGTATCCGACGACGACCTTGCCCGTGATGCCTCGGCTGTCGTCGTAGAAGTAGATGCGGGGTGAGATCGAGCCCTTCGACCCGAGTTTCAGGTGGGCCTCCATCTGCATCCGGCCCCGCGGGTCGAGTTCTTCCGGAGCGGGGAAGATCCGCTCGTCGCCCCACGCGGTCAGCGTCGCCTCCGTCTCACCCATGGCAATCTGTTTCACCGGGAAGATCCGCGCGCTGGCCACCGGCGTGGTCATGCAGAACTGGAAGTACCCGCCGTTGACGAGCCCGGCCTTCTGCGCCTCCGCGTAGGAGTCGAGCGAGCGTAGGCCCTGCCACGCCTTGGCGGCCCAGGTCCGCGCCAGCTCGTGGTCGTCGAGCGACTGCGTGACGGTGAGATCGGCGGTCAGCAGGACATGCTCCAGCTCGTCGCGCCGCTGCACCAGTTCCTCGAACGACGCTGGCTGCGCCTGCGTCGGCTCCAGCACCACCGTCTCATCGTGGCGGCCCTGCCCGTGCAGTCGCTGGCGGAGGATCTTGGCCTCGGCCTGCGCGCGCTCCACGTCCTCCAGCGTGAGGAGATGAGCCTCCATCTCCTCTTCGAATTGCTTGCTGGTCGTGCGCAGGTTCTCGCGCAGCAGCTGGACCGTCCGCTCGGCGAGCGCCGCATCCCGACGGGCCTCGGACAGGTCCCGGTCTCCCTCGGTCAGCAGTTGAGTGAGGACCGACACCTCATCCTTCAGCGCCGCGAGTTCCTTCTCCAGCGTGAGAGCCGGCACCGCCTGGACCTGGGTGCGGGCCGCGGTCTGCGCGGCCCGCCGCTCATCCTGCTTGCGCTGCTGAACATCGGGGAAGACCAGAGTCCGCAGCGCCTCCGGCAGCTCGGCCCCGCGGGCGTACCGCTGCACTTCGCGGGCGACCAACGTGTACACGGAGTCCGTCTGCGTACTGATGCGAGCTCCGCTGAGCAAGCGGTGACGGGGGCCGTCGGCCGGCCAAGCCGGGTCGACCTCACGCAGGAACGTGCGCACCGAGCCGGTACGCACACCGTGATGTGCGCCGATCGTTCTACGGAAGGCGTCGACAGCGGCGGCGTCTTCCAGGAGGTAGAGCGAGGCGTCGCCGGCGCACTTGGTCATCATCGTCTTGAGCCGTTGGGACCACACCGGGTCAGGCTGGAGAGGGCGGGCGGCGACCACCACTGGCAGACGCCTATCCGGATCACACAGGATGTCCACGAGGGCTTCGACGCCGTCTACGGTCACAGCCTGGGCGTTCAGCGTCAGCCGGGCCAGGCCGTCCCGCGGGCGGAGGGCCTTGACGAGCTGCTCGACCAGCGCTGGACGGGCCGGCCGAAGAACGGTGACGCCGTTGTCGAAGCACTCCAGGCTCACGCAGACCGCCTGCTCGGCGGCCGGCGGGGTGACAGCGGTGACCGTCACGCGCCAGGTCGCCTCTGGGTTGTCCTCACGCAGCTGGATCCGCAGTCCGTGCTCGGCGCCGTCCTCGTGATACGACGCCTGAGAGGCCAGCACCACGTGGTCCTGGAGGAAGTGCGTACCCGTCTCCAGGGGCGCCGACTTGAACTTCCCGTTCAGCCACTGCCCGGTCACCCGGCGGACCTCCGGGATGATTCCGGCGCCCGGCGGGACCAATAAGACACTCTGGAACGTCAGGGGTGATTCGGACTCCGCGGCAGGCGCCGGTGACTGCCGCGGAACAAACGGCTTGAGAGTGGAGCGTTTCACGGGAACGACAGATCCAATCGACGCAGGGAACGAGCGAGCAGACCTCCAGCCCGGAAGATCACCATCGAACTTCAACAGGCGGGAGTCCCATCCTGCCCAACCCGCTCCCGTGCCGCTGGCCAGCCAGGAAACTCGCCAGATTGCCCAAAGGCGGTCGTGCAGGGGCGGCGGTCGGTGGGCCGTCGGCGACCGTGAGCACTGCGGCAGCGTCGATGCCCAGGTGCTCTGCGACGGTGAGGAATCCGGCGGCTTCCATGCCCTGCGATCAGTGCCCGAGAGAGCCGCGCCGGGTGACCTCGGGGGCCATCTCCCAGTACACGGTGCTCGCCTTTTGCTCTTCACCGACTCCGCACCGCCGCCTCGGCGAGAACCGGGAAGACCTGGGGCCTGGGCCTCTCGTGGGGGTCACAAGCCAGCAGCGGTAAGGATCCGATACATCTGGGTCGGCCGCAGCACAGAGTTGGCAGCGGCGTCGTCGGCTACCTCGGGGTCCGGGTCACCGAGCAGCCGCTCCAGCAACACGTGCGTGACGTTGGGGTGACGGGCGACCCCGCGGCGCAGGAAGGGCTCGGTAGCGGCGGCGAGCTGCTGAAGGTACGGCAGGGGCAGTTCCGGGTCCTCCAGGGCGAGGTAGCGCACGTTCGGGCTTGGCTCGTCGACGAACGTGCGCAGCACGTCACGAGGGAAGTTGGGGTGGTCGACGAGCAGCGGTCGGATGTGCAATACATCGCCGTGAGCGCGGACCAGTCCTTCCAGAACCTCCGGTGGTGTGTTCGGCCGACGGGCGGCAGCACGGCGGACTGCGAGTTCCGGGTCGCTGTCCAGCCGACGCCATGCCTCCTCAGGCAGGTCGTGACAGGAGGCCAGTGCGCACCGGAATGGTGTGTACTGGCAGTCCAGGTAGGACATCTGCTCATCGAGAGGCGCCTCGCGCAGCCAGTCCGGTTCGGCGAAGTTCCAGCTCAGAGCCACTTCCGCCTCGATGCTTCCGTCCGCGCGTTCGGCTTCTACGCGCGCATACAGTCGCTCCCGGGTTTCGGCGTCCACATGCCGACTCAGCGCAACCGCGACCCGCACGAGCGGGTCGTCGATGCCCAGGAGCTGGGCAACCATCTCTGCCGATAGATGAGGGTTACCGGCGACAGCCTGATGGAGCTCCCTTTCCTCGTGCCGCATGAGCTGCGCAAACTGTTCCGATGTGAGCGGGACATAGCGTGCCAGGCTGGTGCGCATTGCGGGGTCGGCAAGGCAACGTTCCCTCCACTCAGGCGGGACACCCGGATTCCTGTGCTGGGTGGCGGCTGAACGGACCTGCGGATCCGGGTCAGCGAGTAGTTCCATTTGCACGGTGAGAGGCCGGTCGTGCCAAGTTCGTGCGACCGCGGCACGCAGGCTCGGACTCGGCGCGCTGGCGAGCATCATCCGCGGCTGGCCATAGGCTTCTTCCAGGGCTTCGATGCCGATCTGTACCTTGCGGTCAACCATGTCGCGGACAAAGTCTGTGAACGCATTGCGGATCGCCGGATCGGGGTGCTCGGTGATCCTTCGGCGCATCTCCGGGGAGATTCGGTCCCCGTGAAGGGCCACAGCGATGTTGCAGTCGCCCTGTGCCAGCAGAGCATCGACAACGACGTCCTCCAGCCGCCCGCGACGCTGCGATATCCCGTGTCGGCCGGCCTTGTGTGTAGCCAGACGTACCAGGACATCCTGAGGAGCCGACGAGTTCCGCCCCAACCCGGAGAGTTGGGGGTGATCAAGGCTTGTCATGCGCTCAACCTAGTCGGGCCGCTGCGTGCCAGCCTCCCATCGGTCTTTGGTCCGGAAAAGGAGTGTGGCAGTGGCAGAAGCGATCGGCCGAAGGGTCTGGGAGGCGTGGGGAGGCCGGGACGGGGTCGAGATCGAGCGCCACCACATCGACTACGCCGTTCTCTCCGAGGGTACCCCCGGCTAACGAGCTCGTGCACGGTAAGCGGTGAGACGTCGAGGGCTTCGGTGGGACCGGTGCTCACCTCTGTCGTCGGGGGTTCAGGTCCGCGGTCTGCTGGTGGGACAACAGCCTGGCGACGGCCTGGATGGTGTCGCTGATGTGCTCACGACGGCCGAGGTGACGGGCGAGAGCCCGCCAGTTCTTCAGGTGGGCGATGCCGTGCTCGACCCGGATATGGCGTGAGGAGTGCGCCTTGCGCTGTCGTTCGTACATCTCCTCGTACCAGTTCGGGGTGTCCTTCTTGAACTTCCGGTGCGGTGGCGTCACCACGCGTCCGCCGGTCTGGGCGCCGAGCCCCTGGTAGCCGGCATCGGCAAGGATCTCGACGACGGGCCCGTCGGCCAGGAGCTTGACCAGTCCTAACTGGCGGGCGTGGGTGATGTCCGCGCAGCTGCCTGGTCTGGCTGGGCTGCTGAAGAGCACCCTTCCGTTCTGGTCGGTGAGGACCATGGTCTTGACGGCGTTCTGCTTGCTCTTTTCGGAGATGAACACGTCGCGGTCCTTGCGTCCAGCGGCCGGCCGGCGGACCCGGATCTCGGTGCCGTCGATGATGCCGGTCTGCCCACTGGCGCCGAGGTGGCCGATGACTTCGGCCGGCGTCCGGAGCCGGACGCCGGGGCTGATCGTGCACCCCCGCTCGGCGAGCAGGGGTCGTATCTCACCGATGGCCCGGGTGATGGTGGAGCGGTCGACTGCGAACCAGCAGGCCAGCACATCGTGGGTAACCCCGTGGCGAGGTGCACAAGCGTGGCCAGGAGCCGGTCGACGAACACCAGCCGGTGCTTCGCACCGGCGCCCACAGCGCGCTTCCGCGGCCGAGAGGTCAGCTTGGTCTGGCGACGCTTATACCACAACGGCCCCACTTCGGCAACGAGTTCAGCGATCACATCGGCCGGCAGGCCCGTAATCCGACGGTTGCTGACGATCACTGCACGAGCCGCGTTCCCCACCACCCGACCATGATCAACCATCCCGGGCTCGACGTCTCACCGCTTACCGTGCACGAGCTCGTTAGGCCGGCGGCTGGTGCAGCCACGCCCGCATGCTCCCGTTTTTCGTCTGGACGCCGATCTCGTGGAACTCCGCCACACTGATGCCGGGGTGGTTCTGGCTCACGGTCGTCCAGTAGACGGCCTCTGATACGCACAGCACGTAGTTATCCGTGCGGCCGTGCAATGCCGCCCGCACTGCCCCTGCGTCAAGCAGTCGGAAGGCGTCGTTGAGAGCGACGCCTGCCCAGCCATGTCCGTCCATGCTCAGGTTGCCCGTGGCCAGGACCAGCCGCGGACGGAGTTGGACCGCGTCCGAGGCAAGCCGGTTGACCGTTCGCAGTTCCATAGGGAGAACTGTGAGCACGGTACGCAGGAGATTGACCATGGGGACAGCGACGTCGATCCGTTCGATGACTGCGTCTCCCTGATCCATCCGCCGCCGCGCAGCTGGATCGATGCCAGCGGCCTCTGCGACACGGTCAAGGAGGTCGGAGAGCATCCGGCGCATGTATCCCTGCTCAACACCGTCGCGACTACTGAACCGCTCAATGTCGGCTAGCAGCAGGGTGCTCGGTACAGACTTCCCGGATTCAGGGACATCCATGACGGTTGCGGCCTGGTGTATCGCGGGAGCCACCTCCTGAACCCGCCCGGGCTCATCCGTGGCCTGCGGCAAGGTGTCCGCTTCCGCAGCTGCGTCCCACAACGCGTGGAACCGCTTCAGCTCGACTGCCGCATCGGCTCCAGGCGTCCGGCTCCCGAGCTCGGTCACCAGGAGCGCGACGAGCCCCCACGTCGGCAGCCGGGGCTTGGTGAAGGCGTCGTGGATCCGGCTTGAGCTGACCACTCCGGGGCCCATAGCCCGTGCCAGCTCCCGCACCGAGGGCCAACCCGCTCGGCGGTGAGCTAGGTGCAGCTCATCGCTCAGCTTCTTGCGAGGCCCAGGCAGGAACATGGGAGCTGTAAGCCGAGCCATGCGTGATCCCCCACGGAGTGTCCAGAAGTGTCCAACTGCGTCCGACGGGCAAGGTACCGCGTCCGAACCCGTAAATCCCCGACCTGAGTTGTCTGGGGACGTCAGACCACGTCAGCACCCCTGTGAACAAGCCCAACCTGGACGGGACCAATCGGAATCGCACCGGGAGACACCGTGATCGACACCGCACTGACCCTCATCGTCCAGGGCCTGCTCACCGAACTCCCCGCCAGCCTGATCACGGCGGCCTGCACCGCGCTCGTCGTATGGGCAGTACGCAAACGGGCGGCACGGCAGGACAAGTGAGGACCGCTCAGCCGCTCCAGGCTGCCGACACCCCCACCGCACTCCGCGACCCTGCTGAGGCCGGGTCCACACCGCCCGGAGACGGAGCGCTACACGTCCGTCTGCCGTAGCAATACGAGCGCACCCCCGAACCGGCTGAGGCCTTCGGACCAGACAACCTGCGGGCCCGGCGTTCCCCTCCACAAGGGGACGCCGGGCCCGCGTCCTTAAAGCGGACGTCAACCGACCGCTAAGACGTTGTCTCACGTGGCGATCTCGTCCCCTGCGGGGCTGAGGGCGGGCGGGCCGTCAGGGCGGCCAGCTGAGCCGGCCGTGCATGACGGTCGGGAGAGATGTGGGCATCTCGTCGGTGACCCAGGCGAACTCCAGGGCCGCGAGCGTGGTTCCCTGGTCTGTCCATACGAGGATCTCGCCGACGTAGGAGCCGGACGGATCATGGACGTGCGCGTCGACGGGAACGAGCTCGGTCGGTAGTGCTGCATGCTCACACGGTTCTCGGACCTGCAGGTCGACGCTCACGGAGCCGGGCCCCCAGACAGCGGTCACCTCGGTGCGGTCCAGCTGACTCCGCAGTTGCGATGCGCCATCGAACTCCGCCGACAGGATGTGTTCAAGCACTGTGCGCTCGGCGGCGTTCAACGAGCGTGGGTCGATGGGGAGAGGAGCCATGCGCCCATTCTGAGGTGGCGAGGGTAACCAGCCCATCAACTCCACCAGCCGTCGCTGGGTGACTGGCGGCGGCATCATGATCGTTCATGGGTGGGTATCTGTCGCAGCGGCTCGTGCCGGATGATCTATGGGCATTGGTCGAGCCGGTGCTGCCGTCCTTTCGCTTGCGCCCGCAGGGCGGTGGCACCGCGCCGGTCGACCAACGTGCCGTGTTCACGGCCGTCGTATACGTGCTGACCAGCGGGTGCGCATGGCGGTATCTGCCACCGACATTCGGGGTGTCGCCAGCGACGGCTCACCGGAGGTTCTCCGTCTGGACCGCCTCCGGAGTGTGGCGTCGGCTGCACCGCGTGGTCCTGGACGAGATCGGAGCCCGTGGTGGACTCGACTGGAGCTCCGTGATCGTCGATGCGGCCTCGGTACGCGCGAAAAAGGGGGTCTCCTGACGGGACCGAATCCGGTCGACCGAGGCAAAGCGGGCAGCAAACTGCACGTTCTGACCGACGCGCAGGGACTGCCCGTGGTCGTCGGGGTGTCCGCCGCGAACGTCAACGACGTCCAAGCGCTTCGCCCACTCATCCTCGGGATCCCGGCCGTCCGCTCGCGCCGCGGCCCTCGCCGGCGACGTCCCGACAAGGTTCGGGCCGACAAGGCGTACCACTCGGCCGGCAACCTGGCGTGGCTGCGCGAACGCCACATCACTCCACGGATCGCCCGGCCGGGCGTGGAGTCCTCCGAACGCCTCGGAAGGCACCGATGGAAGATCGAGAGATCGATCTCCTGGCTCTTCGGATACCGCCGCCTGACCATCCGCTACGAACGCAAGGGCAGCCACTTCCTCGCCTTCCTCGGCCTCGCCGAAGCCATAGCCTGCTACAAGAAGCTCGCCAAGATCACCACGTGAGACACCGTCTTAGATGTCTGACACGGCATGCGGATGCGCACGCAGTGGCGCAGCATGGCAAGTGGGGACTCTGTCTCCTTCCTCTCAAGCGGCACCGCCACCCCGGCCTCCCTAGGCCGATAACGCTGCAGGCTTCTCCGGCCGATCATGCTCGGGTTAGATGGCGAGGCGCCGGCTCGGCTGCAAAGGAAGCGATTTCCGCATCGTCAGTCAATATCGAGCGGAGGGTCGCCATGGCTTCACTTAGCGCCCAGTGGAATACAAAGACGCATCCCTTACGGGCAGGCTTGAGACGACACGCGGCGGGCTCAACGCACTGAGAAGTCAACACGGACGCCCAGACGGGCGGTGGTCCAAGTTGGGACAAACAGAGCGGGCTGGTCAGGCTCGATGAAGGAGTAGGTCCGAACGACGAAGTGAACGGTTGGACTGTGAGCGGAGAGGTGATCGTGGTGCTCCATGGCGGAAATGTGAAAATCCATCCAAGCTGGGTCCCGCAAACGGTGAATGTAGACTTCGAATGGGATGACAGTAACTTGGGGAGCCCGCGGCCGAAAGGCCGCTGCTGGAGCGAGCTAGCGTTCCTTGCGCCTCGCGCCGCCAGCCAGGAGGGCGAGTGGGAGTGGGATACATCCACAAAAACTCTAGATATGTGGGTTCCAGACCCAAGCGTTCCAGGTTTCCGGCATTTGGTCGCGATACTGGACCAGTTCACGATTCCACTGACCGCTACAGGAGCATCGGGCACTGGCAGACTGGCCCCGGGTCTCGCACCGGTGATCGGACCTCTAGATTTGAGTTGGGAAAGCAAATCCATGCTGTGACGTGTTAGAGAGCGAATCGCCAAGCCGGTGAGAGAGGGATCCTGCCTCTCAATCATTCCGGCATGCGTAAAGCAAGGCTTTCTCGTCGTTCCCCGCGCTGAACTACAGAGCCGGTATCACGAGGGACCTGTAGTTGGGGCAGGGCAGGTCACGACGATCCAGCACGAAATGGATTTTCCGCAAGCCGCTGGATTAATACAGCTTCTCCTTGCGGCCCGGGCTCGATCCTCGTAAGCACAGTCCGCTGGACGATGACGACGTATCGCTGCGCTGGCGCCGGCGTCGTGCTTTCGAATCGAGCAGCGGATCCATTCGATGGATGTGGAGGAGTCATGGCAGAGGGATATATGCTCGCCGTCATCTACGGGATTACGCCGGACGGCGATTTGCAGTGGTACCGCCACGTCGGGTGGGAGGACGGCACGAATCGCTGGACGACAGGGGAAGGCGGAGAATATGTCAGCGGAGGCTGGAACATCTACAGGACCGTCTTCTGCGGCGGCGGCGGAGTGATCTACGGAATCACACCAGGTGGGGATCTCCAGTGGTACCGCCACGACGGCTGGACAGACGGCTCTGCCCGCTGGACGGCAGGAGACGGTGGAAAGAACGTCGGGGGAGGCTGGAATATCTACAGCACCGTCCTCAGCGCCGGCGGCGGAGTGATCTACGGAATCACACCAGGTGGGGATCTCCAGTGGTACCGCCACGACGGCTGGACGGACGGCTCTGCCCGCTGGACGGCAGGAGACGGTGGAAAGAACGTCGGGGGAGGCTGGAGCTTCTACAGCACCGTCCTCAGCGCCGGCCGCGGAGTGATCTATGGAATCACACCAGATGGGGATCTCCACTGGTACCGCCACGACGGCTGGACAGACGGCTCAAACCGCTGGACGGGAGGAGCCAGTTGGAAGGTCGGTAGCGGCTGGGACGAATACAAGACCGTCTTCAGCGGCGGCTTCGGAGTGATCTACGGAATCACGCCAGATGGGGATCTCTGGTGGAACCGCCACGACGGCTGGTCAGGCCCCCAAGAAAAAGATTGGTACGTATCGACAGGTGAAGACGCCGTCGGTCGGGGCTGGGACATCTACAACACCGTTTCGAGCGACACCGCTTACCTCGTCGGTGACTTGTCTCCGGCGACGATACCTACCGTTGAACACGTCCCCGTCGGCAAGCTCGATCCCAATGACCCCAATGTGATCACTTACGAGCGCAAGACGTTCGATGAGAGCGGAGTCCTGAGAGTTGAAAAAGGGGTGGTAGCGGCTGGAACGCCTGTGCCGGTCGGCCCCCTGCGCCTACCTCGAGAGAGCTTCTCCTACAAACACACCTTCGTCGACGAGTCTGGAGCCCTGAGAGCGCGTGCCGGAGACATAACGGTGACGGCTGACTTGCGACTGCAGATCGGCGTCGTGAAATTCGAAGGCTCGGTCGACGGAAAGACTCTCACCGCAAAGGGTTACGCCGAAGTAGTCACGGTCAGAGTTGACGGACAGGCCTCGTTTGGTGCTCCAGGTGCTGGGGGGAGCGCTACTGGACATGCCGTGGGACCCAATGCCCATATGTCCGGGGAGGCTGGCCCAAATGGGGTGGGTGGGGAGATCGGCCTGTCCGCGGGTGAGATCGGCGGGCAACTCGGTGTAACGATCGGAGGCCAGCCTTTCGCTGTCGGCGGTGAGATCGGACTCAAAGCAGAGCTAGGTCTGCACTGGGCTGCGACAAGCACTATCAAGCTGCCTCTCATCACGATCAGCGGCCCAAATCCGCTGGCTGGGGTGACATCGTTCGCTATGGGCGCCGTAAGCGACCTCGCTCGAGACCCGGTAAGGACCGCGGAGAAGGCGATCAGCGACATCGCCGGTGTTGGCACGGATGCGGTCGAGGAGGTCGGCCAGATAGTCGAAAGCATCGCCGGATTCTTCGGGGACGACGACGAAGACGACGAACATATTACGACCAGAGACGACTGGGGAGGCAATTATTGATAAGTGATGGGGTCCTATGTGCGCCTCCCCACTCAGCCCGTGGAAAGCGTTGTGATTGTACTGTTCGAGATCGAGGGCGGCCACGAAACGACGGTTTCGGTGGTGGGCCCGGGTGCGCTCGATATGGTCTAAGGGTGCCCGAGCACCACAGGCTGTACAGGACCACGCCGCCGGCCATCAGCGACAGGACCAGACCTGCGTTACCCGAACCACGACACCTACCCGGCGCAGCTCTTGCTGCAGGAACCTCTTACACGGCGCATCCTGAAAGAGCAGATCCACGCTTGATGACGATGCAGCTGTCAACCAATTTGGGTTGGATGGAAGCAGTCATTCCCAGCCTGGCAGGTGAGCCGTTGTCTCAGAATCACCCAAGAGGCTGGCTGTACGTCGCTGCGCGTAGCGAATCGATAGGGGCGAGGCATGGCAAAGCAACTCCATCTCTATAGCCTAAGCTGTCGCAAGACAGAAGACGCAACAGGAATGGACGATATTATCCTCCGCGTAAATGGTATCACCAGGTGGTCGGGCAGGATAACTGACGGTCAGACGGTAGACATCAGCAGCATCGACACCATAGTTTACGGTGATGACCAAGACGTCAGAATCGAACTATACGAGGGTGACGTCGAAGGCGATGACTTCCTTGGATTCAATAGCGTCAGCAACTATCCGGTTGGTATCCCGTTCTTCCTCCAATACAGCTTGGATGAGGCGGACTACACAATAAAAGCTGCCTTGCTGACATAAGTGGCTCCATTGGGAACCCGCTATATGAGGACGGCCCTCCGCCTTGCGATGCAACGCATCTGATGCCGCGCGCTGACCCTCCGCGGGGCTGCGGGGCAGCCCTATGCGAAGGCCGTCGACCCCCTAAGCTTCTTGAGGGAGTAGGCACTCTAAGGGTCCACTGGAAGGACGCAGATGGTATCTGGCACTCAGAGCAGTACCTGAAGGCAGGTTGAAATGGAAGCAAAAGCCAAGGCGTACTTCAAATCGGAGCACACGTCCGCCTGGGAAGAAATTTCAACGCCTGAAGACGTGAACCGGGTGATCGACTATCTCCTTTTCGGTGACAAGGAGTACCATTCGGCAGCAAAATTCTGCTCATTGAAGCGCATGGCGCTTCCGTCTGGCAGCCCGGATCACGAATTCATCGTCGGCGTGAACCCGGAAAGCAAGATGGGGGCAATCACATTCAGCTTCGATAATCACGATCTCGCCAGCGTAGGTGAAACCGGGAGCCATGAAGAACTCTTCTATCATGTAGCCGGCCACGAAGCATTCTTCCCCGAGAATGCAGAAGTCCCCATCGCGCTCATCCGGGATGCAGTGAAAGAATTTGTTCTCTCTGGCGGCGAGCTGCCAACCTGCATCACCTGGCAGCCGGTCGCATAGTTCATAGCAGTCGCTATCACCATTCACCGCATAAGTCGGCGCCAGTGAGCCTCCTTCATCCTCTACTGAAGGGGGAAATGGCCTGGTCAGCGGGGTGTAGCGATGAAGCAGGGACCCCTTGTCGCCGGTGTGATGAGTCCACTCATCACACCGGCGATCAAAGGGGCCTTGTTGGTTCCGTATCGTGCCCCGCACGATGTCCTGCATGAGCTCGTCAAGCAAATATGCCTGGCTATTGCACCGGCACCGCCAAGCCCGCAACACCCACTACTGAGCAGCTGGGTTTGGCAGAGTCAGGAAGTAGCCGACCGAGGCCTCCGCGCTCGCCCTGAAGTCACATGGCGGAGCAGCGGCCCGTGCTACCCGGCGGGCGACCGAGCCCGGCGCGGAGGGCCCAGGGCCGGGAGCAACCCAGCAACGAACCGGGAAGCGGACACGGGACCGGCTGTCGGCGGTCGGGCTCGGCCGGATGAGGATGCGGACCCGGGGCTGCAACGGCGACAAGTGAACCATGGTGCGCCCGCACGACTGGAAGGAGCCTGCAAATAGAGGGAGGGAGATGTACGGCGTCGGCTGCCCTACGCCGCCCACCATCACCGGACACGCGGGGTCCGCTGATACCAACGGTTGGGTGCGTCTGCCGGCCGACGTCGTCCCCAGACCGGTAGCCCTCCCTGTGTCAGGAGACGGGTTCCTCACCCGCGGACTCGTCGAAGTGGATGGTGTCGTCTTCGTCGAGGCGTGGGTGGAGCACCATGGGGGTGTGGGAGTTGATGTCGGAAGGGCGTGGGCCTTCCGGTCCGTCGGGGGCCCAGCGCAGCAGGCGTCGGGAGCGGGCGATGCGGTAGATGGTGCCGTGGGCCTCGACCTCGTTGCAGCGGCCGGCGCGCAGTCTGTCTGCGGCCGCCGCGAATTCCTCAAGGGCCGCGGCTGCCTTGCCGGTGGCCGGGTGGCGGGCGTCGACGGTGGGGTCGGCGTCGTAGGGGATCATGCCGCGGGTGCGCGGTTCCATCCAGGTCAGGGCGAAGTCCAGGGTGCGGCGGGCGTCGTGGGCGGTGGCGTGCAGGCTGCTGCCCGGAGACCAGGGGCCGTCGCCGGATCGCTCCACGATGAGGAACGCCGCCGGCATCAGCAGGACGTCCGGATGGCTTTCCACGGCCCGTGCGGAATCGGTGAGGACCGGGGTGGGGAAGCGGATGCCGCTGTAGGCCAGGGGGCGCAGGGCGACTCGCTCTGCCGCCTGCATTGGAGACAGCGGTGCGTCCGGGTCCAGGACGAGACCGTCGTCGACACGCTGGCTACGGGTGCCGGAGCTCCAGTCGCGGGTGAGGGGTTCGGGGTCGGTGGGCCGCGGCGTTTCGATGCCGCCGTGCTCGTCGACGGCCGCGTACTCCTCTGCCCGCACGACGCGGTAGCGGGTGCCCAGTACGGTGAGCTCGTCGACGGGCTCCGTCTCCAGCCTGGCGACCGCCGAGAGCAGTACGCGGCGCTCCTGGCGGCTCGTCGCCTCATCCTTCGCCCGGAACCAGAGCAGGGAGCTCAGCGCGTCCCTGGCCTGCTGCGGACAGCCATGGGTCACCTCTACCACCACCTGCCACCGCCGCCCGCCGTGCCGGTCCTGTGCGGCAACTCCGAACAAGGGGACTGTAAATCGTTCGGTGTAACTCCCGATCATGGAGGATGCATCGATGACCAGTGAGAACGTGCCCGAGGGCGAGTCCGTCGAGGCGGCTG
>NZ_JBEYEI010000045.1:0-17684 GCF_040633895.1 Streptomyces sp. NPDC007863
ACGCCCGGTTACATTCCGAACCCGGAAGCTAAGCCTTTCAGCGCCGATGGTACTGCAGGGGGGACCCTGTGGGAGAGTAGGACACCGCCGAACAACCCGCCCTTTTAGCTCAGTCGGCAGAGCGTCTCCATGGTAAGGAGAAGGTCAACGGTTCGATTCCGTTAAAGGGCTCAGAGAAAAGGCCCCCGCCTATAGGCGGGGGCCTTTTTGCGTTGTCCTGGACAGGGCGGAAGAAGGGGCCTCCGAGGAGGCCCCTTCTTCCTACTTCTCGGGTTCCTGCAGGCGCAGGGTCAGGATGGCCATGTCGTCCGAGGCGGGGGCCTGGGCGAAGCGCTCGACCGCGCGGAGGATACGGCCGCCGACCGCGCCGGCCGTCAGGCCCGTACAGGTCCTGAGGGCGTCGGCGAGGCCGTCGTCGCCGAGCATCCGGGTGCCCTCGCGGCGCTCGGTGACGCCGTCCGTGACGCACAGGAGGACATCGCCGGGGTCGAGTGTGAAGGTCTGCTCGTACAGCTCCAGGTCCTCCATCACGCCCAGGAGCGGCTGGGGTTCGGCGGCCGGGATGACCGTGCCGTCGGGGCGGAGGCGGAGCGGGAGCGGGTGGCCGGCGCAGACGACCTTCAGGACCGCCGAACCGTCGGTCTGCGGGCGGAGTTCGCCGTACAGGAGGGTCAGGAAGCGGCTGCGGGCGCCCTCGTCGAGGATGGCCGCGTTCAGCCGCTCCAGGACCGCCGGGCCGCCGAAGCCCTCGCGGGCCAGGAGGCGCAGGGCGTGCCGGGCCAGGCCCGTGACGGCCGCGGCCTCCGGGCCCGTACCGCAGACGTCGCCGATGGCGAAGCCGTAGACGTCCTCCCTGATGGGGAAGACGTCGTAGAAGTCGCCGCCGACCTCGTTGCCCTCGCCGGCCGCGCGGTAGATGACGTCCACCTCGACGCCGGGGATCTTGGGGAGCTCCGGGGGGAGGAGGCTGCGCTGGAGGGACTGGCTGATGGCGTTGCGCTCCGAATAGAGGCGCGCGTTGTCCAGGGCCAGGGCGGCTCGGCGCGAGAGGTCCTCGGCGAGCTCCAGGATCTCCTGGCGGAAGTGGTCCTCGGCAGGGCGGCCCAGGGTCAGCATGCCGATCACGCGGTTGCGGGCGACCAGGGGCAGGACGACCGTCTCGCCGGCGACCGCGCCGGCCGTGGCCAGGGCGGTGTCGATGCCGGAGGAGAGCGGGCTGCCGAGGTGTTCGAGCTCGCGGGCCGAGGCGGCGAGCGCGGCCCGGTGGGCGGCGTCGCCGGGGGCCGTCCAGAGCCGGGCGCCGGGGGTCGGCACCGGGTCGGGCGGGGCGATGGAGCCGAGGAGGGCCTTCAGGCCGTCGATGCGGTCCTCGTCCTCGTGGAGCACGTACGAGAGGTACGGGTCGGAGGCCGGGTCGGCGATCGTGTAGACGGCGCACCAGGTGGCCAGGGTGGGGACCGTCATCTGGGCCATGAGGGCCAGGGTCTGGTCGCGGTCGAGGGTGCCGGCCAGCAGGTCGGAGGCCTCGACGAGGAAGCTGAGGGAGCCGCGGCGGAGCCGTTCGAGCTCGCCGAGACGGGCGGACTCGACGGCGAGGGCGATGCGGTCGGCGGCGAACTGGAGGCGGAGGGCCTCCTCGTTCGAATAGCGGTTCGCGGCCTCGGCGGCGACGCCGAGGGAGCCGGTGAGACGGCCCTCGACCTTGAGGGGGACCGTGACGACCGAGCGCATGCCGGTGCCTTCGAGGAGGGGGACGGCGCCGGGGACGGCGGCCAGGTCCTCGTGGACGGCGGGCATGCGGGCGGAGCCGTAGCGGCTGGCGCCGGTCTCCACCGGGACGCGGGCGAAGCGCTGGCGCGCGGCCGGGAGGCCGGTCGTCGCCCGTACCTCCAGCTCCGTCTCGTCGTCGGTGGCCAGGAGGAGGAAGGCGGAGTCGCCGTCGAGCATGTCCCGGGCCCGCTCGACCGTGCGCTGGAGCAGGCCGTCCAGGTCGTCGGGGGCGGGGGAGCCGATGAAGACCTCGAAGGGGTCCGTGGCGCGGCTCTCCGCGGTCGGGTCGGCGGCCGGGCGCTGCGGGGTCTGGAGGACGGCGCGCTCGTCCTCCCGTACCAGCAGGCAGACGGTGGAGGGCTCGCCCTCGGCATCGCGTACCCGCAGGTGGGAGGCGTACACGGGCATGACGCGGCCGTCGGCGCGGCGGAGCCCGTAACTGCCTTCCCAGCGGGAGAGGCGGAGGGCCTCGGCGAGGCCGGTGCCGATGCCGGGGGTGTGCGGCCAGGCGGCCAGGTCGCCGAGGGGTTTGCCGGTGACCTGCTCGGGGGCGTACCCGAAGAGCTCCTCGGCGTCCTCGTTCCAGGAGGTGATGGCGCCGCCCTGGTCGATCTGGACGACGGCGACGCGGACGCGGCTGTCGGCGACCGGGAGGAGGGCGTCGGGGAGGACCGGGCCGGCGGAGCGGGTGCCGACGGGGCGCTGGGGGAGGGAGAGGTGGAACCAGACGTGCTTGCGGGTGGGGGAGTAGTCGACGCCCCAGCGGTCGGCGAGGGCGGCGCACAGGAGCAGGCCCCGGCCGTTCTCCCGGTCGGGGCTCGCGAGGGTGCGGCCGCTCTGGACGGGGATCTCGCGCTCCGGGTAGCGGTCGGCGACCTCGACGCGGATGCTGTCCTCGGAGCGCACGCACAGGACGTCGGCGGCGGTGCCGGCGTGCACCACGGCGTTGGTGACCAGTTCGCTGGTGAGGACGACGGCGTCGTCGACCAGCTCGGGATGGCCCCAGCCCTGGAGGGTGTCCCGGACGAACGCCCGGGCGGCGGCGACGGACCGTCCGACGGGCTCGAAGGTGGCAGTCGCCCGCGCGGTGGTCACAGCACTCCTCGTACGCGTCTCGACGCCCGGCTCTGCCATGCTCGGTCTGCCCCTCCCGCTGCCCGGTGGTCGTACGCGCCACACCGCCCCCGCCGGGCTGACCGGGGCGGCTGGACAGCCGGATGCCAGGTTACTTACCTTCGGCGTCCCCGCGGAGGCCGGTCTCCGCTGTTTCCGCCCTGCGGGGGTGGGGACCTTGTGCGAAGCTGCCGAACTGTTATCGCCTGGTTCGGTCGCGGTGAAACACTGGGAATGCTTCGGCGGGAGCCGGAGCGGAACGGTCGAACCCCTTTCGGGAGGGACACGGTGGAGTCTGGCACGGCGGCGCGGCGTGGCAGCGGCAGCGGCACGCGCGCGAGGGGCGGGCGTTCCCGTGGGGGGACGGTGCAGGTGGACGCGGCCGCGCTGGAGCGGTTGCTGTCCGCGCTGGTGTCGATGCGCGACGGGAATCTGCGGAGGCGGCTGACCGTCTCCGGCGACGGGGTGATGGCGGAGATCGCGGCCGTCTTCAACGAGGTCGCGGACCGGCAGATGCACGTGACCGGGGAGCTGTCGCGGGTGCGACGGGTCGTCGGGCGCGAGGGCAAGCTGTCCGAGCGCCTGGAAGCGGGGGCGACGGAAGGTGCCTGGGCGGCGGCGATCGAGGCCGCGAACGCCCTGGTCGACGATCTGGCGCGGCCGGTGTCCGAGGTGAGCCGGGTGCTGACGGCGGTCGCCGAGGGCGACCTCGAACAGCGGATGGACTTGCGTTCGGAGGGTTCCGACGGGACGGTGCGGCCGCTGCGCGGCGAGTTCCTGAAGGTCGCGCGGACCGTCAACCACCTCGTGGACCAGCTGTCGGTCTTCGCGTCCGAGGTGACGCGGGTGGCGGTCGAGGTGGGTACCGAGGGCATCCTCGGCGGTCAGGCGCACGTACGGGGCGTGTCCGGGTCCTGGAAGGACCTCACGGACTCCGTCAACACGATGGCGAACCAGCTGACGGCACAGGTGCGGGACATCGCCCTGGTGACGACGGCGGTCGCGAACGGCGACCTGTCGCAGAAGGTCACGGCGAACGTGGCCGGCGAGATGCTGTCGCTGAAGAACACCGTGAACACGATGGTGGACCAGCTGTCGTCGTTCTCGTCCGAGGTGACCCGGGTCGCCCGCGAGGTGGGTACGGAGGGCGAGCTCGGCGGTCAGGCCGAGGTGGCCGGGGTCGCGGGCGTGTGGAAGGACCTCACCGATTCCGTCAACACGATGGCGGGCAACCTCACCAATCAGGTGAGGGGGATCGCGGAGGTGACGACGGCGGTCGCGAACGGCGACCTGTCGCAGAAGGTCACCGTGAGCGCGCGCGGCGAGATCGCCCAACTCGCCGACACCATCAACCAGATGACGGACACCCTGCGGACCTTCGCGGGCGAGGTGACCCGGGTGTCCGGCGAGGTCGGCGCGGAGGGTCTGCTCGGCGGGCAGGCGCAGGTGCCGGGCGCGGCGGGCACCTGGAAGGACCTCACCGACTCGGTCAACACGATGGCTAACCAGCTGACGGCGCAGGTGCGGGACATCGCCCTGGTGACGACGGCGGTGGCGAACGGTGATCTGTCGCAGAAGGTCACGGTGGACGTGGCGGGCGAGATGCTGTCGCTGAAGAACACCGTGAACACGATGGTGGACCAGCTGTCGTCGTTCTCGTCCGAGGTCACCCGGGTCGCCCGCGAGGTCGGCGTCGAGGGCCGGCTCGGCGGGCAGGCGCAGGTGCAGGGCGCGGCCGGCACGTGGAAGGACCTCACCGACTCGGTGAACACGGCCTTCCACAACCTCACCGGGCAGGTGCGGGACATCGCGCAGGTGACGACGGCGGTCGCGAACGGCGACCTGTCGCAGAAGGTCACGGTGGACGTGGCCGGCGAGATGCTGGAGCTGAAGAACACCGTCAACACCATGGTGTCGCAGCTGTCGTCCTTCGCCGACCAGGTCACGCGGATGGCCCGGGACGTGGGCACCGAGGGCCGGCTGGGCGGTCAGGCGCGGGTGGACGGGGTCTCCGGCCGCTGGCGCGAGCTGACCGACTCGGTGAACTTCATGGCCGGGAACCTCACTTCTCAGGTGCGGCAGATCGCGCAGGTGACGACGGCCGTGGCGCGCGGCGACCTGTCGCAGAAGATCGACGTGGACGCGCGCGGCGAGATCCTGGAGCTGAAGAACACCATCAACACGATGGTCGACCAGCTCTCCGCCTTCGCCGACCAGGTGACCCGGGTGGCCCGCGAGGTGGGCACCGAGGGCCGGCTGGGCGGTCAGGCGCAGGTGCCGGGCGTCGCCGGCGTGTGGCGGGACCTCACCGACTCGGTGAACAGCATGGCCGGGAACCTCACGGCCCAGGTGCGCAACATCGCGCAGGTCGCCACCGCGGTCGCCCGCGGCGACCTGTCGCAGACCATCGACGTGGACGCCCGGGGCGAGATCCTGGAGCTGAAGAACACCCTCAACACGATGGTGGACCAGCTGTCGTCCTTCGCGGACCAGGTGACCCGGGTCGCCCGCGAGGTGGGCACCGAGGGCATCCTCGGCGGCCAGGCCGAGGTGCAGGGGGTCTCCGGCACCTGGAAGGACCTGACCCAGTCGGTGAACTTCATGGCGAACAACCTGACCTTCCAGGTCCGGAACATCGCCGAGGTCACCACCGCCGTCGCCCGCGGCGACCTGTCGAAGAAGATCACCGTCGACGCCAAGGGCGAGATCCTGGAGCTCGTCACCACCGTCAACACCATGGTGGACCAGCTGTCGAACTTCGCCGACGAGGTGACCCGGGTGGCCCGCGAGGTGGGCACGGAGGGCATCCTCGGCGGCCAGGCCCGGGTGCGCGGGGTCACCGGCATCTGGAAGGACCTGAGCGACAACGTCAACCTGATGGCCAACAACCTGACCAGTCAGGTGCGGAACATCGCCCGGGTCTCCTCGGCGGTCGCCAACGGCGACCTCACGAAGAAGGTGACGGTCGAGGCGCGCGGCGAGGTCGCCGAGCTCGCCGAGACCGTCAACACGATGGTGACGACGCTGTCCTCGTTCGCCGACGAGGTGACCCGGGTGGCCCGCGAGGTGGGCACCGACGGCATCCTCGGCGGCCAGGCCCGGGTGCCCGGCGGCTCCGGCACCTGGAAGGACCTCACCGACTCGGTGAACAGCATGGCCGACAACCTCACCGGCCAGGTGCGGCAGATCGCCGCGGTCACCACCGCCATCGCCAAGGGCGACCTCACCAAGAAGATCGACATCGAGGCGCGGGGCGAGATCCAGGAGCTGAAGAACACCATCAACACGATGGTCGACCAGCTGTCGAACTTCGCCGAGGAGGTCACCCGCGTGGCCCGCGAGGTGGGCACCGACGGGCAGCTCGGCGGCCAGGCGCGGGTCCGGGACGTCGAGGGCACCTGGAGCGACCTCACCCTCTCCGTGAACGAGATGGCCGGGAACCTCACCCGGCAGGTGCGCGCCATCGCGGCCGTCGCCACCGCGGTCACCCGCGGCGACCTCAACGTCAAGATCGACGGTGTGGACGCGGCCGGCGAGATCCAGGCGCTCCAGGAGAACATCAACACGATGATCGCCAACCTGCGCGACACGACCCTCGCCAACGACGAGCAGGACTGGCTGAAGTCCAACCTGGCCCGCATCTCCGGCCTCATGCAGGGCCGCCGGGACCTCGACGACGTGGCCTCGCTCATCATGAGCGAGCTGACGCCGGTGGTCTCCGCCCAGCACGGCGCCTTCTTCGTGGCGACGCCGACCGGTGCCGCCAACCACGACACCGAACTCGTCGGCGAGGGCAGCGGCTCGTACGAGCTGCGCATGCGCGGGAGTTACGGCTACTCCGCCGGCTCCATGCCGACCTCCTTCCGCCCCGGCGAGACGCTCATCGGGACGGCGGCGGAGGAGAAGCGGACCATCCAGGTCAACGTGCCGCCGGGCTACCTGAAGATCTCGTCCGGGCTCGGCGAGGCCTCGCCCGCGCACGTGATCGTGCTTCCGGTGCTCTTCGAGGGCAAGGTCCTCGGCGTGATCGAGCTGGCGTCCTTCCAGCCCTTCACCCAGATCCAGCGGGACTTCCTCAACCAGATCGCCGAACTGATCGCGACCACGGTCAACACCATCAGCGTCAACACCAAGACCGAGGTGCTGCTCAAGCAGTCCCAGGAGCTCACCGAGCAGCTCAAGGAGCGGTCGGCCGAGCTGGAGCACCGGCAGAAGGAGCTCCAGAACTCCAACGCGGAGCTGGAGGACAAGGCCGAGCTGCTGGCCCGCCAGAACCGCGACATCGAGGTCAAGAACACCGAGATCGAGGAGGCCCGGCAGGTCCTGGAGGAGCGCGCCGAACAGCTCGCCGTCTCCATGCGCTACAAGTCCGAGTTCCTCGCCAACATGTCGCACGAGCTGCGCACCCCGCTCAACTCGCTGCTCATCCTGGCCAAGCTGCTCGCGGACAACGCCGACACCAACCTCACCCCGAAGCAGGTCGAGTTCGCCGAGACCATCCACGGCGCCGGCTCCGACCTGCTCCAGCTCATCAACGACATCCTCGACCTGTCGAAGGTCGAGGCGGGCAAGATGGACGTCTCCCCGACCCGGATCGCGCTCGTGCAGCTCGTCGACTACGTGGAGGCGACCTTCCGGCCGCTCACCGCGGAGAAGGGACTGGACTTCTCGGTCCGGGTCTCGCCCGAGCTGCCCGCCACGCTCCACACCGACGAGCAGCGGCTCCTGCAGGTGCTGCGCAACCTGCTGTCGAACGCGGTGAAGTTCACCGACTCCGGCGCGGTGGAGCTGGTGATCCGGCCGGCCGGCGCGGACGTGCCGCAGTCCATCAGGGAGCAGCTCCTGGAGGCCGGTTCGCTGCGCGACGCCGACGGCGACCTGATCGCCTTCTCGGTGACGGACACCGGCATCGGCATCGCGGCCAGCAAGATGCGGGTCATCTTCGAGGCGTTCAAGCAGGCCGACGGCACCACCAGCCGCAAGTACGGCGGTACGGGCCTCGGGCTGTCGATCAGCCGGGAGATCGCCCGGCTGCTCGGCGGCGAGATCTTCGCGGCGAGCGAGCCGGGCCGCGGCTCCACCTTCACCCTCTACCTGCCGCTGAACCCGACCGAGGTGCCGCCGCACGGGTACGGGCAGGGCGAGGCGGACGAGCCGGGCACGGAGGCCGAGGACGGCCGGTCCGGCCACACCTTCCCGCACTTCCCGCCCGCGCCCGTACGGAGCGAGGCGCGGTCGGGCGCCGGTGCGCTCTTCCGGCACCGGCGGAAGGCCGAGGCCGCGGCGGAGACGCCCGCGGGGGCGGTCGCGGGCGAGGCCCGGGGTGCGGTCCCCGGGCAGCAGGGGCCGGAGGACGCCCTCGGGGAGACCACGGGCGCGCAGCCGGAGCGCGGCGCGGAGCCGCGCCGCACCTTCTCCTTCGCCGGCGAGAAGGTCCTCATCGTCGACGACGACATCCGCAACGTCTTCGCCCTCACCAGCGTGCTCGAACAGCACGGGCTCGCGGTGCTGTACGCGGAGAACGGGCGGGAGGGCATCGAGGTCCTGGAGCAGAACGACGACGTGACGGTCGTTCTGATGGACATCATGATGCCGGAGATGGACGGGTACGCGACGACGACCGCGATCCGGCGGATGCCGCAGTTCGCGGGGCTGCCGATCATCGCGCTCACCGCGAAGGCGATGAAGGGCGACCGGGAGAAGGCGATCGAGTCGGGGGCCTCCGACTACGTCACCAAGCCGGTCGACCCGGACTACCTGCTGTCCGTCATGGAGCAGTGGATGCGGGGCGAGTGAGGGCCCGCCGCCGGGTGCCGGGCCCCCACGGGACCGGCACCCGGCGGCGTACCTCCGGGGAGGCGCGGCGTACTGTCGCCGTCGGCGTGTGAGGGCGCCGGATCCGGGGAACCTTCTCGACCCGCGCCCCGTTTCCGCACTGTGCACAGTGACATCACGGTGACAGGGTGTGGCGACGGGCGGGGTGCGGCTACGATGACCGGCACAAGGACGGACGGCACCAGGAAGCCGTCCTCCGGGGCGGCGCCCGGTGCTTCTCCCGGTTCCGGCAGTGGTTCCGGAAGCCGGGTCGAGCCGTTGCCGGGACGAGGAGGACGGGGCATGGTGCAGAAGGCCAAGATCCTCCTGGTCGATGACCGGCCGGAGAATCTGCTGGCGCTGGAGGCCATTCTCTCCGCGCTCGATCAGACGCTGGTGCGGGCATCGTCCGGGGAGGAAGCGCTCAAGGCGCTGCTGACGGACGACTTCGCGGTCATCCTGCTCGACGTCCAGATGCCCGGTATGGACGGCTTCGAGACCGCCGCGCACATCAAGCGCCGCGAGCGGACCCGGGACATCCCGATCATCTTCCTCACCGCGATCAACCACGGCCCGCACCACACCTTCCGCGGGTACGCGGCCGGCGCGGTCGACTACATCTCGAAGCCGTTCGACCCGTGGGTGCTGCGCGCCAAGGTCTCCGTCTTCGTCGAGCTGTACATGAAGAACTGCAAGCTGCGCGAGCAGGCGGCGCTGCTGCGGCTGCAGTTGGAGGGCGGCGGGGAGGGCGGCCAGGGCAAGGAGGCCGCCGGGCTGCTCGCCGAGCTCTCCGCCCGGCTCGCCGCCGTCGAGGAGCAGGCCGAGGCGCTCTCCAAGCAGCTCGACGACGAGTCGGCCGACGCGGCGGCGGTCGCCACCGCCGCGCACCTGGAGCGCAAGCTCACCGGCCTGCGGCGGGCGCTGGACGCGCTGGAGCCCGGCACCGGAGGCGTACCCCCGCTGCCCGCGCAGAGCTGAGCCCCCGTCACCCGGGGCCGGTCCGCGGTGACCGGCCGTCAGCTTCGTGCCGGGGCAAGGACGACACGTTCGGGTGAGGCGGACAGCCCGGCCGCTCACCGGTAACCTCGACATCATGGCTTCACGTACGTCCGGCAAGGGCTCACAGGGCACCGCACCATCGCGCGCCGGACGGACCACGGGCGCCGCGAAGAAGACCGCCGCCAAGACCGCCAAGTCCACCGCGAAGGCCCCGGGCAAGGCGCCCGCGAAGAAGGCGGCGGCCCGGAAGGCCGCGCCCGCCAAGCGCGCGCCCGCGAAGAAGACCGCGGCGAAGCGGCCGGCGCCCCGGCCCGCGCCGTCCCCGACCGGGGGCGTGTACAAGGTGGCGCGGGGTGCCGCGCATGGCGTCGGCGCGATGTTCCGGGGGATAGGGCGCGGCGCGAAGGGGCTCGACCCCGCCCACCGCAAGGACGGGCTCGCGCTGCTGCTGCTCGGCGGCGCGCTGATCGTCGCCGCCGGCACCTGGTCCCATCTGGACAACCCGGTGGGCGACCTCGTCGAGATGCTGGTCACCGGCGCCTTCGGCCGGCTCGACCTGCTCGTCCCGCTGCTCCTCGGCGCCATCTCCTTCCGGCTCTTCTGCTACCCGGAGCGGCCCGAGGCCAACGGCCGGATCGTCATCGGGCTCTCCGCCCTGGTCATCGGCGTCCTCGGGCAGGTCCACATCGCCTGCGGTTCGCCGGGCCGGGACTCCGGGGCGGAGGCCATGCAGGACGCGGGCGGGCTGATCGGCTGGGCGTCCTCCCAGCCGCTGGTCTTCATGACGGGGGAGGCGCTCGCCGTCCCGCTGCTCGTGCTGCTCACCCTCTTCGGACTGCTCGTCGTCACCGCCACCCCGGTCAACGCGATCCCGCAGCGGCTGCGCGCGCTCGGTGTCCGGCTCGGACTGGTCGAGCCCGCGTACGAGGAGACCGCCGAGGAGTACGCCGGGCACGACGACGACGCGTACGAGCCGTACGACGACCCGCGGGAGGCGCCGCGCGCCGCCCGGCCGGTCCGACGCCGCGGCGGGCCCGCCGATCCGTACGACGTGGACCGGGCCGAGGCGGACGCCCTGGAGCGGCGCGGCCGCACCACCCGGCCGCGCACCAGCGCCCCAGAGCCAGACCTGGGCCTGGACCCGGTCGACGTGGCCGCCGCCGCGGCCGCCGCGCTCGACGGCGCGGTGCTCAACGGGATGCCGCCGTCGCCGCTGGTCGCCGACCTGACCCGGGACGTGACCGCCGAGCGGGCCGCCGCCCTGGCCGAGGGCGCCGAGGGGGCGACGGACGAGGCCACCGGGCCCGTACCGCCGATGCCGAAGGCGCCGCCGAACGTGCCGACCGCGCGGGGCGGGCAGAAGCGGCCGGCGGGGGGCGGTCCCGTACCGGATCTGACCAAGCCGGCGCCGGATCCGACGGACCTGCCGCCGCGGGCCGAGCAGCTCCAGCTCGCCGGCGACATCACGTACTCGCTGCCCTCGCTCGACCTGCTGGAGCGGGGCGGGCCGGGCAAGACCCGCAGCGCCGCGAACGACGCCGTCGTCGACGCGCTGTCGAACGTCTTCACCGAGTTCAAGGTGGACGCGGCCGTCACCGGCTTCACCCGGGGGCCGACGGTCACCCGGTACGAGGTCGAGCTCGGGCCCGCCGTGAAGGTCGAGAAGATCACCGCCCTGACGAAGAACATCGCCTACGCGGTGGCCTCGCCCGACGTGCGGATCATCTCGCCGATCCCCGGCAAGTCCGCGGTCGGCATCGAGATCCCGAACAGCGACCGCGAGATGGTGAACCTCGGGGACGTGCTGCGGCTCGCGGACGCGGCCGGGGACGAGCACCCGATGCTGGTCGCGCTCGGCAAGGACGTCGAGGGCGGCTACGTGATGGCCAACCTGGCGAAGATGCCGCACGTGCTGGTCGCCGGCGCCACGGGCTCCGGCAAGTCCTCGTGCATCAACTGCCTGATCACCTCGGTGATGATAAGGGCGACCCCGGAGGACGTCCGGATGGTGCTCGTCGACCCCAAGCGGGTCGAGCTCACCGCCTACGAGGGCATTCCGCACCTGATCACCCCGATCATCACCAACCCCAAGCGGGCCGCCGAGGCCCTCCAGTGGGTGGTGCGCGAGATGGACCTGCGCTACGACGACCTGGCCGCCTTCGGCTTCCGGCACATCGACGACTTCAACCAGGCGATCCGCGACGGCAAGGTGCAGCTGCCGCCCGGCAGCGAGCGCGAGCTCAAGACGTACCCGTACCTGCTGGTCATCGTCGACGAGCTCGCCGACCTGATGATGGTCGCGCCCCGCGACGTCGAGGACGCCATCGTCCGCATCACCCAGCTGGCCCGCGCGGCCGGCATCCACCTGGTGCTCGCCACCCAGCGGCCCTCGGTGGACGTCGTCACCGGTCTGATCAAGGCGAACGTGCCGTCCCGGCTCGCCTTCGCCACCTCCTCGCTCGCCGACAGCCGGGTCATCCTCGACCAGCCGGGCGCCGAGAAGCTCATCGGCAAGGGCGACGGCCTCTTCCTGCCGATGGGCGCGAACAAGCCGACCCGCATGCAGGGCGCCTTCGTCACCGAGGCCGAGGTCGCGGCCGTCGTGCAGCACTGCAAGGACCAGATGACGCCGGTCTTCCGGGACGACGTCACCGTCGGCACCAAGCAGAAGAAGGAGATCGACGAGGAGATCGGCGACGACCTCGACCTGCTGTGCCAGGCGGCCGAGCTGGTCGTCTCGACCCAGTTCGGCTCCACCTCGATGCTCCAGCGGAAGCTGCGGGTGGGCTTCGCCAAGGCCGGACGGCTGATGGACCTGATGGAGTCGCGGAACATCGTGGGCCCCAGCGAGGGCTCCAAGGCGCGCGACGTGCTCGTCAAGCCGGACGAGCTGGACGGGGTGCTCGCGGTGATCCGCGGGGAGTCGGAGGAGTGACCGGACGGGGCGCGTGCGCCGGCCGGGGCGGGGTATCCGTTCGAGACCTGGCCGAGACTCACTCGTAAGGGAACAGAGGGCAACCGTTTCCCCTCGTCGTACGTCAAGTTGGACGGTGGGACAGAAGGATGTCCCACCGTCGTGGAAGTACAGCCTCCTGGCCTACAAACCGCACCCGCCCGGTTGCCCCACCCTTTCGTACCACCCATAGACTGAACGTCCAGCAGGTGGCTACACGCTCGAAAGGCGCTCTCGTGTCCATCGGCAACTCCCCCGAAGACGACCGGACGTTCCCGTCAGACGACCGGGAACCGATCGGTCGCACCCTCCAGCAGGCCCGCATCGCCGCCGGCCTCAGCGTCGAAGAGGTCAGCGCCTCCACCCGTGTCCGGATCCCGATCGTGCACGGCATCGAGGAGGACGACTTCTCGCGCTGCGGCGGCGACGTCTACGCGCGCGGTCACATCCGCACGCTCGCGCGCGCCGTCGGGCTCGATCCCGCGCCGCTGATCGAGCAGTACGACGCCGATCACGGTGGCCGTCCCTCGCCCACCCCCGCCGCCCCGCTGTTCGAGGCGGAACGCATCCGCCCCGAGCCCCGCCGGCCCAACTGGACCGCGGCCATGGTCGCGGCGATCGTCGCCGTCGTCGGCTTCGTCGGCTTCACGATGTTCAACGGCGCCGACGGGCCGAAGGGGACCACGGCCGCCGAGGGCGGCCCCGCCCCGGCCCCGGAGAAGGCGTCCTCCCCGGCCAAGCCGAAGCCCGTCAAGCCCGCCCCCAAGCCGACCGGCAGCGCCATCGCCGCCGTCCCGGCCGACAAGGTCACCGTCAAGCTCACCGCCGACGGCAAGAGCTGGATCTCCGCCAAGGCCTCCGACGGCAAGATGCTCTTCGACGGCTTCCTCCAGGAAGGCGACACCAAGACCTTCCAGGACGACGAGCAGGTCGATCTCGTCCTCGGCAACGCCGGCGCGATCGAGCTCTACGTGAACGGCAAGAAGGTCTCCGGAAAGTTCGAGGACGGCCAGGTGGAGCGCCTCAGCTACACCAAGGGCGACCCCGAGGCCGGCTGACCGGAGCGGGAGCGGTGTGACCTCCGTCGCGCAGGTGAACCCTGAGCGACGGGGTCACGTCCGGGACGAAGTAGTCTTGAGTCCATGCCCGAACGCCGTACCGTCGCCCTTGTCACTCTCGGCTGCGCCCGTAACGAGGTGGACTCGGAGGAGCTCGCAGGCCGCTTGGCAGCGGACGGCTGGGAGCTCGTCGAGAACGCCGAGGACGCAGACGTCGCCGTCGTCAACACCTGTGGCTTCGTCGAAGCCGCCAAGAAGGACTCCGTCGACGCCCTCCTCGAAGCCAATGATCTGAAGGATCACGGCAAGACCCAGGCCGTCGTGGCCGTCGGCTGCATGGCCGAGCGCTACGGCAAGGAGCTCGCCGAAGCCCTTCCCGAGGCCGACGGCGTGCTCGGTTTCGACGACTACGCCGACATCTCCAACCGCCTCCAGACCATCCTCAGCGGTGGCAGTGTCGAGGCCCACACCCCGCGTGACCGTCGCAAGCTCCTCCCGCTCTCCCCGGTCGACCGCCAGCAGGCCGCCGCCGACGTAGCCCTCCCGGGCCACGGGGCCGCCGAGGAGCCGCAGAACGTCCCGGGCGACCTGCCCGAGGGCCTCGCGCCCGCCTCGGGCCCGCGCGCCCCGCTCCGCCGCCGCCTCGACCGCAGCCCCGTCGCCTCCGTGAAGCTAGCCTCCGGCTGCGACCGCCGCTGCTCCTTCTGCGCCATCCCGTCCTTCCGCGGCAGCTTCGTCTCCCGCCGTCCGTCGGACGTGCTGAACGAGACGCGCTGGCTCGCCGAGCAGGGCGTCAAGGAGGTCATGCTGGTCTCCGAGAACAACACCTCGTACGGCAAGGACCTCGGCGACATCCGCCTCCTGGAGGGCCTGCTGCCCGAGCTCGCGGCCGTCGACGGCATCGAGCGCGTCCGGGTCAGCTACCTCCAGCCGGCCGAGATGCGCCCCGGCCTCATCGACGTGCTGACCTCCACCGACAAGGTCGTGCCCTACTTCGACCTGTCGTTCCAGCACAGCGCCCCCGACGTGCTGCGCGCCATGCGCCGCTTCGGCGACACCGACCGCTTCCTCGACCTGCTCGCGACGATCCGCGAGAAGGCCCCGACGGCCGGCGCCCGGTCCAACTTCATCGTCGGCTTCCCCGGCGAGACCGAGGCCGACTTCGCCGAGCTGGAGCGTTTCATCACCCACGCCCGGCTCGACGCCATCGGCGTCTTCGGCTACTCCGACGAGGACGGCACCGAGGCCGCCACGTACGAGCACAAGCTCGACCAGGACGTCGTCGACGCCCGCCTCGCCCACCTCTCCCGCCTCGCCGAGGAGCTCACCGCGCAGCGCGCGGAGGAGCGGATCGGAGAGATGCTGGAGGTACTGGTGGAGACCGAGGACGAGGAGGACGGCTGGATCGGCCGCGCCGCCCACCAGGCCCCCGAGACGGACGGGCAGGTGATCCTCACCGACGGTGGTGGCGCGGGCCTCGACCTGGCCCCGGGCCGTATGGTCAGGGCGAAGGTCGTGGCCAGCGAAGGCGTCGACCTCGTGGCGGAGTGTGTCGAGGAGGTGGGCAGATGACCGGAGTCCCGGCATCCGCGACGGGCGGGACCGGCAGGCCGGCGCCCCGCGGCAAGCTGGGCTCGGCGGCCGTGAACCCCGTCAGCGTCTGGAACATCGCCAACATCCTCACCATGATCCGGCTCGTCCTCGTGCCGGGCTTCGTGGTGCTGCTCCTCCAGGACGGCGGGCACGACCCCGTCTGGCGGGCCTGGGCCTGGGCGGCGTTCGCCGTCGCCATGATCACGGACGTCTTCGACGGACATCTCGCCCGCACGTACAACCTGGTCACCGACTTCGGGAAGATCGCCGACCCGATCGCCGACAAGGCGATCATGGCCGCCGGACTCATCTGCCTGTCGGGACTCGGCGATCTGCCGTGGTGGGTGACGGGGGTGATCCTGGCGCGCGAGCTGGGGATCACGCTGATGCGTTTCTGGGTGATCCGGCACGGAGTCATCCCGGCCAGCCGCGGCGGCAAGATGAAGACGCTCGCCCAGGGCACGGCCGTGGGCATGTACGTGCTCATGCTGACCGGCCCGCTGGCGACGCTGCGCTTCTGGGTGATGGCGGTGGCGGTCGTGCTGACCGTCGTCACCGGACTGGATTATGTGCGACAGGCGGTCGTGCTGAGGCGCAAGGGGCTGGCGGCCGAGCGGGCCGAGGCCCGCTCGGAGGCGACGGAGGCCTCGGCGCGATGAGCGCGGTGGCCGCCCGCGTCCTCGGTCTGCTCGTGGAGCGCGGCCAGACGCTGGCCGCCGCCGAATCGCTCACCGGTGGCCTCGTGGCCGCCGAGCTGACCGGGACGCCCGGGGCGTCCCGGGCCTTCCGGGGCTCCGTCACCGCGTACGCGACCCCTCTCAAGCACGAGCTCCTGGGGGTGGACGCCGGCCTGCTGCGGGAGCGCGGGGCGGTGGATCCCGAGGTCGCGGTGCAGATGGCACGGGGTGTGCGCGAGCGGCTCGGCGCCGACTGGGGGATGGCGACGACCGGGGTCGCGGGGCCCGATCCGCAGGACGGCCAGCCCGTGGGGACCGTCTACGTGGCGGTCGCCGGACCCGCCACGACAGGCGCGGCGGCCGGGAAAGTGGTGTCGTTGAGATTGAACGGCGATCGCGCGGACATCCGTAGAGAGAGCGTGCGGAGCGTGCTGGAACTGCTCCACGCGGAACTCTCGGGAAATGCGCGGGCACAGGATACGGAACAGAACGGGGGGAATTGATGTTTGCAGCCCTGAGTGAACACGACATCGCTCCCCGCACGGCCGCGGCGCGAGGCGGTACGGTGGGGCGTGAAGGATGCGGCTACGCGGTCCGAGGAGGGAGCCACCGATGATTCTGCTCCGTCGCCTGTTGGGTGACGTGCTGCGTCGGCAGCGCCAGCGCCAGGGCCGTACTCTGCGCGAAGTCTCCTCGTCCGCCCGAGTCTCGCTCGGCTATCTCTCCGAGGTGGAGCGGGGGCAGAAGGAGGCTTCCTCCGAACTGCTCTCCGCGATCTGCGACGCGCTGGACGTACGGATGTCCGAGCTCATGCGGGAAGTGAGCGACGAGCTGTCACTGGCCGAACTGGCCGCGTCGGCGGCTTCGAGCGAACCGGTGCCTGCGCCGGTCCGTCCGATGCTCAATTCGGTGTCGGTGACGTCGGTGGCCGGTGTGTCCACCGAGCGGGTGACCATCAAGGCGCCCGCGGAGGCCGTGGACGTCGTCGCCGCCTGAACCCCCGAACGGGTCGAAGCCCCGGTCGGTGCCCCTTGACGGGGGCACCGACCGGGGCTTCGACGTGATGTTCTTTCGCTTCGAAGCTTTTGGCCGAGCTTCTGCGCTTTTGTTTGAGATGTCGGATTCCGGACAGGCGTGCCATGGTGGGGGAGACGTTCGACTGGTTGGAGAGTCCGCATGTCTGTCGTGAAGAGCCCGCTGTCCGAGACCGACCTCAAGACGGTCGGCACCGCCCTCCAGGGCGCGCTGGTCGACCTCGTCGATCTGGCCCTGGTCGCCAAGCAAGTGCACTGGAACGTCGTCGGGCCCCGGTTCCGCTCCGTCCACCTCCAGCTCGACGAGGTGGTGGACACCGCGCGGCTCCACTCCGACACCGTGGCCGAGCGTGCCGCGGCGCTCGGGGTCAACCCGGACGGGCGGGCGGCGACGGTGGCCACCAGCAGTGCCATCGGCACGGTGCCGGAAGGCTGGATCAAGGACGCGGACGCCGTGCGGATCCTGGTGACCTCGCTCGGCGCCGTTATCACCCGGATGCGGGAACGGGTGGACGTCACGGGTGATCCCGACCCCGTCAGCCAGGACATCCTCATCGGCCTCACGGCGGACCTCGAGAAGCACTCCTGGATGTTCCAGGCCGAGAGCGCCTGAGCAGGTCAGGGGCTGATGAGGGGTCTGACCTGCGTAGGAACCCAACTCGTAACGACTCAA
>NZ_JBEYEI010000046.1:0-15661 GCF_040633895.1 Streptomyces sp. NPDC007863
GACTGGGCCCGCACCAAGGCCGACAAGCTCCCGGTCGGCATCCCCCAGCCCAACTTCTGGCTGAACCGCTCGAAGTCGAAGGACGACGCGGCCCGCGTGGAGCACGCCACCATGCCGGTCGCGAACTTCAAGACCTTCATGGACAACCCCGTCCAGGGCAAGGCCGAGCCGCCGAAGGCCCAGGAGATCTACAAGATCCTCGACAACGTGATGTCGGGCGTCCTGACGAACGAGGACGCCGACGTCGACAAGCTCCTGTCCACCGCGGAGACCCAGGTCAACCAGGTCCTGGCCAACCAGTGACGGCACCGGGAGGGGCGGACGCGACGACCGTCCGCCCCGTCCGGCCTCCCAGCCCGCCAGCGGACACGGCAGTCCCGTACCAAGGAGCACGCATGTCGGCCCCCGGCCTGACCCCGACCAAGGCGGGGCGTCCCCGCCACCCCGAGCCGCGCCCGGAGGGGCCCGCGGCCCCCGGCGGCGCCTTCGCCAAGAGCCTGCGGCGCAATCTGACGGCCCACGGTTTCCTCATCGGTGCCGTCGTCTGTTTCGCCCTGTTCTCCTGGTACCCGATGGTCAGGGAGTTCCTCCTGGCCTTCCAGAAGACCGAGAGCGGCGAGTCCGTCTGGGTCGGCCTGGACAACTTCCGCACCGTCTTCAACGATCCGGCCTTCTGGCAGGCCTGGGGCAACACCCTCTGGTACACCGCCCTCGCCCTCGTGCTCGGCTTCCTGGTCCCCTTCGCCCTGGCGATCACGATCAACGAGTTCCGGCACGGCAAGGGGTACCTCCGGCTCCTCGTCTACCTGCCCGTGATGCTGCCGCCGGTCGCCGCCGTCCTCCTCTTCCAGTACCTGTACGACCCCGGATACGGCCTCCTCAACGAGCTGCTCGGCTTCCTCCACCTGCCCGGGCAACAGTGGCTCCAGGGCGCCGACATCGCGATGTTCTCCCTCGTCATCGCCTCGACGTGGATGAACATGGGCGGCGCCACCCTGATCTACCTCGCCGCGCTCCAGGGCATCCCCGGCGAGCTGTACGAGGCGGCCGAGCTCGACGGCGCCGGCCTCTTCCGCAAGATCTGGCACGTGACGATCCCGCAGACGCGCCTGATCCTCTCGCTGATGCTGCTGATGCAGATCATCGCGACCATGCAGGTGTTCGTCGAGCCGTTCCTGCTCACCGGCGGCGCCGGCCCGGAGGGGTCCACGACCACGGTCGTCTACCTCATCTACCAGTACGCCTTCAACTTCAACAACTACGGTGCCGCGGCGGCCCTCGGCCTGCTCCTGCTCGTACTGCTCGCCGGGTTCTCGGCCGCGTACGTCAAGCTCAGCCGCGCCGAGGAAGAGTAGGACCGGGAGCCCAGCATGTCCACACGTACGCTCATCTCACCGGCCGTGCTCGCCAAGCGCCGCGGCAAGCGCCTGTATTGGAGCGCCTTCGCCCTGGTCACCGGCGGCTTCACCCTGGTGTTCCTCGGCCCGCTGTACTGGCTGATCTCCAGCGGGTTCAAGGACACCCAGGAGGTCGTCCGGACCCCGCCCACGCTGGTGCCGGAGAGCTTCACCCCGGAGAACTACAGCCGGGCCTGGGAGGTCATGGACCTCTCCTCCCTCCTCCTCAACACCTTCTACTACGCCTTCGGCGCGCTCGCCTTCCAGCTGATCCTCGACGTGGCGGCGGCGTACTCGCTCTCCAAGCTGCGTCCGGTGCTCGGCAAGGCGATCCTCGGCATGATGCTCGCCACCCTGATGATCCCGGCGACCGTCCTCGTCGTCCCGCAGTACCTCACGGTCCTCGACGTGCCGATCGTCGAGCGGAACCTGCTGAACTCCCCGTGGGCGATCTGGCTGCCGTCCGTCACCAACGCGTTCAACATCTTCCTGCTGAAGCGGTTCTTCGACTCGATCCCCAAGGAACTCCTCGACGCCGCGTCCATGGACGGCGCGAGCCCGACGAGGATCCTCTGGTCGATCGTCCTGCCGATCTCCCGCCCGATCCTCGGCGTGGTGTCGATCTTCGCGGTCGTCGGGGTCTGGAAGGACTTCCTGTGGCCGATGCTGACCCTGCCCGATCCGGCGAAGCAGACCCTCAACGTGGGCATCTACTCGCTCTCCAACGGGGTCCCGGTCAACGTCCTCATCGCCGCGCTCACCATCGCCTCCCTCCCCACGCTGATCGTCTTCCTGATCTTCCAGCGCAACATCATGGGCGGTCTCACCGCCGGCAGCCTCAAGGGCTGACGAGCGCCCCGCCCCGCCCCGAGCCTTCGCCGCCGTCCCGGGCCCATCCCGTCCCGCACTCCGGGACGGCGGCGGAGTACCCCTCCCTGCCTTCCTGCCCGAAAGGACCGTTCCGTGGCAGCCCCCATCCCGACCCGCACCGCCGACTGGTGGCGCGACGCCGTCATCTACCAGGTGTACCCGCGCAGCTTCGCCGACGGCGACGGCGACGGCACCGGTGACCTCGCGGGCGTCCGGGCGAGACTGCCCCACCTCGCCGGACTCGGCGTCGACGCCGTCTGGTTCACCCCCTGGTACGCCTCCCCGATGGTCGACGGCGGCTACGACGTCGCCGACTACCGGGCCATCGACCCCTCCTTCGGCACCCTCGACGAGGCCGAGAAGCTCATCGCCGAGGCCGCCGCGCTCGGCCTGCGCGTCATCGTCGACATCGTCCCCAACCACGTCTCCGACCGGCACGCCTGGTTCCGCGAGGCCCTCGCCGCCGGCCCCGGCAGCCCCGAACGCGCCCGCTTCCACTTCCGGCCCGGCCGCGGCGAGAACGGCGAACTCCCGCCCAACGACTGGCCGTCCCAGTTCTCCGGCTCCACCTGGACCCGCGTCCCCGACGGCGAGTGGTACCTCCACCTCTTCACCCCCGAACAGCCCGACCTCAACTGGGCCCACCCCGACGTCCGCCGCGAACACGAGGAGGTCCTCCGCTTCTGGTTCGAACGCGGCGTCGCCGGCGTCCGCATCGACTCCGCCGCGCTCCTCGCCAAGGACCCCGGGCTCCGCGACTTCACCGAGGGCGTCGACCCCCACCCGTACATCGACCTCGACGAGATCCACGACATCTACCGTTCCTGGCGGGCGATAGCCGACGAGTACGGCGGCGTCTTCGTCGGCGAGGTCTGGCTCCCCGACGCCGAGCGCTTCGCCCGCTACCTCCGCCCCGACGAACTGCACACCGCCTTCAACTTCAACTTCCTCGCCTGCCCCTGGGAGCCGGACCGGCTGCGCCGCACCATCGACTCCACCCTCGCCGAACACGCCCCCGTCCACGCCCCCGCCACCTGGGTGCTCTGCAACCACGACGTCACCCGCACCGCCACCCGCTACGGCCGCGCCGACACCGCCTTCGACTTCGCCGCCAAGCGGTTCGGCACCCCCGCCGACCTGGAGCTCGGCACCCGCCGCGCCCGCGCCGCCGCCCTGCTCACCCTCGCCCTCCCCGGCTCCGTCTACCTCTACCAGGGCGAGGAACTGGGCCTTCCCGAGGCCGACATCCCGCTGGACCGCATCCAGGACCCCATGCACTTCCGCTCCGGCGGCACCGACCCCGGCCGCGACGGCTGCCGCATCCCCCTCCCCTGGGAGGCCGAGGCACCCTCGTACGGCTTCGGCAACGGTACGGACCCCTGGCTCCCGCAGCCCGCCGACTGGGCCCGCTACGCCGTCGACCGGCAGAGCGCCGACCCCGACTCCATGCTCACCCTCTACCGCGCCGCCCTCGCCCTGCGCCGTACCGAACCCGGCTTCGGCGACGGCACGCTCAGCTGGCTGCCGGCCCCCGACGGCGTCCTCGCCTTCACCCGCGACTCCGGCCTGACCTGCGTCGTCAACCTCTCCGCCGGCCCCGTGGACCTCCCCGCCCACCACACCCTGCTGCTCGCCAGCGGCCCCCTGGACCCGGCCGGCACCCTCCCGCCGGACACGGCCGTCTGGCTGCGCGCCTGACCGTGGTCCGCGGCAAGACCCCACCGTGCGGCCGGGCCGCCCAGCGCCGACTCCGTCGGCCGCGCCGCACGGTGGCCGAGGCCGGGACCTGACACCCGGCCATGACGGAAGCCCCGTTCCCGTTCCGTGGGGGGCCGGGAACGGGGCTTCCGCGCGGCGGGCGCACACGCGTCCTCCGCGGACACGCCCTCCGCACGACCACCGCGGCGAAGCCGCTCGCCGCGGGTCCGCACCGTCCGAGAAGCGAGCCCCTATGATCCCCAGCCGTGTCCGTCCACGCGTCCGCGCCGGTGCCAGGACCACCGCCGTCGCCTGCGCCCTCCTCTGTCTCGGGCAGGCGGCCGTCACCACGGCGACCGCCTCGACCGCCCCGACCGCCTCGACCGCCGGACCGTCGGCGGCCTCGGCTCCCGTGGTCACCCGCGCCGGCCTCGACCCGGCGCTCGTGGCCGGCCGGGGCGCCGACGTGGCCTTCGACGAACAGGAGGCGGAGAACGCCCGTACCACCGGCACCGTCATCGGGCCGGACCGCACCCCGTACGCCCTCCCCTCGGAGGCCTCCGGGCGGAAGGCGGTCCGTCTCGTCCCCGGCCAGTACGTCGAGTTCACCCTGCCCCGCGCGGCGAACGCCCTCACCGTCCGCTACAGCATCCCGGACGCGGCCGGGGGCGGCGGCATCACCGCGCCCCTGGACGTCACCGTCGACGGCCGCCACCGCGGGACGATGACGCTGACCTCGCAGTACTCCTGGCTCTACAACCAGTACCCGTTCACCAACGACCCCGGCGCCGACCTGCTCCACCCGGACTGGTGGCTCGCCGAGTGCGCCTGCGTTCCGGCCGCCACCACGCCCGCGCCCGTCCTCGACAAGCCCTTCCGGCCCACCCACTTCTACGACGAGCAGCGCCTGCGCCTCGGCAGGACCTTCCGGGCGGGGGAGACGGTACGGCTCACGGTGCCGGCCGGCAGCCCCGCCGCCTGGACCGTGATCGACCTCCTCGACACCGAACTGGTCGCCCCGCCGCACGTCGAACACGGGGGGATCGACGTACGGCTCCTGGGTGCCGACCCGAGCGGCCGCCGGGACGCCGCCCCCGCGATCGAGCGGGCCATCGTCCTCGCCCGCCGCCTCGGCCGGCCCGTCTACCTGCCGCCGGGCACCTTCCGCGTCGACCGGCACATCGAGGTCGACGACGTCACGATCGTCGGCGCCGGCAACTGGCACACCGTCCTCAAGGGCCGTCAAACGACCCTCGCCGAGCCCGCGCCCGACGGTTCCCGTCACACAGGCGTCGGCCTCTACGGCAAGCCCGCCGCCGAGGGCGGCAGCCGCAACGTCCACCTGCGCGGCTTCGCGATCGAGGGCGACGTCCGCGAGCGGATCGACACCGACCAGGTCAACGCCATCGGCGGCGCCATGAGCGACTCCACCATCGACGGCCTCCACCTGCGCCACACCAAGGTCGGCCTCTGGTTCGACGGCCCGATGCGGAACGTGAAGGTCACGAACAACGTCATCACCGACCAGATCGCCGACGCCCTGAACTTCCACACCGGCGTCACGGACTCCCTGGTCCGGAACAACTTCGTCCGCAACACCGGCGACGACGGCATCGCCCTCTGGTCCGAGAAGACCGCCGACGCCCGCAACACCCTTGCCCGCAACACCGTCCAGTCGCCCACCCTCGCCAACGGCATCGCCGTCTACGGCGGGGAGGACACCACCGTCAGCGGCAACCTCGTCGCCGACCCCGTGCGCGAGGGAAGCGGACTCCACGCCGGCGCCCGCTTCGGCGCCGAACCCTTCACCGGCACGCTGCGGTTCACCGACAACACCACCGTCCGCGCCGGCACCCTCGACCTCAACTGGCGGATCGGCCTCGGCGCGCTCTGGTTCTACGCCCTCGACGGCTCGATCGACGCCGACGTGCGGGTCACCGGCGACCACTACCTCGACTCCACCCACAACGCGATCATGCTGGTCAGCGAGTACGGAGTGAAGGACCGCTTCTCCATCCCGTCGGTCCACTTCAAGGACATCCGCGTCGACGGCACGGGCAACTCCGTCGTCAGCGCCCGCACGAAGGGCTCCGCCACCTTCGAGAACGTCGACGCCCGCAACGTCGGGGCCGTCGGCGTGAACAACTGCGGCGCGTTCGGCTTCCCGGCCACCGGCTCCGAGTTCGCCCTCGCCGACCGCGGCGGCAACGACGGGGGCTGGCTCGCCCCCTGGCTGCTCCCCAACACCCTCACGTGCGACGACCGGCCGCCGGTCGTCGCACCCCCGGCCCCCGCGCCCTGGTCCTGAGAGAGGATGCGTCGAGCGCGCAAGTCGGCTTGCTGAAAAGGCCCGATGAACGCAATCCCTTTGCATAAATTGCGCTAGAGTTGCGTTCATGACGCGACGACTTGCTCAGGTGGCGAAGAAGGTGGGGGTCAGCGAGGCCACGGTGAGCCGTGTCCTCAACGGCAAGCCCGGGGTCTCCGAGGCGACCCGGCAGTCCGTGCTGACGGCGCTCGACGTGCTCGGCTACGAGCGGCCGACCCAGCTCCGCGGCGAGCGGGCCCGACTCGTCGGCCTCGTCCTCCCGGAGCTCCAGAACCCCATCTTCCCGGCCTTCGCCGAGGTCATCGGCGGTGCGCTCGCCCAACAGGGGCTGACCCCGGTCCTCTGCACCCAGACCAAGGGCGGCGTCTCCGAGGCAGACTACGTGGAACTGCTGCTCCAGCAGCAGGTGTCCGGCGTGGTCTTCGCCGGCGGACTGTTCGCCCAGGCGGACGCGCCGCACGAGCACTACTACCGGCTGGCGGAGCGCAACATCCCGGTCGTCCTCGTCAACGCCTCCATAGAAGGGCTCGACTTCCCCTGCGTCGCGTGCGACGACGCCGTCGCGATCGAGCAGGCGTGGCGCCACCTCGCGTCCCTCGGCCACGAGAGCATCGGGCTCGTCCTGGGGCCCGAGGACCACGTGCCGTCCCGCCGCAAGCTGGAAGCGGCCCGCGTGGCGGCCGCGGCCGCGGGCCTGACCTGGGACGACGCGTTCTGTGAGCGCTCCGTCTTCTCCCTGGAGGGCGGGCAGGCCGCGGCGACGCGCCTGCTCGGCCGCGGCGTCACCGGCATCGTCTGCGGCAGCGACCCGCTGGCGCTGGGCGCGATCAGGGCCGCCCGGCGGCGCGGCCTCTCCGTGCCCGCGGACGTCTCGGTCGTCGGCTTCGACGACTCCGCCTTCATGACCGTCACCGAACCGCCCCTGTCGACGGTGCGTCAGCCCATCGAGGCGATGGGGCGCGCCGCGGTGGACCTGCTGATCGCCCAGATCCAGGGCACCCAGCACCACCTGGGGGAGCTGCTCTTCGAACCGGAGCTCGTGGTCCGCGGCTCGACGGCCCCTCCGCCGACGCGTTGATCCCCGGGGCGCCCGCCCGGTTCCTTCTCCCCGTGACATGCCCGATAACTGAACAGTAAGGCCCTGACGGCACCGGTATTCCGCACTGAGCGGCGCGATACCGGTGCCGTCGGCGTTTCCGTGAGGCGTCGGCTGTCCGCATTCGGACGAGACCCGTTGACAAAGGCGTCATCCAGTAGAAACCTTGCGGGCTGGCGGCGCAAATGAGCCACAGGGTTACTCAAGAACACGGCCAGCCGCCTTTCGATCCTTGTCGGAGTCATGACGGGTCCCAGAGCGCGTGATCCTGCCGAACTCCTCCCGGCCTCCTGTGCGCCACCCGACAGGGGCTGTTCCGGACGACGACGGACCACGGGCCCTGCCCGCATCGCGGAGAGGTCACCATGAGAGGCACACATCCGAGCAGGCGGTTGGGGGTCGGTCTGCTGACAGCGGGCCTGATCTCCGTAGGGCTGCTCCCCGTCCCCGCGCAGGCCGCGGCGGACACCAACCTCGCGCTCGGCCGAGCCGCGACGGCCGGAGGCGCCAACGGCGGCTACCCGGCGTCCCACGTCAGCGACGGAAGCCAGCAGTCGTACTGGGAAGGCCCGTTGGGCTCCTTCCCGCAGTGGGTGCAGGTCGACCTGGGCACCCAGGTGGACCTCGACCGGCTCGCGCTCAAGCTGCCGACCGGCTGGGAGGCGCGCAACCAGTCCCTCGCCGTCCTCGGCAGCACCGACGGCACGACCTTCAGCACCCTCACCGCCGCCCAGGCGCGGGCGTTCGACCCCTCCGCCGCCAACACGGTGAACATCGACCTCCCGTCGGCCACCGCCCGGTTCGTCCGCGTCCAGGTGGGCTCCAACACCGCCTGGAACGCCGCCCAGCTCTCCGAACTGGAGGTCTACGGCGAGACCGGAGGCGGCGAGGACCCGGGCGACCCGCCGCCGGTCACCGGCACGAACCTGGCCCGCGGCAAGCCCGTCGAGGCCACCTCCACGACCCAGAACTACACGGCGGGCAACGCCAACGACGACAACACGTCCACCTACTGGGAGTCCGCCGGCTTCCCCGCCTCACTGACCGTCAAGCTGGGCTCCGACGCGGACGTCACCGGCGTCGTCGTCAAGCTGAACCCGGACTCCGCCTGGGGCCCGCGCACCCAGTCCTTCGAAGTGCTCGGCCGGGCCTCCGACGCCACGGGCTTCACCACCCTGAAGGCGCGCGCCGACTACGCCTTCAGCCCGTCCTCGGGCCAGAACACCGTCACCATCCCGGTCACCGGCCGCGTCTCGGACCTCCGCCTGACCGGCTTCTCCAACAACGGCGCCCCCGGCACGCAGGTCGCGGAGATCCAGGTCCTCGGCACGGCCGCCCCGGCTCCCGACTTCGTCGTCAACGAGCTCACCTGGGAACCGGCCACCCCGTCCGAGGCCGACGCCGTCACCGCCAAGGTCACGGTCCGCAACGCCGGCACCGCCGCGGCCCCGGCGACGACGGTGAACGTCAGCGCCGAGGGCACCGTCGCCGGATCCGCCGCTGTCCCCGCGCTCGCCGCCGGCCAGTCGACGACCGTGAACGTCCCCCTCGGCAAGCGCCCGATGGGTTCCTACACCGTCTCGGCCGCCGTCGACCCGACCGACACCGTCCCCGAGCTCGACAACGGCAACAACAGCCGTACCGCGACGGCCAAGTTGAACGTCACCCAGACCCCGGGTCCCGACCTGACGGTCACCGGCATCACCTCCAGCCCGGGCACCCCCGCGGCCGGCGCGCCCGTCTCCTTCAGGGTCGCCGTCAAGAACCGCGGCACCTCCGCCGTCCCGGCCGGCAGCGTCACGCGGCTCACGGTCGGCTCCACCACCCTGAACGGCACGACTCCGGCCATCGCCGCCGGGGAGACGGCCGAGGTCGCGCTGACCGGCACCTGGACGGCCACCGACGGCGGCGTCACGCTGACCGCGACCACCGACGCCACGAGCACCGTCACCGAGACGAACGAGAACAACAACGTCTTCTCCCGCTCGATGGTCGTGGGGCGCGGGGCCGCCGTGCCCTACACGGAGTACGAGGCTGAGGACGCCGCCTACCGCGGCACGCTCCTGTACACCGACTCCACCCGCCCGTTCGGCCACACCAACTTCGCCTCCGAGTCCTCGGGCCGCGAGTCGGTGCGCCTCAACGCGCAGGGCGACTACGTGGAGTTCACCTCCACGAACGCCGCCAACTCGATCGTCGTGCGGAACTCGATACCGGACGCCCCGGGCGGCGGCGGCCAGGAGGCCACGCTGAGCCTCTACGCCGACGGGCAGTTCGTGCGCAAGCTGACGCTCTCCTCCAAGCACAGCTGGCTCTACGGCACCACGGACCAGCCGGAGGGCCTCGTCAACACCCCCGGCGGTGACGCGCGGCGCCTCTTCGACGAGTCCAACGCCCTGCTGACCCAGTCCTACCCGGCCGGCACCACGTTCCGGCTCCAGCGGGACGCGGGCGACACCGCGGCCTTCTACATCGTCGACCTGATCGACCTGGAGCAGGTCGCCCCGCCGGCCGCGAAGCCCGCCGAGTGCGTCTCGATCACCGAGTACGGGGCGGTCCCCAACGACGGCATCGACGACACCGACGCCCTCCAGCGCGCCGTCACCGCCGACCAGAAGGGCGACATCCCCTGCGTCTGGATCCCGGCGGGCCAGTGGCGCCAGGAGCAGAAGATCCTCACCGACGACCCGCTCAACCGGGGCACGCACAACCAGGTCGGCATCCGTGACGTCACGATCCGCGGCGCCGGCATGTGGCACTCGCAGCTCTACACGCTGACCCCGCCGCACCTCGCCAACGGGATCAACCACCCGCACGAGGGCAACTTCGGCTTCGACATCGACGACAACACCAAGATCTCGGACCTCGCCATCTTCGGCTCCGGCACCATCCGCGGCAACAACGCCCAGGAAGAGGGCGGCGTCGGCCTCAACGGACGCTTCGGCAAGAACACGAAGATCGGCAACGTCTGGATCGAGCACGCCAACGTCGGCGTCTGGGCGGGCCGCGACTACGCCAACATCCCCGAGCTGTGGGGACCGGGCGACGGCCTGGAGTTCACCGGCATGCGGATCCGCAACACCTACGCCGACGGCATCAACTTCGCCAACGGCACCCGCAACTCCACCGTCTACAACTCGTCCTTCCGCAACACCGGCGACGACGCCCTCGCCGTGTGGGCGAGCAAGTACGTCAAGGACACCTCGGTCGACGTCGGCCACGACAACCACTTCCGCAACAACACCGTCCAGCTGCCCTGGCGGGCCAACGGCATCGCCGTCTACGGCGGTTACGGCAACACCATCGAGAACAACGTGGTCTCCGACACCATGAACTACCCGGGGATCATGCTGGCCACCGACCACGACCCGCTGCCCTTCTCCGGCCAGACCCTGATCGCCAACAACGCCCTGTACCGCACCGGCGGAGCGTTCTGGAACGAGGACCAGGAGTTCGGCGCGATCACCCTCTTCGCCCAGGGTCCCGACATCCCCGGCGTCACCATCCGGGACACCGAGATCCACGAGTCGACCTACGACGGCATCCAGTTCAAGACCGGCGGCGGCGCCATGCCGAACGTCAAGGTCACGAACGTGAAGATCGACAAGTCGCTCAACGGCTGCGGAATCCTCGCGATGGGCGGAGCGCGCGGCAGCGCCACGCTGACGAACGTCACCGTCACGAACTCCGCCAAGGGCGACATCTGCTCGCAGCCCGGCACGCAGTTCGTCTTCGACCAGGGCTGACGCCCTTCCCCCGGCGGGGACGCCCGGCTCCGCACCCGCGCGTCCCCGCCGCCCCCTCCCCCGAGAAGCGAGGAACGATGAGAACCCCCACCTGGCGGTCACGGTGCCTGAGCGCCGCGATCGCGACGAGCCTGCTGGCCCTGGGCGGCCCCCTGATGGCCGCCCACGCCGCCGGCGGACCCAACGTCGCGCTCGGCGACACGGCCTCCGCCGGCAGTGCCCAGGCCGGCTACGGCGCCGGCAACATCACCGACGGCGACCAGGGAACGTACTGGGAGAGTGCCGGCGGCTCCCTGCCCCAGTGGGTGCAGGCCGACCTCGGCACCGCCACCCGCGTCGACGAGGTGGTCCTGAAACTGCCCGCCGGCTGGGAGACCCGGAACCAGACCCTGTCCGTCCAGGGCAGTGCCGACGGCACCAGCTTCACCACGCTGAAGGCCTCGGCCGCCTACACCTTCAGTCCCGGATCGGCCAACACCGTCACCGTCGCCTTCCCGGCCACGCTGACCCGCTTCGTCCGGGTGAACGTCACCGCCAACACCGGCTGGCAGGCCGCCCAGCTCTCCGAGCTGGAGGTGCACGCGGCCGAAGGCTCCTCCGCGAACCTCGCCGCGGGCAAGACCCTCACCGCCAGCAGCCACACCGAGGTGTACGCGGCCCCCCACGCCAACGACGGCAACCGGTCCAGCTACTGGGAGAGCACCAACAACGCCCTGCCGCAGTGGCTCCAGGCCGACCTCGGCGCCTCGGTGGCGGTGAACCGGGTCGTCCTCAAGCTGCCGGCCGGCTGGGGCGCCCGCAGCCAGACCCTGAAGATCCAGGGCAGCACCAACGGCAGCGACTTCACGGACCTGTCGGCCTCCCGGGCGTACGCCTTCGACGCGGGCAACGACAACACCGCGACGATCAGCCTGGACTCCACCACCACCCGGTACGTGCGGGTCCTGGTGACGGCGAACACCGCGCAGCCCGCCGCCCAGATAGCGGAGCTGGAGGTGTACGGCCCGTCCACGGGCGACACCCAGGCACCGTCCGCCCCCGCGAACCTGGCCTACACCCAGCCCGCGACCGGGCAGATCAAGCTCACCTGGAACGCCTCCACCGACAACGTGGGCGTGTCCGGTTACGACATCTACGCCAACAACGTCCTGCTGACCTCCGTCGCGGGCGACGTCACGAGCTTCACGGACAACCGGCCGGCCGACCAGACCGTCTCCTACCGGGTCCGGGCCAAGGACGCGGCCGGCAACCAGTCCGGGGACAGCAACACCGTCACCCGTACCGGCGACGGCGGCGACACCCAGGCCCCCACCGCCCCCGCGAACCTCGGATACACCGAGCCCGCGAGCGGCCAGGTGAGGCTGACCTGGACCGCCGCCACCGACAACCGCGGCGTCACCGCGTACGACGTCTACGCGAACAACGTCCTGCGCGGCAGCGTCGCGGGCGACGTCACCACCTACACCGACACCCAGCCGGCGAGCGCCACCGTCACCTACCACGTGGTCGCCAAGGACGCGGCGGGCAACACGTCCATCGCCTCGGCCGCCGTCACGCGGAACGGCAGCGGCGGGAACGGCTCCAACCTCTCCGTCGGCAAGCCCATCGAGGCGTCCTCGACCACGGGCGGCTTCGCCGCGGCGAACGCCAACGACAACGACACCGCCACCTACTGGGAGGGCGGGGGCGGCGCCTACCCCCAGACCCTCACCGTCAAGCTCGGCGCCAACGCCGACCTCGACAAGCTCGTGCTGAAGCTCGACCCGGCCCAGGCCTGGCAGGCCCGCAACCAGACCATCGAGGTCCTCGGCCGCGAGCAGAGCGCCACCGGATTCACCAGCAAGATCGCGGCCAAGGGCTACTCCTTCGACCCCGCGAGCGGCAACACGGTCACCATCCCGCTGACCGCGCGGCTCGCGGACGTCCGGCTCAGGTTCACGGCGAACACCGGTGCCCCCGGCGGCCAGATCGCCGAGTTCCAGGTGGTCGGCGTGCCCGCGCCCAACCCCGACCTCACCGTCACCGGCCTCACCGCGACACCCGCCGCGCCCGAGGAGGACGACGAGATCACCGTCTCCGCCGTCGTCCGCAACGCCGGCGCCGCGCCCGCGGCGGCCAGCAAGGTCGCCGTCCGCCTCGGCGGCACCAAGGTCGCGACGGGACAGGCCCCGGCGCTGGCGCCCGGCGAGCAGGCCACCGTCCCCGTCTCCCTCGGCGTGCGCGCCGCGGGCTCGTACGAGCTCAGCGCCGTCGCGGACGAGGCGGGCGAGGTCCTGGAGCAGAACGAGACGGACAACACCTACACCCGCCCCACCGCGCTCGTGGTCAAGCCGGTCGCCAGCTCCGACCTGCTCGCCGCCTCGGTGACGACCAGCCCGTCGAGCCCGGCCGCCGGCGACGCCGTGACCTTCAAGGTCGCGGTGAAGAACCAGGGCACGGAGCCGACCGCGGCCGGTGACCGCGCGGTGACCCTCGAACTCCTCGACGCGCAGGGCGGCGTGGTCAAGACGCTGACGGGCGCGCAGAGCGGCGTGCTGGCGCCGGGAGCCTCGGCCGAGGTGAGCCTCGGCACGTGGACGGCCGCCAACGGCTCCTACACCGTCAGGACGGTCATCGCGGGAGACGCGAACGAACTGCCCGTCAAGCGCGAGAACAACACCCGGTCGCAGCCGCTGTTCGTCGGACGCGGCGCGAACATGCCGTACACGACGTACGAGGCGGAGGACGGCACCGCGGGCGGCGGTGCGGCCGTCGTCGGCCCCAACCGGACCATCGGCGACGTCGCGGGCGAGGCGTCCGGCCGCAAGGCCGTCACCCTCGACGCGACCGGCGAGTACGTCGAGTTCACCACCCGCGCCGCCACCAACACCCTCGTCACCCGCTTCTCCGTCCCGGACGCCCCGGGCGGCGGCGGCATCGACACCACGATCAACGTCTACGTCGACGGCGTGTTCAAGAAGGCGCTGCCGCTCACCTCGAAGTACGCCTGGCTGTACGGCGCCGAGGCCGGCCCCGGCAACGACCCGGGCTCCGGCGCCCCGCGCCACATCTACGACGAGGCGCACCTGATGTTCGGGGAGATCATCCCCGCCGGCAGCAGGATCCGCCTCCAGAAGGACGCGGCGAACTCCGCCGCCCACTACGCGATCGACTTCGTCGACCTGGAGCAGGTCGCCCCGGTCGCGAACCCCGACCCCGCCACCTACACGGTGCCGGCCGGCTTCACCCACCAGGACGTGCAGAACGCCCTCGACAAGGTCCGCATGGACACCACCGGGAAGCTCGTCGGCGTCTACCTGCCGCCCGGCGACTACCAGACGTCGAGCAAGTTCCAGGTCTACGGCAAGGCGGTCAAGGTCGTCGGCGCCGGCCCGTGGTACACGAAGTTCCGCGCGCCGAGCACGCAGGACAACACGGACATCGGCTTCCGCGCCGAGGCCACCGCGAACGGCTCGCTCTTCAAGGGCTTCGCCTACTTCGGCAACTACGTCACCCGCATCGACGGCCCGGGCAAGGTCTTCGACTTCCAGAACACCGCCGACATCGTCATCGACGACATCTGGAACGAGCACATGGTCTGCCTGTACTGGGGCGCCAACACCGACCGGATGACGATCAAGAACTCCCGCATCCGGAACATGTTCGCCGACGGCGTCAACATGACCAACGGCTCCACCGACAACCTGGTGTCCAACAACGACGCCCGGGCCACCGGCGACGACAGCTTCGCGCTCTTCTCGGCGATCGACGCCGGCGGCGCGGACATGAAGAACAACGTCTACGAGAACCTCACCACCACGCTCACGTGGCGGGCCGCGGGCCTCGCGGTCTACGGCGGCTACAACAACACCTTCCGCAACATCCACATCGCCGACACCCTCGTCTACTCCGGCATCACCATCTCGTCGCTGGACTTCGGCTACCCGATGAACGGCTTCGGGACCATCCCGACGAACTTCGAGAACATCTCGATCGTCCGGGCCGGCGGCCACTTCTGGGGCGGCCAGACCTTCCCCGGCATCTGGATCTTCTCCGCCTCGAAGGTCTTCCAGGGCATCCGCGTCAGCCACGTGGACATCGTCGACCCCACCTACAGCGGCATCATGTTCCAGACCAAGTACAACGGCTCCCAGCCCGAGAACCCGGTGAAGGACACCGTCTTCACCGACATCTCCATCACCGGTGCGCGCAAGTCCGGCGACGCCTTCGACGCGAAGTCCGGCTTCGGCATCTGGGCCAACGAGATGCCCGAGCCCGGCCAGGGACCGGCCGTCGGCGAGGTCACCTTCACCTGCCTGCGCACGCAGGACAACGCCCAGAACATCCGGAACACCACGTCCACCTTCAAGATCAACGTCAACCCCTGCTGACCCCGCCCCGCCCCACGGCGGGAGCACCGGCGCCCACCGCATCCGGCGGTGGGGGGCGGGCCCGGGCCGGCCCCCCCCCCCCCCCCACCCCCATCCGTTGCCCAGGGGCCCCCGGTGTGTACTGTCCGCCCCCCCCCCCCGGGGCGGCCCCCCCC
>NZ_JBEYEI010000047.1:0-12836 GCF_040633895.1 Streptomyces sp. NPDC007863
CGTCCACACATCCCGCAAGACCGGCACCACCACGTCCCGGACCACGCAGTCGACCACTCCGCGACCACGCCGCTCAGGTTAAAGATCAAGCTAGGGCCTGTCTGACAATTGGCGTCGGATCAGGCCGGGGCGTCCGGTGCGTGCGATCGGCGTGCGGCCGGGGCGCCCTTGTAGCGGAGCTACTTGGGTGTTTCGGCCGTGCGGCGAGCGTGCGTGCCGGGCGGGCCGGACCCGGCGGGAATTGTCAGACAGGTCCTAGGCGGCGAGGCCGCGCTCGCCGCGGCCGTCCTCGGCCGGGCCCCCGACGCGGGGTTCCGGGATGCCGACGGCCTCCGGGCGGCCGGCCCCGGCCGTCCCCGCCCGGCGGGAGCGGACCAGCCGGCCGGCGCGGGGCGAGCGGGCGACGGCGGACATCAGCGGCGTGAGCAGCGCGAGCGTCAGCGGCGCGAGGAGCAGGGCGACGGCGGTGCCGAGGGCGAGGCCGCCGAGGACGTCGGTGGGGTAGTGGACGCCCATGTAGACGCGGGCGAAGCCCTCGGCGAGGGCGAGGCCGATGGCGACGAGCCCGAAGCGGCGGTGGGCGACGAAGAGGGCGACGGCGATCGCCATCGCCATCGTGGCGTGGTCGCTGACGAAGGAATAGTCCGTCTTCCCCCCGACCAGGACCTCCAGGCCGTCGTGGTCCTCGAAGGGGCGGGGGCGCTCGACGAAGCCGCGGATGGGGATGTTGACGAGCAGGGCGACGCCGGCCGCGAGGGGTGCCCAGACGATCCCGGCGACGGCCGAGACGGAGTCGGCGAGGGCGCCGCGCCGGCGGACGCTCCACCAGCACCAGAGCGTCACGAGGACCAGCGCGAGCATGATCCCGTACTCGCCGGTGAACTCCATGACCCGGTCGAACCACGGGGGAGCGGCCTTCGCCAGCCCGTTGATGTCGTACAGCAGCGCGACATCGGGACTGGAACCGTCCGATGCGAGTTCAGCCATCTGCCGCGGCCCCTTGCTCTCGTGTCGTCGGAGGGGGAACGAACCCGCTGAGGGAGTCGTTCCGCCGGACCCGGTTGATCATGATGACGTTACCGAAGAGTGATGCTCCCCCGCAGCTCAGGGCCCGTGCCTGACGGAGAGTCCCGTACGGGCGCACCGTCAGTTCAGGCCTGCTGCCCGGGCGGACGGGTCGGCAGCGCGGCGGCGCCGTCCTCGGTGACCCGGGTGGCCCCGAAGTAGTCGGGCGTGTCGACGCGGTCGAAGCGGATCACCGCCCCGGTGCGCGGCGCGTCGATCATGTAGCCGCCGCCCACATAGATGCCGACATGTCGGATCGCGCGCGAGTTCGTCAGGTCGTCGGAGAAGAAGACGAGGTCACCGGGGAGCAGCTCCTCCCGGCTCGGGTGCGGACCCGCGTTGTACTGGTCGTTGGCGACGCGCGGCAGCGTGATGCCCACCGCGTCGTACGCGGCCTGGGTCAGGCCCGAGCAGTCGAAGCGCCCGCCCTGCGCGGCCGTGCCGGTGCCGCCCCACAGATACGGGGTGCCCAGCTTGCCCTGCGCGTAGTGGATGGCGCCGGCCGCCTGCTGCGAGGGGGCGAGCCGGCCCTGCGGCCGGGCGAAGCTCTTCTCCAGCGAGCGGATGATCCGCACGTAGTTCCGCGTCTCGCTGTACGGCGGGACGCCCCCGTACTTGATGACCGCGTAGGCACCGGCGTTGTACGCCGCCAGCATGTTGCTCGCCGGATCGCCCGGCACGTCCTTCACGTACCCCGCCAGCGAGCAGTCGTACGAGGCGGCCGACGGGATCGCGTCCTTCGGGTCCCAGATGTCCCGGTCGCCGTCGCCGTCCCCGTCGACCCCGTGGCTCGCCCACGTGCCGGGGATGAACTGCGCGATGCCCCGCGCGTCGGCCGGCGACACCGCCCGCGGGTTCCAGCCGCTCTCCTGGTACAGCTGCGCCGCGAGGAGCGCCGGGTTGATGGCCGGGCAGAGGTTGCCCCACTTCTGCACCAGCCCCTGGTACATCGCCGGCACCGAGCCCTTGGCCAGCGCCACCGTGCCCGTCGCCGCCGTGCCCGCGCCGCCGAGGATGCCGGCGGCCGCCGCGTACGTACCGACCAGCAGCAGGGCCAGGAAGCCGGCGCAGAGCCCGAAGGCCCCGCCGGTCAGCAGCCACGCCTTGCCCGCCCTACGCACCGTCAACCACCCCTCGGCTCCTGGCAGTACGCCCGGGGCGCCAGTCTAGGCGGGGCGCTCCCGCCCGGAAACGGTGCCCGCCCGACGCGGCCCCAAGAGTGCAACAACGACAATCATTGCCCGGAGTCACCCTCCGTGATACACAGAGTGACCATACGCGTCTTTGCATGGAATCCGGCCGCACCACCGCAGGTCAAGACGGTCAGACCGGTCAAGTGTGCGGGGATCGGGTAAAGAGAGCCGCCAAGCAGTCACACGCGAGCGGTTTCATCAGCGAAGATAGTGGCGATGACCCATGCCGTCCGGCAGGGGTGACCAACGACCCGACAGGGGCGGTGAGTTCTATGTACCTGGCGGCCGAGAAGGGCGACATCACCACCATCATCGGTGGAATCGCCCCGAACTGGGGCCCTTTCGGGAGCCTCGGCGCCGAAGCGAAGATCATGATCGAGGTCGTGATGGCGGTGGCCATCCTGCTCTGCCTCGGCATCGCCATCTGGGGAGCGGCCAAACAGCGCATCGGCGCGACGGCGCTCCGCGACACCTTCAGCGCGGAACAGGGCAAGGGCCTGATCGTCGCCGGCCTCACCGGCGTCTTCATCATCGGCTCCCTGGGGACGCTCTTCACCATCGTCTACGGAATGGCGATCTGACCGCACGTCACCAGCGGTCCCACCCACGAACGAACGAGGGGGCGTACCCGGCATGAGTCCCGGCGACGAGCACGACGGCTACGGCGGCTCGGGCCAGACCCGTACCCGCCTGCCCGAGGGCAACACCGGTGACGTCCACGGCGGCCCCCGGCGCCCCGCCCGCGGCTCCCGCTCCCTGCTCATGGGCGTGGGCGTCGTGGTGCTCCTCGTCGCCGCGATCGCCTTCGCCAACCGCGGCGGCGACCCGTCGGACCCGCCCGCCTCCTCCGGCACCCCCGGCAAGTCCGCCACCGCCCCCACCGGCACCCGCCCCGTCCCCCACGCCAACGGCACGGTCCCCACGGGCCACGCCCACGACGAACAGGGCGCCCAGTCGGCGGCCGCCAACTTCGCGGCGGCCCTGGGCTCCCCGGACATGTACCAGAAGGGACCCCGCGAGGCCCTGGTGCGGGCCGTCTACGCCCCCGAGGTCGTCGACGCCCGCGTCGCGGACCTCGACAAGGCCTACGGCGACAAGACGCTCCTGGGCCGCATGGGCCTCCAGGAGGACGGCACGGCGCCCCAGGGGCTCACCTTCGTCGCCCGGACCATCCCCGTGGGCGCGAAAGTGGAGTCGTACACGCCGGAACGGGCCACGGTGTCCGTCTGGCACTCGTACCTCTTCGGACTCGCCGGGGAAGAGTCCAAGAACCCCGTCTCCGAAGCCTGGTACACCAAGACCTACGAGCTCCTCTGGACCGGCGGCGACTGGAAGATCGTCGACGTCCGCCAGAAGGACGGCCCGGTCCCGGTCGGCCGCGACCAACGGGCCTCCTCGGCCCAGGACATGGCGGACGCCGTCGAACAGTTCGGAGGCTTCACCTATGCCCGGTAGGCCCGCCGGCCTCCTCGCCCGCGCCACCGCCGTACTGGGCACCGCCCAGGTGGCGGTCGTCCTCTTCGCGGGCCGAGCCCTCGCCGACCCCACCACGCCGCCCTCGGCCCCGACCCCGACGGCCACCCCCTCGGGCACCCCGACGCCCTCGCCGAGCGACAGCACCAACCCCTGCGGGCTGCTCAGCGACACCGCCCGCGACTACTGCGAAGGACAGGGCACCGGCGGCACCGGCGGCGGAGGCTCGTCCTCCGGGACGGTCAACGACCCGGCGAACGCCCTCGACCCCCTCACCTCCCTCGCGCGGGGCTGCGCCGACGCCGCCGTGGCCGTCGTCGACTACCTCTCGAAGGCCGTGAAGGAGACCGCCGAGGTCGACTTCACGAACGCCGAGTTCCTCTCCCGGTACGCCGTCGTCTTCGCCGCCGCCACCTTCCTCACCGTCCTCCTCTGGCTGCTCGCCGTCGCCAAGCGCGCCATGCGCGGCGTGCCGCTCACCACCGCGCTCTCCGAGGCCGTCGGCTTCCTCTGGCTGACCGTCCTCGCCTCCGCCTTCACCCCGCTGATCCTCTACACCGTCGTCAACGCCACCGACGCCGTCACCGAGGTCATCGCCTCCGGCACCGGCCAGCAGACCGACGTGTTCTTCGGCGCGTTCAAGCAGGCCCTCCAGAAGGGCGACTCCATCAGCGGCGGACCGATCATGCTGATCATCGTCAGCCTGGTCACCGTCCTCGCCGCCGGCGTCCTCTACCTGGAGCTCTTCCTCCGCGCCGTGCTCCTCTACGTCGGCGCCCTCCTCGGCGTCGTCGTCTACTCCGGCCTCGTCGACAAGAACATGTGGGGCCACGTCCGCCGCTGGGCCGGCATCATGATCGCCGTCATCCTGGTCAAGCCGATCATCGTGATCGTCCTCGGCCTCGCCGGCGCCCTCTCCTCCGGCACCGGCCCCGACTCCTTCTCCGCCGTCGTCTCCGGCCTCGCGATCATCCTCCTGGCGATCTTCTCCTCCGCGATGATCTACCGCTTCGTCCCCGGCTTCGGCGACGAGATCGTCGCCTCCCGCAACAACCGCCTCCACCGCGCCGGCGAGAACGCGGCCGCCGCCGTCATCTCCTCCCCCGCCTCCCTCGTCTCCCAGGGCATCAAGACCCACAGCACCCGCGACAGCGGCTCCGGCGGCGGCCAGGCCCCCTCCTCCGCCACCCCCCGCCCCGCGAACCCGCTCTCCGGCGGCGTCGCCGCCCACAGCAGCCGGACCTCCCAGGGCAGCGGCTCCACGCCCCCGCCCCGTAGCAGCAGCCCCACCGCGGGCACCCCGCACAGCAGCCGCGGCAGCGGCAAGAACTCAGGAGCAGGAGGTGCAGGGCGTTGACGACCCAGTCCCAGCCGGTCACGCCCCGCCGCACGTATCTCATCGGCCGCGCCCGGCCGAACGCGATCGTCGGCAAGAACCGCGAGACCGGCGAGATCGCCCTGATCGTCGTCGGCGCCTTCCTCGGCATGATGAGCGGACTCCTCGTCCCCGTCCTCCCCCTGCGGATCGCGCTCCTCGCCGGCCTGCCCATGCTCGCCATCGCCGCCGTGTACCTGCCGTACAAGCAGCGCACGTTCTACAAGTGGTTCGAGATCAACCGCAGCTACAAGCGGATGCTCAAGCGCGGCACCGCCTACCGCTCCACCGCCGTCGAGGCCGGCACCCGCCTCGACGGCCGCGAGGTCGAGGTCGGCCCGCCCCCGGGCATCGGCCGCGTCAGCTGGCTCTCCGCCCCCTTCGGCCCCGACGAGATCGCCGTCCTCCTCCACGCGGACCGCCGCACCGTCACCGCCGCCATCGAGATCGAGGGCCCCGGCGTCGGCCTGCGCGACTCCGAGGACCAGGAGGCCCTGGTCGACCGCTTCGGCACCCTCCTCAAGCACGTCGCCAACGGAGACGGCTTCGTCACCCGCCTCCAGATGCTGGCCCGCACCCTCCCCGCCGACCCCGACGCCCACGCCAAGGACGTCGCCCAGCGCGGCGACCCGACCGCGCCCGGCTGGCTCCAGGAGTCGTACGACCAGCTCCAGTCCATGGTCTCCACCTCCAGCGAGCAGCACCGCGCCTACCTCGTCGCCTGCATGCACTACACGCGCGACCTCGCCGCCGAGGCCAACGCCATGGCCCACGCCACCCGGCACGCCACCGGCGCCCGCCGCCTCGACCGCGACGGCGGCCTCGCCGTCGTCATGGCCCGCGAGCTCACCGACATCTGCGCCCGCCTCACCGAGGCCGACATCCGGGTCCGCCAGCCCCTCGGCCAGTCCCGGCTCGCCTCCCTGGTCCACTCCATGTACGACCCGGACCACCCGATCGACCACATCCAGGCCATGACGAAACGAAACGCTTGGCCCGCCGAACTCGACGCCATGGAGTCCACCTACCTCCAGGCCAAGACCCGCGAGTCCTCCACCCGCGCCCCCTGGTGCCACGCCACCGCCTGGGTCAAGGAGTGGCCGATGACCCCGGTCGGCGTGAACTTCCTCGCCCCGCTCCTCGTCCACACCCCCGACGTCATCCGCACCGTCGCCGTCACCATGGACCTGGAGCCCACCGAGGTCGCGATCGAGCGCATGCTCACCGAGAAGACCAACGACGAAGCCGAGGCCTCCCGCCAGGCCAAGATGAACCGCACCGTCGACCCCCGCGACATCGCCGCCCACGGCCGGCTCGACCAGCGGGGTGAAGATCTCGCCAGCGGCGCGGCAGGCGTCAACCTCGTCGGGTACATCACCGTATCGGCGCGCTCGCCCGAGGCCCTGGCCCGCGACAAGCGCACGATCCGGGCCTCCGCCGGCAAGTCCTACCTGAAGCTGGAGTGGTGCGACCGCGAGCACCACCGGGCCTTTGTGAACACCCTGCCGTTCGCGACCGGCATCCGCCGCTAAGGCCGAAGGGGCACCGACCGATGCGAGATCCGCTGTCCGTCCTCACCGAAGCCTTCACCTCCTTCGTCCTCGGGAAGGTGGAGACCACCCGCCTGCCCGTGCGCACCTCCACCGGGCAGGCCCAGGCCGTCTACCTGCCGACCGCCGCCCCCGGGCTCGGCGACTCCGGCGTGATCATCGGCCGCGAGGTCTACAGCGGCAAGGGCTACGTCTACGACCCCTTCCAGCTGTACGGACAGCAGCTCCCCGCCCCCCACTGGCTCGTCCTCGGCGAATCCGGCAACGGCAAGTCGGCGCTGGAGAAGACGTACGTGCTCCGCCAGCTCCGCTTCCGCGACCGGCAGGTCGTCGTCCTCGACGCCCAGGGCGAGGACGGCGTCGGCGAATGGAACCTCATCGCCCAGGAGCTGGGGATAACCCCCATCCGCCTGGACCCCATGGTCGCCAACGACGCCGGGATCCGCCTCAACCCGCTCGACCCCGCCATCACCACCACCGGCCAGCTCGCCCTGCTGCGCACCATCATCGAGGTGGCGATGGGCCACGGCCTCGACGAGCGCTCCGGCTTCGCGCTGAAGGTCGCCCACGCCCACGTCAACGAGCACATCACCGACCGCCAGCCGATCCTCACCGACATCGTCGAGCGCCTCCGCCACCCCGAGGCCGAATCGGCGGAGGCCATGAACGTCGACATAGACGACGTACGGGCCTGGGGCCTCGACGTGGCCCTCGTCCTCGACCGGCTCGTCGACGGCGACCTGCGCGGCATGTTCGACGGCCCCACCACCGTCGGCATCGACCTCGACGCGCCCCTGATCGTCTTCGACCTCTCGCACATCGACCGCAACTCCATCGCCATGCCCATCCTCATGGCGATCGTCGGCGTGTGGCTGGAGCACACCTGGATCCGCCCCGACCGGAAGAAGCGCATCTTCCTCGTCGAGGAGGCCTGGCACATCATCAACAGCCCCTTCGTGGCCCAGCTGTTCCAGCGCCTGCTCAAGTTCGGCCGCCGCCTCGGCCTGTCGTTCGTCGCGGTCGTCCACCACCTCTCCGACGTCGTCGACGGAGCGGCCGCCAAGGAGGCCGCGGCGATCCTCAAGATGGCCTCCACCCGGACCGTCTACGCCCAGAAGGCCGACGAGGCCCGCAACACCGGCCGCGTCCTCGGCCTGCCCCGCTGGGCCGTCGAGATCATCCCGACCCTCACCCCCGGCATCGCCGTCTGGGACGTCAACGGCAACGTGCAGGTGGTCAAACACCTCATCACCGAACGGGAACGCCCGCTCGTCTACACCGACCGCGCCATGACCGAGTCCTCCGGCCCCGCCGACCCGGACCTGGAGTGGGAGACCGAGCAGCGCGCGCTGATGATGGAGCGCCAGCTGGACGACAACCCCCGGTCGACGGTGGCGTGACGTGACCGAGGCACGGCAGAAGCAGGGCGGCGTCTCCGACGGCTTCCTGATCGGGCTCTTCGCCCTGATCCTCGGCCTCTCCCTGCTCGTCTGGTCCGCGACCGGCCTGGCAGGCCTCCTCGCGCACGGCGCCTGGCCCGACGGGGTGGCACTCACCCGCACCCCGCCGGCCCTCCGCGCCCTCGCGACCGCCCCCACCGACCTCGCGGCCGCCTGGCCGGACACCCCGCCCGGCCAGCTCTCCGGCTACGGCCTCTTCTGGGGCCTGGTCATCGGCCAGGCGATGATCCTCGCCGTCCTCGCCGTCTTCCTCCTCGGCACCTACGCCCGCTGGCGCGCCGTCCGCGCGCACCGCAAGGCGGGACCGTACGCCGGGACTTCCGCCCCCGTACGGGAAGAGCCCGAGCCCGAACCCGTCACCGTACGGGAGAAGCCCGAGCCCGCCCCCGCCCCCGTACCCGTACCGATACAGAAGACCGCACCGCCGGAACGGCCCCGGCCCGCCGGCGGCACGGTCTACGGCCCGCCCGACACCCGCCGCCCCCTGGCCGTCCAGGCGATCCACGACGCCGAGGGCCCGGTCCTCGTCGTCACCTCCGACCCCACCGTCTGGTCCGGCACCAAGGACGTCCGCGGCAAGCTCGGCCCGGTCCTCGTCTACGACCCCGGCCACCTCTGCGACACCCCGGCCCGCCTCCACTGGTCACCCGCCGAGGGCTGCGCCGAGCCCGACACCGCCCAGGCCCGCGCCGCCGCCCTCCTCGCCCCGGTCCGCCCGCACGCCCGGCTCGACGCGGCCACCGCCACCACCGCCGAAACGCTCCTGCGCTGCTGGCTGCACGCCGCCGCCGTCGACGGCCGCCCCTTCCGCCAGGTCCACCGCTGGGCCCAGGGCACCGACGCCCACGAGCCCGTACGCATCCTCCGCGGCCACCCCAAGGCCGCCTCCGGCCTCGCCGGACTCCTCGAAGCGGCGCTCACCGCCCACCCCGACACCCGGCGCACGGCCCAGGAACTGACGGCCCGTGCCTTCTCCGCCTTCTCCTCGGTCCACATCCGCGAGGCCTGCACCCCGAATCGAACGGATTCGCTGGCCCTGGCATCTTTCCTCGCCGAAGGGGGCACCCTCTACGTGGTGGGCGAGGCGATCGAGGACCCGCGCACCCACCCGGGCGCGATGCCCCTCCTCACCGCGCTCGCGTCGCACGTGGTCGAGCACGGCCGCCGCATGGCCGCACGGTCATCCGACGGTCGGCTCGACCCACCACTCACCCTGGTCCTCGACGACGTCGCCGCCGTCGCCCCGCTCCCGGAGCTCCCGGCCCTCGTCGCCGACGGCCCCCGACAGGGCCTCCCCACCCTGGCCCTGATGCGCTCCCCGGAACAGTCCCGGACCCGCTGGCCCGAGCACTCACTCCACTGACCGGACGGTCACGGCCGCGGCAGCACGTACTCCAGGTCGTGGAGCTCGCCCGCGCCGACCGTGTCCGCCCGGCCCCCGGTCGCCACGAACCCGAGACGCCGGTACGCGGCCGCCGCCCGGACGTTCTCCTCGTGCACGTACAGCCGCGCCCGCTCGACGCCCGCGTCCAGCGCCCACGCCCACTCCAGGACGGTGGCGAACAGCGCGTCCACCAGGCCGCTCCCGCGCGCCTCGGGACGGACGTACACCCCCACCACATCGACCTGCGGCACCGTCACCTCGTCACCGAACAGGCTCTTCCCGTCCTCGGGCAGCTCCACGAACACCGTCACCGTGCCCGCCCAGCGCCCGTCCGGCCCCTCGGCCACGAACTGCCGGATCCGGGTGCCGCCGTCCTCCGAACCGCCCTCGGCCCGCTCCTGCCAGAAGCCGTCCGGACGGGCCGCCGCCTCCTCGTACGACTCCACGAAGGCGAGCGGCGCCAGCGGGTCCCGCAGCGCCGCGAGGCGCAGCTCGCGCACCTGCTCCCACTCCCCGGAGCGGATCGCCCGGAGCACGTACCCGCCGTGCCGGGCCGCCGACGGCCGCGGAGCCAGCTCGTACTCGTCCTCGTACGCGCCCGTGTCCCCCGGCATGGGCACCCGCTCACCCGACGGCACGAAGCCGAAGCGACGGTAGAAGGCGGCGGCGCGGGCGTTCTCCTCGTGCACGTACAGCCGGACGCGCCGGATCCCCTCCACCGTCCACGACCACTCCACGGCCGCCCGGAACAGCGCGTCGATCACACCGGCGCCGCGCGCCTCCGGCCGGACGTAGACGCCCACCAGGTGCGTCTGGTCGACCTTCGCCGGCTCCCCGAACCGCACCTCGTCCGCGGGCCTCTCGACGAGCACCGTCACGGTGCCCAGCCACCGCCCGTCGGGCGCCTCCGCGACGAACTGCCGCACCCGCCCCTCGCCGGTCGTCGAGGCGCTCGCCGTCCGCTCCTGCCAGAAGTCGTCCGGACGCGCGGCCGCGTCCTCGTGGGTCTCCAGGAAGGCGAGGTGCGCGACGGGGTCGAGGAGCGCGGCGAGCCGCAGCTCGCGCGCCTTCTCCCACTCGTCGGCCAGGACGGTACGGATCGTGAGGTTCATGCCGCATCCTGACCCGCGACCACCCCCGCCGACAAGGGGAATTCGCAGCTCAGGACCGTGCGTGGTACCCCGGTACGACACCGCCCGGCCCGCTGCCGACCACGGTCGGACGCCCGCGCCCCGCCCACTCCGTAGCGTCGAAGCCGTGATCCGGGAAGAGAGACCACCGGGACGTACGAGGACGACGGCGAGGATGATGACGAGGTGACGAGGGAGACGAGGGAGACGAGGGAGACGGCGCCGGAGACGACGGCCCCCAGCCGGTGGACGCAGCAGCTCGTCACCCGCGTCCGTGCGGCGGACGCGGCCCGCCCCTGGCTCTGGGACACGGCGCTGACGCTCGGGTGGACGGTCGCCGCCCTGGTGGACGCGGCGGGCGGCTGGCGGAACATCGCCCGCGACCCGTCCCTCCCCGCCGCCCTGATCGTCGCCCTCAGCCTGGCCCTCTCCCTCCCCCTGTACGCCCGCCGGCGCCGGCCGACGACGGTCCTCGCGGTGACGACGGCGGCGGCCTTCGTCAGCGAGGCGTCCGGCGCCTTCCTCCAGGCCGCGTTCCTCCAGTGCCTCCCGCTCTTCCACATCGCCCTGACCCGCCCGCCGCGCCGCCTCCTGTGGGCCTTCGTCCTGCTCGCGGCACCGCTTCTGACGGGCGCGCTGCGCTTCGACGGCCAGGAGTGGGACCTGCACGTCGTCCCGGCCATGTGGGCGTACCTGATCGTGGCCCTGACCGGCATCACGGTCCGCTCCCGCCGCGACCACACCGCGGGCCTCGTCGACCGGGCCCACCGTCTGGAGGTCGAGCGCGACCAGGAGGTGCGCCTCGCGGCGGCCGCCGAACGGGCCAGGATCGCCCGCGAGATGCACGACATCATCGGCCACAACCTCTCGGTCATCACGGGCCTCGCGGACGGCGGCCGGTACGCGGCGGCCAAGAGCCCCGAGCGCGCCGCCCAGGCCCTGGACGCCATCGGCACGACGAGCCGCCAGGCCCTCGACGAACTCCGCCGCCTGCTGGGCGTCCTGTCCGCCCCCGACGACGACGCCCCGTCCGCGGCCCGCGCCCCCCAGCCGACCCTGGAGGACCTGCGCCCCCTCCTGGAGGGCGTGCGCACGGCGGGCCTGCCGGTCGCGGCGGACCTCCCCGACCCCCTTCCGCCGCTGCCCCCGGGCGCCCAGCTCACGGTCTACCGCGTGGTCCAGGAGTCCCTGACGAACACCCTCAAGCACGCGGGCAAGGGGGCCACGGCCGCCGTCCGCCTCGTGTCCGCCCCCGACGGGCTCCTGATCACGGTCACCGACACCGGCACCCCGACCGCCGTCCCCGGGCAGGGCCAGGGCCTCACCGGAATGCGCGAGCGCGCGGCCCTCTACGACGGCACACTCGACAGCGGCCCCCTGCCGGACGGCACCGGCTGGCAGGTGCGTCTCCGCATCCCCACCACCCCGGAGGAGGACCGCTCGTGACGACGGTTCTGATCGCCGACGACCAGCCGATGCAGCGCTTCGGCTTCCGCCTGCTCCTGGAGAGCCAGGACGACATGACGGTCGTCGGCGAGGCCGCGAACGGCACCGAGGCCGTCCGCCAGGTCGCCGCCCACCATCCCGACGTGGTCCTGATGGACATCCGCATGCCGGGCCTGGACGGCATCGAGGCCACCCGCCGGATCATCGCCGCGGGCGCCCGCACCCGCGTCCTCATCATCACCACCTTCGACCTGGACGAGTACGCGTACGACGGCCTCCGCGCCGGCGCGAGCGGCTTCCTGGTGAAGGACGCCCAGCCCGAGGAACTCCTCGCGGGCGTCCGCGCGGTGGCCGCCGGCGACGCGGTCGTCGCCCCCAGCCTCACCCGCCGCCTCCTGGACACCTACGTCCACCACCTGCCCCCGCCGTCCCGCGCCGTCGCCCCCGAGGACCCCCGCCTGACGGCCCTGACGGACCGCGAACGCGAGATCCTCACGGTCATCGGCCAGGGCTGGACCAACACGGAGATCGCCGAACGCCTCCACCTCGCCGAATCCACGGTGAAGACCCACGTGGGACGCGTCCTGGCGAAGACGGGCGCGAGGGACCGCGTCCAGGCGGTGATCCTGGCCTATGACACGGGCCTGGCGAAGCCGGCCTGAGTGGCCCCGGAAACGCAGAAAAGCCCCGCACCATAAGGTGCGGGGCTTTCCCACAATGATTGTTCGGCGGCGTCCTACTCTCCCACAGGGTCCCCCCT
>NZ_JBEYEI010000048.1:0-11754 GCF_040633895.1 Streptomyces sp. NPDC007863
TCGCCTTCGCGTGACGCGGTCGCGAGCTGAGGGCTCCCCTGAGCAGCGGCCGGGTACGGCGCACATCCCCCGCCGCCGTACCCGGCCGCTTCCCCAGCGGCCCTCCCGGCCGCTTCCCCCGCCGCTTCCTCCACCACCCACCTCTCCGAGGAACCCCTGATGGACCTGCGTATCCACGACCGCGTCTACCTCGTCACCGGCGCCTCGTCCGGGATCGGCGCGGCCACCGCGCGACTGCTGGCCGCCGAGGGCGCCACCGTGGTCGGCGTCGCCCGCAAGCCCTGGACCCCGGACACGTCCGAAGGCGTCGCCGCTTTCGACACCGTCGCCGCCGACCTCACCGACCCCGGCGCCGCCCGGTACGTCGTCGACCGGGTCCGTGCGCTGCACGGGCGGCTCGACGGGGTGGTCAACAACGCCGGCGCGCTCGTCTCCCGTACCGGCTTCCTCGACGTCGACGACGACGCCTGGGCCGCGAGCTTCGAGATCAACCTGTACGCGGCGGTCCGCGTGACCCGGGCCGCGCTGCCGCTGCTCCTGGAGTCCGACGCCGCCTCGGTCGTGCACGTCGCCAGCGAGGCCGCCCGGTTCCCGGACCCGTCGATCGTCGACTACGCCGCCGCCAAGACGGCGCTGCTCTCGGTGTCGAAGTCGCTCGCCGCCGAGTTCGGGCCGCGCGGGGTGCGTTCCAACGTGGTCTCGCCAGGCCCCACCCGTACCGCCCTCTTCGACGCCCCCGGCGGCTTCGCCGAGCAGCTCGGCGAGCGGTTCGGGCTGCCCGCCGACGCGGCCGTCGACCACTTCGTCCGCGAGGTCCGGCGGCTGCCCACCGGCCGCATCGGGGAGTCCGAGGACGTGGCGCGGGTCGTCGCCCAGCTCCTGTCGCCGCTGTCCGGGCAGGTCACCGGCGCCGAGTGGAGCGTCGACGGCGGCGCCCTGCGGCAGATCTGACGGCGCCCCCCATGCCTCTCGCCCTGCTCGCCCTCGCCCTCGGCGCCTTCGGGATCGGCACCACCGAGTTCGTCATCGTCGGCCTTCTGCCGGAGGTCGCGGGCGACCTGTCCGTGTCCATCCCGGCCGCCGGGATGCTCGTCACCGGCTACGCGCTCGGCGTGGTCGTCGGCGCCCCGCTGATGACCGCCGCCGGGAACCGGCTGCCCCGCAAGACCATGCTCGTGGTCCTGATGGGCGTCTTCATCGCCGGCAACCTGCTGTGCGCGCTCGCCGGCGACTACGCCGCCCTCATGGGCGGCCGGCTGATCGCCTCCCTCACCCACGGCGCGTTCTTCGGCATCGGGTCGGTCGTCGCCGCCGACCTCGTCGCGCCCGACCGCAAGGCCGGGGCCATCGCCCTGATGTTCACCGGTCTCACCCTCGCCAACGTGCTCGGCGTGCCCCTCGGCACCTTCCTGGGGCAGCAGTTCGGCTGGCGCTCCACCTTCTGGGCGGTGACCGCCTTCGGCGTCGTCGGACTGCTCGGGATCATCGCGCTCGTCCCGGCGCAGCCGCGCCCGCCCGGCTCCTCGCTCCGCGGCGAACTCGCCGTCTTCGCCCGGCCGCAGGTGTGGCTGGCGCTGCTGACGACGATGTTCGGCTTCGGCGCGGTCTTCGCCTCGTTCACGTACCTGGCGCCGATGATGACCGAGCTGGCGGGCTTCTCCGACGGGGCCGTCGCCTGGCTGCTCGTCCTCTTCGGCGTCGGGCTCTGCGTCGGCAACGTCCTGGGCGGCAAGGCCGCCGACCGCTCCCTGATGCCCAGCCTGTACGTCATTCTCGGCGCGCTCGCCCTGGTCCTGGTCGTCTTCACGTTCACCGCCCGCGCGCCGCTGCCGGCCGCCGTGACCCTGGCCGTCTTCGGCGCCGTCGGCTTCGCGACCGTGCCGCCGCTCCAGGCCCGGGTCATGCAGCAGGCCGAGGGGGCGCCGGCGCTGGCCTCCGCCGCCAACATCGCGGCGTTCAACCTCGGCAACGCCCTCGGCGCCTGGCTCGGCGGCCTCGCCGTCGACCACGGCCTGGGCTGGACCGCGCCGACCTGGATCGGCGCCGGCCTCGCCGCCGCCGGTCTCGGCACCGCACTGCTCTCGGGCCGCGACGACCGCCGCCGGGCGGCCGGGACGCGCGCCCTTCCCCTGGACTCCGCCCTTCCGGCGCCGCGACAGGGCGCCACCACACCACCGTCTCCGAGGAGTTGAGTCAGACCCATGCGATCCACGCGATCCACGCCCGCCACTCCCGCCACTCCCGACGCACCCGCCACGGCCGGCGTGCCCGCCGCGCGGACGGACAAGGGACTCGGCCGTCGTACCGTGCTCACCAGCGGCGCCGCCGTCGTCGGCACCGCCGCCGTGACCGGTGCCCTCGCCGTCCCGAGCGCCGCCGCCGCGGAAGCGACCGGCTCGGCGACCGCCTCGGCCGCCGCGGCGGCCACCGGCTCCACCGTCCGCCCCAGCGACCCCCGCTACGCCGAGCTGACCACCGGCAACAACCAGCGGTTCGTCGCCCGGCCCGACTACATCCGCATGATCCGCTCCAGCGCCGACGCCGAGCGCGCCCTCAAGGACGCCGTCCGGGCCGGCAAGCGGGTCTCGGTCCGCAGCGGCGGGCACTGCTTCGCCGACTTCGCGGTCCACCCCGACGCCGAGGTCATCCTCGACTTCTCCGAGATGACGCACGTCGGCTACGACCCCCGGATGCGGGCCTTCACCGTCGAGCCCGGCGCCCGCCTCCTCAACGTGTACGAGGCCCTCTACAAGGGCTGGGGCGTCACCATCCCCGGCGGCATCTGCTACAGCGTCGGCGCCGGCGGCCACATAGCCGGCGGCGGGTACGGCCTGCTGTCCCGCGCCCACGGCCTGGTCGTCGACCACCTGTACGCCGTCGAGGTCGTCGTCACCGACGGCCGGGGCGGCGTCCGGACCGTCGTCGCCACCCGCGAGGAGGACGACCCGCACCGCGACCTGTGGTGGGCCCACACCGGAGGCGGCGGCGGCAACTTCGGCCTCGTCACCAAGTACTGGTTCCGCTCGCCGGGCGCCACCGGCACCGACCCGTCCCGCCAGCTGATATCCCCGCCTTCCACGGTCCTCGTCAGCGCCGTCGACTTCCCCTGGGACCAGCTCGACGAGCGCAGGTTCAACCGGCTCCTCAAGAACTTCGGCGCCTGGCACGCCGCCCACAGCGCCCCCGACTCGCCGTACAACGCGCTGTCGAGCCTCTTCAACGTCAGCTCGAAGGCCCACGGCAGCCTCGGCATGTTCACCCAGGTCGACGCCACCGTCCCGAACGCCCGCGAGCTCCTCGACGACTACCTGGCCGCCATCACCGCCGGCACGGGCATCCGCCCGCAGGCCCTCACCCGGCCCACCGGCGAACTCCCCGCCATGCCGCAGCTCGCCGAACCGCGCACCCTGCCCTGGCTGCAGGCCACGCGCCTCGTCGGCACCAACAACCCGGTCATCACCGACCCCACCTCGCGCGGCGGCCACAAGTCCGCGTACATGCGCAAGAACTTCACGGACCATCAGCTCGGCGCGCTCTACAAGCACATGACGCGGTCCGACTTCACCAACCCGGACACCATGCTGGTGCTGTTCTCCTTCGGCGGGCAGGTCAACGCCGTCGCCCCCGACGCCACCGCGAACGCGCAGCGCTCCTCCATCTTCAAGATGTGCTTCCAGACCTTCTGGTCGGAGGAGAGCGAGGACGACTTCTACCTGGGCTGGCTGCGGGAGCTGTACGAGGAGTTCTTCGCGCCCACCGGCGGCGTCCCGCTCATCGACGACGCCACCGACGGCTGCTACATCAACTACCCGGACCGCGACGTCGCCGACCCGCGGCGCAACCGCTCCGGCGTGCCCTGGCAGACCCTGTACTACAAGGACAACCATCCCCGTCTGCAGCGCGTGAAGCGGCGCTACGACCCGTCCGACTACTTCCGCCACTCCATGTCCATCAAGCCCGCGAAGGACTGACCCAGAGCCCTCTCACACCCCTAGGAACCAGCAGGCCGAAGCCCTGCGCCCGGATACCCGGGCGCGGGGCTTCCGCGTTTTCCGGAGCCGGTTCCAGGAGGAGGCCGGCCCGGCCGGCCCGTGGCCGACCCCGGCCTCGAACACCCCCCGTTCGAGGTGCTGTTCGAGGCGGGGCGGGCGTCCGTTGACCCTCCGGGGGCCACGGGGGAAAGTTGATTCCAGGCCGCACGAGAGCCGCTGAACAAGCGCCCCGGCCGCACCACTCCCCTCCCCACCCCTTGCTCGGCGCTGCCCTGCTCCGCCCTGTCCAGGTCCGCACCCCACAGGAAGTAAGGAACCCATGCGCTCCCTCGCCGTAGTCCTCGGTACCCGACCGGAGGCCATCAAGTTCGCGCCGGTGATCCGCGCGCTCCAGAACGACCCCCGGTTCGCGCCGGTCGTCGTCTCCACCGGCCAGCACCGCCAGATGCTCGACGAGACCCTCGACGTCTTCGGCCTCACCACCGACGTCGACCTCAAGGTCATGGCCCCCAAGCAGACCCTCTCCCAGGTCACCTACCGCTCCCTGCGCGGCCTGGAGGACTGGTTCGGCTCCGCCGCCGTCGACGCCGTCCTCGTCCACGGGGACACCGCCACCACCTTCGCCGGCGCCCTCGCCGGCTTCCACCAGCGGGTCCCCGTCATCCACGTCGAGGCCGGGCTGCGCAGCGGCGCCCTCGGCTCGCCGTTCCCCGAGGAGGGCAACCGCCGGCTCGTCGCCCAGATCGCCGCCCTCCACCTGGCCCCCACCCCCGGGAACGCCGCCAACCTGCGCGGCGAGGGCATCGACCCGGCGACCATCGCCATCACCGGCAACACCGTCATCGACGCCCTCCGCTGGGCCTGCGGGCAGGCCGCCGACTACGGCCACCCGGCCCTCGCCGACCTCGACGCCGACCCCCGCCGGATCGTCCTCGCCTCCGCCCACCGGCGCGAGGCCTGGCCCCACCTGCCCGCCATCGGCCGCGCCCTGGCCCGCATCGCCGACGAGCCGGAGACCCGGGTCGTCGTCCCCCTGCACCGCAACCCGGTCGTCCGCGAGGGCCTGCTGCCCCACATCGGCGCCCACCCGAACATCACGGTCGTCGACCCGCTGCCTTACCTGGCCTTCTGCAAGCTGATGGCCCGCGCCGACCTGATCGTCTCCGACAGCAGCGGCAGCCAGGAGGAGGGCCCGGCGCTCGGCAAGCCCACCCTCGTCCTCGGCAGCGTCACCGAACGCGGCGAGGCCGTGACCGCCGGCACCGCCCGGCTCGTCGGCACCGCCACCGAGGGCATCGTCGCCCACACCCTCGAACTGCTCCGCGACCCGGCCGCGTACCTCCGCATGGCCAACGCCGCCAACCCGTACGGCGACGGCCGCGCCACCGGCCGCACCGTCGCCGCCATCGCCCACCACTTCGGCCTCGGCCCCGCGCCCGAGCCCTTCGACCCGACGGCCGCCGCCGACCCGGCCCCCTCCGCCCACTCCGCGCACACCGCCCACGGAGGCGTCCTCGGCGCCGGACACGACCGGACGGCCGCCCTCGCCCGCACCTGACCCCGACGAGAGGAACCGAACCGACATGAACACCCCCGCGGCCACGACCACCACCGAGCGCGAACTCAGCTTCGGCACCCCGCAGCTGCGCGCCACGCTCGTCCGCGACGCCGAGGACTACCTCATCGAGGGCCGCACCATGGTCGTCAACCCGAGCATGACGGCGGTGACCGTCGCCGAGACGCCCCGCAAGACGATCCCGGCCCTCACCTCCACCGTCCTCGCCGACACCCGCATCGAGCGGGCCGACACGCTGATCCTGCTCCGCCCCGGGCGCGAGGAGGTCGGCGAGGCCTCCCTGGTGGACGCCCCCGGCTGGGGCCACCTCGCCGACCTCCTCGGCGACCAGGGCGGCTTCCCCCGCGACACCCCGCTCTACCGCAGCCCGCAGGACGAGATCGGCACCGTCGTCTTCGACGCGGCGCACCTCCTCGGGGAGCGCGAGACCGCCGTCTCCCTGCGGGAGTTCACGGTCCGCGCCAACCTCTGGTTCGCGCCGGCCGGCACCGACTGCGTCATCCACAACGAGCACGACTTCATCGAGGTCCACACCCAGGTCCAGGGCCTCGGCCGGATGCAGCGCTTCCGAGACCGCGACCACGCCTCGCTCTACCAGGACGTGCTCATGAGCCCCGGCTACACCACCCCGGACCCGTTCTGCGCCATCGGCCCGCAGTGCACCTACCACTACCCGTACCACCAGTACCACGCCGACACCGACTGCGTATGGCTCGCCGTCGAGTACCACCCCGTCCCCCGCGCACCCCGGACGTGAGCACCACCCCGCACCGCACGCCCCTCCCTCCCTTCCGCCCCCCGCACCGAGGAGAACCGACCACCATGAGCGAGAACACCACCCCCGGGCTGCGCGTCCCCCGCTTCACCCCCGAGCTCGTCGCCGACCAGCTCCGCGACGGCTACTGGCTGGAGGCGCCCGACATCGACGGCGACGGCAGCCCGGACCTCTTCGGCTACGGCCTGCGCCTCGGCGAGATCTACTGGTACGCCAACGACGGCGAGTGGACCCGGCGCCTGATCGCCGACCGCATCACGATGCCCGTCGGCGCCGACTTCGCCGACGTCACCGGCAACGGCCGGCCCGACGTCATCGTCTGCTACGACCTCTACGGCCCGATCGGCACCATCCACGACGCCAACACCGAGGGCGGAAAGATCGACTGGCTGGAGAACCCCGGCCAGCCGGACAAGGACGAGTCCCGCTGGAAGCGCCACTACGTCGGCCGCGCCACCGGCATGCACCGGCTCCGCGCCGGCCACTTCACCCGCACCGACCGCCTCCAGATCATCGGCCTGCCCATCGTCGCCAAGGAGGACGTGCACGCCGTCCTTCCGGTCGTCCTCTTCACCGAGCCCGACGACGTGCACACGGCCGAGGAGTGGCCGATGACCGTCATCGACGACAGCCACTTCCGCATGATCCACGGCGCCGAGAAGAAGCAGGGCCTCATCCCCGGCTCCGAGCTCGAATCGCTCCTCCTCGCCTCCGACGAGGGCGTCACCTGGCTCTACTACGACGAGCGGCGCGAGGAGTGGGTCCGCGAGCTGATCGGCACCGGCGAGCTCACCCAGTTCGAGCAGACCGGCTTCCGCGGCAGCGGCGACCTCAACGCCGGCCGGCTCGGCGACGACCCGATGGCGTACGTCGCCGCCATCGAGCCCTTCCACGGCAACACCGTCGCCGTCTACACCAAGGACGCCGAGGGCAAGGGCTGGAACCGCGTCCTCCTCGACGTCTTCGGCGACCCCAACGAGAACGGCGAGGGCCCCGGCCACCAGATCGTCTGCGCCGACTTCGACGGCGACGGCGACGAGGAGTTCCTCGTCGCGCTGCGCGGCCCGTGGCCCTGGCAGGGCGTCATGTACTACAAGGCGATCGACGCGGCCAACGGCGTCTGGGCGAAGTGGCGGGTCTCCGACGAGTCCGTGGCCCGCATCGCCACCGCCGACTTCAACGGCGACGGCCGGCTCGACTTCGCCACCATCGCCTACTCCGTCCAGAACTACTACGTGGCCAAGGACGCGAAGCTCATGGTCTACCGCAACCAGATCGAGCAGTAGCGGCAGCCGGCAGGCACCCCGCCCCCTCGCGCGCGCACCACGGTCCCGGGGCCCTCATCGCCCCGGGACCCCGCGGGCCCCACAGGCCCCCGCGGCACCCGGCAAGCCCCGCGGCACCCGCAAGCCCCCGCAAGGCCCTTCCTCCCCGCCAGCCAAGAGAGAGCGAACCCCACCGTGTCCTCCACGACCTCCCCGGCCACCGACACCGCGAAGCGGGCGAAACTGCCCTCCTTGACGGGCCTGCGGTTCTTCGCCGCCCTCCTCGTCTTCTTCTTCCACTCGTCCCTGATGGACTCGCCCATCCCGCCCAACGCCCCCATCAACCCCTTCGCCGACGAGGGCCTCGCGAACGCCTTCGAGACCGCGTTCAGCAAGGCCGGCTATCTGGGCGTCTCCTTCTTCTTCGTCCTCTCCGGCTTCGTCCTCGCCTGGGCGTCCAAGCCCGGCGAGCGGACGACCGCCTTCCTCCGCCGCCGGCTGCTCAAGATCTTCCCCAACCACCTCGTGGTCTTCGCCGCCTCGATGCTGCTGTTCGCCGGCGCCGCCGTCACCAGCGTCGCGAACTGGCTGCCGAACATGCTGCTCATCCACACCTGGTTCCCGCAGCCGGCCGTCAACCTCAGCGTGAACCCGCCGAGCTGGTCCCTCGGCAGCGAGCTGCTCTTCTACATGCTCTTCCCGCTGCTGATCGTCCCGATCCGCAAGATCCGCGGCGGCGCCCTGTGGTTCTGGAGCGCGGTGACGGTCGCCGGCACCATAGGCGTCCAGCTCGTCTCCACCTACCTGGTGCCCGCCACCCCGAAGTCCGCCATCACGCCCGTCTCCGACATGCAGTTCTGGTTCGGCTACCTGCTGCCGGCCGGCCGGCTCTTCGAGTTCGTCCTCGGCATCCTGCTCGCCCGGATCGTCCTGGCCGGCCGCTGGCCGCGCCGCATCGGCTTCGGCCTCTCCCTCGCCCTCACCGCCGTCGGCTACGCCGCCGCCCTGCTGCTGCCCTTCCAGTACGGCTTCGTCGCCGCCACCATCGTCCCCGTCGCCGCCCTCATCGCCGCCACCGCCGCCTCCGACGTCGACGGCCGCGTCACCTTCCTGCGCAGCCGCCCGATGGTCTGGCTCGGCGAGGTCTCCTTCGGCTTCTACCTCGTCCAGGGCGTCACGATCTTCTACCTGCGCTCCCTGCTCGGCGAGACCACGTACGGAATCGGCGGCTCGCTCCTGGTGATCGCCGGCTTCTTCGCCGCCTCCCTGCTCGGCGGCTGGCTCCTCTACCGCTTCGTCGAGGCCCCCGCCATGATCCGCTTCGGCCGCTCCAAGCGCCACACCGCCCGTACCGCCCCGGCCGCCGCCGTCACCGAGACCCCGGCGCCCGCCCCCGAGCCCGTCAGCGCCGGCGCCGCCCGCGACCACTGACCCGCCGCACCCAGCCACGGCGAAGAGCCCCGACCGGAAACCGGTCGGGGCTCTTCGCCGTGTGCGGCGGAAGGGGGGCTCAGCCCACGGGCACCGCCTCCGACTCCGCCCGCGCCGAACGGGTGGCGTCCTCCGAGAGGCCGAAGTACTGCGCGAGCAGCGCGTAGGACCGCTCCCGGTCGGCCGGGTCCGCCGTCAGCGTGTTGACGACGATCTCGTCCACGCCGTGCGACGCGGCCAGCGCCGACAGCGTGGCGCCCACCTGCTCGGGGGCCCCGGCCACCAGCGCCGTACGGTGCACCTCGGCCCGCTCCCGCTCGGCGTCGCTCCACCGGTGGCCCCGCACCGTCGCCAGCGACGGCAGGGGCCGGTCCTGCCCCAGGTCCTTGCGGGCCCGCCACAGCAGCAGGCTCCGCGCCAGCTCCTCGGCCCGCTCGGCGGTCTCCGCCGTCACGACCCGCACCGCGAGCACCCCGCCGCCCGTCCGGGCGCCGGACTCCCGGGCCTCGGCCCGGTACCCCTCCAGGGCGCGCACCCCGCCGTGCGGGGAGAAGAAGTGCCCGAAGGCGAACTCGGTGCCGAGCCGCCCGGCCAGCCGGCCGGAGTCGCCGCCCGCGCCGAGCAGCCACACCCGCGGCGGCACCGGGGCCTGCGGCACCACCCCGTACGGCCGCCGTCCGCCGCGGGCGCCCAGCAGGGCCAGCAGCTCGGCGACCTTCGCCGGGAAGTCGTGCGCCGGACCGCCGGCCCGGCCGAGCCCGAGGTCGACCCGCCCCGGATGGAGCGAGGCGAGCACCCCGAACACCTCGGCGACCTTCGTCGGCGCGTAGCGCGGCATCAGCACCCCGCCCGTGCCGACCCGCAGGTGCGAGGTACGGGCGAGGACCGCGCCCGCCAGCATCTCGGGGGCGCTGGAGGCGAAGCCGGGCGAACCGTGGTGCTCGGCCGCCCAGTAGCGGACGTACCCGAGCCGCTCGGCCGAGGAGGCCAGGGCGAGCGAGGCCCGCAGCGCCTCGTCGGGCGTCTGGTCCTCGCCGACCGGCGTCTGGTCGAGGACGGAGAGTCGGAGGGAGGTCATGACGTGGGCTCCTGTCCGCTTCAGTGCCGGTGGCCGGACGGGACGCCGGAGGCGCCGGACACCGTCGCCGGCACGATCCGGAAGTCCCGCTCGAAGACGAGGTTGTGGAGGTCGGCGGCGGCGATGGCCCGCAGCGTCGGCAGCTCGGCGGCGGCCTGCGCGTCGTCGAAGACGTTCAGCGGCCACTCCGCCACCGTCGCCCCGCGCAGGTGCGGGTGGTGGAAGCCGCGCCCGTAGTGCGCGTACAGGGTCACCGGCGCGATGCCGCCGTCGCGCTGCTCCGCCCAGGACAGCGTCCACGCGTGGAACAGGCTGCCGTCGTCGGACCGCTGCACGCCGGTCGCCGCCAACGTGCCCTGGCCGAGGATCAGTTCCTCGTTCAGCTCGGTCAACGCCTGCCGGGCGTACGGGTCGAGGAGCCCGGCCGCCGTACGGAACAGCTCCTCCTTGCCGGACCGCGAGACGGCGTCGCCGTGCCGGCCGTCCCGCAGGTCGGCGAAGTGGCGCAGCAGCGCGTCGAGGTTGGGGGCGGCGGGTACGGCGGCGGGCGGGAACGGTGCGGTCATGGCATGTCTCCCAGGAAGTCGTAGAGGAGGAAAGAAGGGATAGGGATCGAATCGAGCGGGGAACGGCCGTCCGGGGCGGACGCGGCGGGCTCAGCGGGCTCGTCGGGCTCGTCGGGTTCAGCGGGCGTCGAGGAAGGCGCGCAGCGCCGTCCCGATCAGCTCCGCCGCCGAGGCGCCCGATGCCACGGGGCGCAGGAACGCCCCGTGCCCGGTCCGCGGCAGCTCCCGCAGCGTCACCGGCACACCGGCCGCCCGGAGGAGTCCGGCGTAGCGGCGCACGTCGTCGCCCACCGGGTCGAGTTCGCCGACCGTGAGGATCGCGGGGGCGACCCCGACGAGCCCGTCGGCCTCGAACGGCGTGCTGTACAGGCGGGTGCCGTCGGCCGCGGCCGGCGACCCGGGGGCCCGGTACTCCCGCCAGGCGCCGGCCATCGCCGCCGCCGACGGGAAGGCCCCCACGTGACGCCGGTACGAGTCCGCCTCGCAGGCCGGGTCGAGCGGCGGGTACGCCAGGACCTGGGCGGCCAGCGGCAGCCCCCGGTCCCGGCGGGCGAGCGCGGCCGACGCCGCGAGCGTGCCGCCCGCGCTGTCCCCGCCGACGGCGAGCACGGGCTCCTCGCCGTCGCCGCCGGCCGCGGCGAGCTCCCGCTGGGCCTGCCCGGCCGCCCACTCCAGGGCGGCGAGGAGGTCCTGGACCATGTCCGGGTGCCGGGCGGCCGGGGTGAGCCGGTAGTCGACGCTCACCACCGTCATCCCGGCGGCGCGCGCCAGGTCCGCGGTGGCCGGGTACCACTCCAGGGCCGAGCCCGCGCGCCAGCTGCCGCCGTGCGCCCACACCAGCCATCTGCCGGCGCGCGGCCGCTCGGGCCTCAGGACGAGCCCCGGGACGGGTCCGCCGGGTGCGGGGACGCGTACCTGCTCCCAGCTGACCGGAGACGGCTGCGGTCGGGTGTGCAGAGCCATCGGACGTTCCTTTCATGAGGCCGTCGCGTGCGGCCCGCGGCCCACGGTGGCCGCGTGACCGGGTCGTCACAAGGCGGAGTTGCCCGAGTGTGCGGCCGTCTCGGGTGT
>NZ_JBEYEI010000049.1:0-11192 GCF_040633895.1 Streptomyces sp. NPDC007863
GAACGATTCCGGAATCCCGGAGGTCGATCGGTGTTCTGCGGCAGGTCAGCGGGTAGTCCGGGACAGCACTCCTGGATGTTCCAGGCCGAGAGCGCGTAGGCGGCCGGCATGGCGATACGTGACGTGGGCGCTGCCGCGTGGGGTGTGCGGTGCGCCGCGCGCGGGAGCGTGCGGTGTGCGGCGGTGGGCGTGAGGTGCGCCGAACGCGGGGGCGTCCGCCGGATCGCGCGCGGGGTATGCGCCGGGGCTGACACCGGTGCGCCCTCCCGCAGGGTGATCCTGCCGGTCTAGCGTCGAGCGCAGGAGGCGGCCATGGTACGGCGACGGGTTCCGCTGGTGACGCTCACGCTGATCGCGGTCGGGCTGGTGGTCGGGGGGCTCTGGTGGTGGGCGGTGCTGCGCCTGCTGCTGGTTCCGGGGGACTCCGGACCGGTCGAGGGGGCGGTGGCCGCGGGAGGCTGGGGGCTGAGCCTGCTGCCGGTGCACGTGGCCGCCTCCTCACGGCCCACGCGCCTCACCAGGGCATGGCGACGCCGCCGTTCGGGCGCAGGATCTGTCCCGTCGTGAACGAGGAGGCGTCGCAGGCGAGATGGAGGACCGCGTGCGCGATGTCCTCGGGCTCGCCGATCCGCCGCAGGGGCGCGTGACGGACCATCACGGCCTCGGCCTGCTCCTGGGCAGCGGGATCATGACGGTCCGTCATGGGGGTGCGGATCCATCCCGGCGCGACCGCGTTGACCCTGATGCCGTGCGGGCCGGCCTCGACCGCGAGCGTCTTGGTCAGCTGGACGACGGCCGCCTTGGCGACGCTGTAGCAGAGCAGGCCGGGGCTCGCGGTGTCCATCGCGCCCGAGGCCATCGTGACGATCGAGCCCCCGGTGCCGGAGGCGATCATCGAGCGGGCCGCCTCCTGGCAGGCGTGGAGCACGCCCTTGAAGTTCACGGCGAGGACGCGGTCGAGATCCTCCTCGCGGGTCTCCAGGACCGTGCTCGTGTGCATGATCCCGGCGACCGCCGCCATCACGTGCAGTGGTCCCGCCGCGTCGACGGCGGCGGCGAGCGCGGGCCGGTCGGTGACGTCGAGGGGGTGGGTGTGCGCGGTGCCGCCCTCGCGCGCGATCAGGGCGGCCGTCTCCTTCAGGCCCGGCTCGTCGCGGTCCGCGAGGTGGAGGGTGGCGCCCGCGCGGGCGAGGAGGACGGCGCTGGCGCGGCCGATGCCGCTCGCGGCGCCCGTCACGAACGCGGTGCGGCCGGTGAGGTCGTACGCCGAGAGGTTCATGGCGGGACCGTACGACTGGATCTGACGGATCGTCAATTGTGTGGCGGGGTACGGTCTCAGGGAGTTCCTTCCGGGCCGTGCTGGCAGCCCGGGCACCAGTACGTGACGCGGTCGCCCAGCTCCGCCTTGCGGACGGGGGCGCCACAGCGGAGGCAGGGACGGCCCTCGCGGCCGTAGACGTGCAGCGGGGTGCCGGGGCGGCGGGTGGTCGTGGTGCGCCGGTCGGGACGGCCCTTGTTCGCCTCCAGGAGGCGGTGGGCGGTCGCCACCAGGCGGGGCGGGACGCCGGGGTCGAGCTCGCCGACCGGGAGCCACGGGGTGACGGCGGCCAGGAAGGCCAGCTCCGACTTGTAGACGTTCCCGATGCCGGCGAGATTGCGCTGGTCGAGCAGGGCCTCGCCGAGGGGACGGGAAGGGTCGGCGAGGAGGCGGCGCACCGCCTCTTCCGGATCCCAGTCCGGGCCGAGCAGGTCGGGGCCGAGATGCCCGACCACCCGGGCCTCCTCGGCGGTACGGACCAGCTCCAGGACCGGGAGGCGGTAGCCGTACGCGGTGTGCTCCTCGTTCCCGAGCACGGCGCGGATCTGGTGTTCGGGGCCGCCGCGCGGGCGCTCCCCGGTCGGGTACACCTTCCACGCGCCGTCCATCCGCAGGTGCGAGTGGAGGGTGAGCCCACCGTCGATCCGGGTCAGGAGGTGCTTGCCGCGCGGGGTGACGTCCAGGACCGCGCGGCCGGTGAGGTCGGCGGTCGCGAAGCGGGGCACCCGCAGGTCGGCGCGGGTCAGCACCCGCCCGGCGAGCGCGGTGTGCAGCCGGTGGGCGGCCTGCCAGACGGTGTCTCCTTCGGGCAAGGGGGTCGGTCCTCCGGGGGTGTCGTCGTCGGGGAGGGCTTCGGGAGGGGTTCGGGAGGGGTTGGGGAGGGGTTCGGGGCGTCGGGCCTTCGGGGCTTGGGGTACCCGGGGCTTCGTCAGGGTCTGAGGCGGAGGCCTCGGGGAGTGGCCAGGAAGCCGGCCGCCTCCAGGGGACGGGCCAGGGGGGAAGTCAGGGCCGTCGCGCCGTTGATCCGCTCGACCGTGACCGTGCCCAGGGCGCCCGCGCGGGCCGCTTCGGCCAGGGCGCCGGCCGCCGCAGCCAGGGCCGGGGCGTCCGGCTCCGTCGGCCAGGACAGCACCGTCTTGCCGCCGCGCTCCACGTACAGGGTCAGTTCGCCGTCGACCAGGACCACCAGGGCTCCCGCCTTCCGGCCGGGCTTGTGGCCCGCGCCCGTCGGCGGCTCCGGCCACGGCAGGGCCGCCCCGTACGCGTTCGCCGGGTCGGCGGCGGCCAGCACCACCGCCCGCGGGCCCGCGGCCGCCTCGGCGCCCCGGTCCCGGGCGGTCGCCGCCGCCCGCAGCCGGTCCACCGCCCCGTCCATCGCGAACTGGGCCGCGCCCAGACCCTCCACGACGTAGCCGCGCCGGGCCTGGCCGCTGTCCTCGAAGGCGGAAAGGATTCGGTAGACCGCGGAGAAGCCGCCCTCGACGCCCTCGGCGGCGACGGCGCCGCGGGTCACCACCCCGTGCCGGTCCAGGAGGGTGCGGGCCAGCGCGTGCGCCCGGTGTGTCGGCTCGGGCTCGGCGGGCGGCAGCAGCGCCCAGCGGCCGGAGACCGTCGGCGGGCCCGAGCGGGAGGCCGGACGGGTGGCGCCCAGAGTGCCGTACCGCCCGCGCGGCACCGTGCGCCGGGCCCGGTGGGCGGTCGAACCGGCGGTGCGGCCCGATCCGAGGAGGGAGCGCAGCGGCGCCAGGGTGTCGTTGGTGAGCCGGCCCGACCAGGCCAGGTCCCACAGGGCGTCGGCGAGCTGGGGGTCGGTGGCGTCCGGGTGGGTGGTGATCCGGACCTGGTCGGCGATCTGGCGGAAGAAGAGGCCGTAACCGCCGGTCAGGGCGGTGAGGATCGAGTCGTGGAGCGCGGTGGGCTCCAGCGGATGCGGCGGGGGCAGCAGCAGAGGGGCGGCGTCCGCGAGGTAGAGCGAGACCCAGCCGTCCTTGCCGGGCAGGGAGCCCGCCCCGGCCCAGATCACCTCGCCGGTGGTGGTCAGCTCGTCGAGCATCGCCGGCGAGTAGTCCCTGACCCGGGACGGCAGGACCAGCTTCTCCAGGGCCGACGCCGGCACGGGCGCGCCCTGGAGCTGCTCGATCGCCCGGGCCAGGCCGTCGATCCCGCGCAGACCGCCGCCGCCCAGGTGCTGCCACTGGGGCAGGAAGGTCGCCAGGGCCGCCGGGGGCACCGGCTCCAGCTCGTGCCGCAGCGCCGCCAGGGAGCGACGGCGCAGCCGGCGCAGGACGGTGGCGTCGCACCACTCCTGGCCGATGCCCGAGGGGTGGAACTCGCCCTGGACGACCCGTCCGGACGCGGCGAGCCGCTGGAGGGCGCCGTCGGTGACGGCGGTGCCGAGGCCGAAGCGGGCGGCGGCCTGGGAGGAGGTGAAGGGGCCGTGGGTGCGCGCGTACCGGGCGAGGAGGTCGCCGAGCGGGTCCTTGACCGGCTCGGTGAAGGCCTCGGGGACGCCGACCGGCAGCGCGGTGCCGAGGGCGTCCCGCAGCCGGCCCGCGTCCTCGATCGCCGCCCAGTGCTCGGTGCCCGCGATCCGCACCGCGATCGCGCGCCGGGAGCGGGCCAGCTCCCGCGCCCAGCCCTCCTCGGCGCCGCGCGCGGCAAGCTCGGCGTCGGTCAGCGGGCCGAGGACCCGCAGCAGGTCCGCCACGCCCTCGACGTCCTTGATCCGCCGGTCCTCGGTGAGCCACTGGAGCTCCCGCTCCAGCTCGGTGAGCACCTCAGGGTCGAGCAGCTCGCGCAGCTCGGCCTGGCCGAGGAGCTCTGCGAGGAGCCGGGAGTCCAGGGAGAGCGCGGCCGCCCGGCGCTCGGCGAGCGGGGAGTCGCCCTCGTACAGGAACTGCGCCACGTAGCCGAAGAGCAGTGAGCGGGCGAAGGGGGACGGCTCGGGGGTGGTGACCTCGACGAGGCGGACCCGGCGGGCCTCGATGTCGCCCATCAGCTCGGTGAGGCCGGGGACGTCGAAGACGTCCTGGAGGCATTCGCGGACGGCCTCCAGGACGATCGGGAAGGAGCCGAACTCACTCGCCACCTGGAGCAGTTGGGCGGCCCGCTGGCGCTGCTGCCAGAGCGGGGTGCGCTTTCCCGGATTCCGCTTCGGCAGCAGCAGGGCGCGGGCGGCGCACTCCCGGAAGCGGGAGGCGAAAAGTGCGGAGCCGCCCACCTGGTCGGTGACGATCTGCGCCACCTCGCCCTTGTCGAAGACGGTGTCCGCCGCGCCCACCGGCGCCTGGTCCGCGTCGTACACCGTGTCCAGGTGGCGGCCGGGGTCGACCGGCTCGTGGTCCAGCAGGTCGAGCCCCATGTCGAGGCCCATCAGATCAGCGTCGGGCAGGCGCAGCACGATGCCGTCGTCCGCGTGCATCACCTGCGCGTCCATGCCGTACCGCTCGGCGAGCCGGGCGCCGAGCGCCAGCGCCCACGGCGCGTGGACCTGCGCCCCGAAGGGGGAGTGGACGACGACCCGCCAGTCGCCCAGCTCGTCGCGGAAGCGCTCCACCAGGATCGTGCGGTCGTCCGGGACGTGGCCGCACGCCTCGCGCTGCTCCCTCAGATACGCCAGGACGTTCTCCGCCGCCCAGGAGTCCAGGCCCGCCGCGATCAGCCGCAGCCGGGCGTCCTCCTCGCCGAGCGCGCCCAGCTCGCGCAGGAACGCGCCGACCGCGCGCCCCAGTTCGAGCGGGCGGCCCAGCTGGTCGCCCTTCCAGAACGGCAGCCGGCCCGGCACGCCCGGCGCGGGCGAGACCAGGACCCGGTCGCGGGTGATGTCCTCGATCCGCCAGGAGGTGGTGCCCAGCGTGAAGACGTCGCCGACCCGCGACTCGTACACCATCTCCTCGTCGAGCTCGCCGACGCGGCCGCCGCCCTTCTTCGGGTCCGACCCGGCGAGGAACACCCCGAACAGGCCCCGGTCCGGGATGGTGCCGCCGGAGGTGACCGCGAGCCGCTGGGCCCCCGGGCGGCCGGTGACCGTCCCCGCCACCCGGTCCCACACCACGCGCGGGCGGAGCTCGGCGAAGGCGTCCGAGGGATAGCGGCCGGCGAGCATGTCCAGGACGCCGGTGAAGGCCGATTCCGGGAGCGAGGCGAAGGGGGCGGCCCGGCGGACCACCGTCAGCAGGTCGTCCACCTGCCAGGTGTCGAGGGCGACCATCGCGACCAGCTGCTGGGCGAGCACGTCCAGAGGGTTGGCCGGGATCCGCAGCGACTCGATGGAGCCCGAGCGCATCCGCTCGGTGACCACGGCCGCCTGCACCAGGTCGCCGCGGTACTTGGGGAACACCACGCCCGTGGAGACCGCGCCGACCTGGTGGCCCGCGCGGCCCACGCGCTGGAGGCCGGAGGCCACCGAGGGCGGCGACTCGACCTGGACGACGAGGTCGACCGCGCCCATGTCGATGCCGAGCTCCAGGCTGGAGGTGGCGACCACGGCGGGCAGCCGGCCCGCCTTCAGGTCCTCCTCGACCTGGGCACGCTGTTCCTTGGAGACCGAGCCGTGGTGGGCGCGGGCGAGCAGCGGCGGCGCGCCCTGCGCGGCGCCCGACTGGGCCATGATCTCGGCGGGCGGGGCGCCCTCGGGGGCGGGCCGGCCGGTCGCCCGCTCGTAGGCGATCTCGTTGAGGCGGTTGCAGAGGCGCTCGGCGAGGCGCCGGGAGTTGGCGAAGACGATCGTGGAGCGGTGGGCCTGGACGAGGTCGGCGATCCGCTCCTCGACGTGCGGCCAGATCGACGGCTTGTCGCCGCCGTCCTTGCCCTCGGAGGCGGGGGAGCCGCCCAGCTCGCCCATGTCCTCCACGGGCACGACGACGGAGAGGTCGAACTCCTTGCCCGACGGGGGCTGCACGATCTCCACCTGGCGGCCGGGGGAGAGGAAGCGGGCGACCTCGTCGACCGGGCGGACCGTGGCCGAGAGGCCGATCCGGCGGGCGGGGCGGGGCAGCAGCTCGTCGAGCCGCTCCAGGGTGAGGGCCAGATGCGCGCCGCGCTTGGTGCCGGCGACCGCGTGGACCTCGTCCAGGATGACCGTCTCCACCCCGGACAGCGCTTCCCGGGTGGCCGAGGTCAGCATGAGGAAGAGGGACTCGGGGGTGGTGATCAGGATGTCCGGCGGCCTGGTGGCGAGCGCGCGGCGCTCGGCGGCCGGGGTGTCGCCGGACCGGATGCCGACCCGCACGTCCGGCTCGGGCAGCCCGAGGCGCACGGCCTCCTGGCGGATGCCCGTCAGGGGCGAGCGGAGATTGCGCTCCACGTCGACGGCGAGCGCCTTCAGCGGGGACACGTACAGCACCCGGCAGCGTTTCTTCGGCTCGGCCGGGGCCGGCACGGACGCCAGCCGGTCCAGGGAGGCGAGGAAGGCGGCGAGCGTCTTGCCCGAGCCGGTCGGGGCCACGACGAGCACGTCCGAGCCCGCGCCGATGGCCCGCCAGGCGCCCTCCTGGGCGGCCGTGGGCGCGGTGAACGCCCCGGTGAACCACCCGCGGGTGGCCGGGGAGAAGTCTTCGAGCGCGGACGTGACCATGCCCCCCATCGTGCACCCGACCACCGACAACCGCCGTGACCTGTGGAAAACCCGGCCCGGCCCGCGCACGCCCTCACCCTGGCGGGTGGCGCGGCCCCGGTCGTCGCCCCGGCCGGCGCGAGCGCAGAATGGAGGCATGGCGAGGGGCGAGCGGGCACGGTACTGGCAGTACGCCGAGCTGCCGGGGGTCGATCTGCTGCACGCCCACTACATCCAGAAGACCTTCTCCCGCCACACGCACGAGACCTTCGTCTACGCCGCGATCACCGAGGGCGTCGAGTCCTTCCACTCCGGGAACGAGCTCGTCCACGCGGGTCCCGGGCAGATCGCCCTGGTGAACCCGGACACCCCGCACACCGGGTACGCGGGCGTTCCCGAGGGCTGGACCTACCGCACGATCTACCCGGACGCGGAGCTCATCCGCTCCATCGCCGCCGACGCCCTCGACGTCCGCGCCCCGGTCGGCTTCACCCGGCCCGTCGTCGACGACCCCTACGCCGCCCAGCTCGTGATCGGCGTGCACCGGGCCGCCGAGGAGGGCAACGCGCTCGCCGCCGACAGCCTGCTGCGCCTGGTCACTGTCGGGCCTCGCTCAGTGCTTCAGTGTCTCGGTCAAAACTTCAGCGGATTGTTCAGCATCTCGCCTATTGCTTCAGCGGCTCTCGAGTGGGGCGTCAGCCGGTCTCGGTGGTGGAAGCCGTACGCGGGCGTGTCTTGCACGACTCGGCGGTCGACCAGGCGTTCGAGGAGAGTGGGAAGGGTGTAGCGCCGCATGCGCCACGGCATGGACAGGGGCTCGTACGCCATCCACTTCGGCGTTCGTGTGACGAGTTCCGTGTAAGCGAGGTCGGCGAACAGCGTCGTGGCTTCGCAGCGGTTCTTTCCTCTCCAGAATCGGTCCGCCAGGCTGATCGCGCCGGCCATCAGCAGAGGGCGGGCAGCGTCCCCGGACCCGGGGCCGTAGAACTTGGTGAGCTCGTCGGCTGTGCCGAACGGATCGGCTGCCGACGCGGCGATGGCTGGGTCCGCGTCGGTGAACATCTCCGGCGTGCGGAGCCGTAGGGCCAGGTAGACCGTTACGGGGAACACAAACAGGGGCTGGGCCGAAGGCCCGTTGGACGGTCGAGGAGCGTCACCCAGGCCGTGGTCGATCCAAGCCTGGAGTTCGAGGAGCCGCCTGTCAGTGACCGGGATGACGGGGAAATCGGAGAGGGGGTTTCCGCAGCGCCGCGCGACGTTCTTGGGGTCGATCGGAGTGGGGCAGACCAGGCGTCTGGTGGGGAGGCCGATGCCGGAGTCCTGGGGGCTTTTGCAGCGCGGGCAGCGGAAAGCGAGGAAGACCTTGTGGGTGGTGCAGGCGTACGACCAGGCCATCTTCCATCGCAGCATCCAGCGACCGCCGTTGTCCCCGATGCAGAGCGGGCACCAGCGTGAGTGGTTGTGCAGGACGAACTCTCGGCGCATGAACTCGCGGAGGTCGTCGCTCCACCACTCCTCAAGGGAGGGTGCGGGAAAGCCGCTGTCAAAATAGCGCTCGATCAGCAGTGAGGCGAGGACATGCTCGGCGACGCCTGTGGCGATGCTGATCTGGGCGAGGTCGGCGCTGGAGGTAGGCCTCCAGGCGGCGGCGTAGGGCACTTTCCGTAGCCGCCAGTACTTCACGAGAAGGGTGCTGCGCCAGCACAGGTTGTCACGGGCAACGGCGTCCATCCAGCTGCCGAACGACTCTCCGGGGACGGGCAGGGGGACCAGGGCCATGCGCCGAGGCGGCCCGATGCCCATCAGCGCCCGCCCGGGGCCCAGCCGCCGGTCGAGAGGTCTGAGTAGTGGCGGTCTCGCTGGCTGCGGGGCGGCACGAAGCCGGGCCCGGAGTAGTCGAGTATGTCCATGACGGACTTGATCCTCTCGGTGGTGTCGCGGGTGGCCAGGGCAAGGGGACCTGAGTTCCAGGCTTGGCGCAGAACGTAGATCGCAGGCGAGTGTGGGTTGCGGGACAGGTCTGCCAGGGCGTCGGCCGCCGTGAGGGGGTTGACGGCGAAGACGATGCGGGCGGCGGTGCGGATCACTGCGGCCATGACCAGAACAGGCGGGGAGCGCCGGTCCACCGCCTTAAGCCTGCGGCCGGACCGGCGGCTGGCCGCCGTGAGATCGCGATCGGCCCGGTGGTCGTGGGTGTGGCAGAACGCGGCGAACGCCTCGCGCACGACGAGGTCGGCGCCGACGAGATGCTCCGTTATGGCGGTGTAGAGGGCCAGGCACGCCATCGCCCACAGGTCCTGGAAGACGCCGAAAGCATCGCCACACTGCGCGGCGGGGCTGTGAAGAGCGTCCCAGAGCCGTTGCTGTAGTTTGAAGAGCTCGGCATCGACCACAGGGACGCGGGGCAGCCCGTGCAGCGGGGCACCGCATCGGCGCCGACGCGTCCCGTCCGCCGGCGGCCTGTTGCGGCAGCGTCCGCGGACCGGGTCGGTGCCATGGACGGTGAATCGTCGACCGCAATCGGGACAGGCGTCAATCAGGTAGCAGCGGTGGGCGGGGCAGGCGAAGACCCAGGGCAGTTGCCACTCCAGCAGCCATCGCCCGCCGGATTCATCCACGCATGCCGGGCACAACCGCAGCACGTCCGGGTCGGCCCACCGGCCCAGCACCGAGGCCCGTGTCGTCTCCGCCGCCCATTCCGGGCCGATCGGGTGGAGCGCCGTGCCGCGGAAGCGGTGCCAGGTCATATCCGCCACCTGTCGCTCGGAGAGAGCAGCCGCGGCCCGCATCCTGTGGACCATCGTCGGATGGGGGTGGTACGGGGCTGGCCCGGTCCGTAGCGCGTTGACCGGTTCGCCGTCGGCGAGGACACCGGTGATCTGGGCGGTCCGGCCGCGGGTGAGGCCGCCGTACTCGGAGGCCATGGCGTTCAGCCAGCTCAGCAGGGCCTCCCCGGGCAGTGGTGGGGAAGCCAGCGCGAGACGGCGGGGCAGTCCCAGGTTCTGATGGAGCATGGGCCGGCTACGCGCTGACGGAGTGGCCGCAGTTGTCGGGCAGCAGCTCGTGCACGGAGACGCCGAGTCCGTCGGCGATGGCGTACAGGCGGTCCACCGAGACGCTGTGCCGGGCGCTTTCCACCTCCGCGTAGAAGGAGCGGTCCAGACCGGCCGCCTTGGCGGCGGCCGTCTGTGTCAGCCCTGCCCGCTCGCGCACTTCACGAACGCGGCGACCGAAGGCTATGCGGCGCTCGGCGGCAAGGTCACTGGTAGTCGGCACAGGAAAACGGTAGTGCATCCGCATGTAGGGTATATCCTACATTCTGGCCTGTGGAGGTCGTTGAGCTGCGCTTTCGTGGGGGTGGGGTTTGTTCGGGGATGAGTCCCTGCCATTGCTGGCACCTGCTCCGGCCGACCAGCCGGGCTTGCAGATCGCAGGTGGTGGGCTGCGGGCTCTGTCCGGCGTGGGGCCGCGGAGGATGGCCCTGGTGGTCATGCCGGAGGCGGGCGAGGCGCTCGCCTCCTGGGTGGACCGGCTGGCCGCTGACCACATGGTTCCGCCCGGTGCGATCGGCCGGCTGCTGGGCCTGCAAGCCCGCACCTCCAGGAAGGTCGGGTTCCACCCGGTTTTCTACGGCCTCGTTCCCACACCGACGACGCTGGCCCACATCGTGCAGGCGACCGGCATCAATCCCGACCGGATCAAGGCCATGCATTTGTCCCGGTACTCAGGGACGGCCCTGGACCTGGGCGGTATCGACACCGCAGACGAGCGGACGGTGAACGTCATCGCGCGACACGGATGGGTCGTGCTCTCTGGCTCCCGTGCTTGCCCACCGTGCCTGGCGGAGAGCGGCGGGGTGTGGCAACTGGCCTGGCGACTCGGCGCGGTTGCTGTTTGCCCGGTGCACCGGGTGCGACTGGTGGAAGTGTGTCCACAGTGCGGCATTCGGCTGCGACAGAGAGAGCGGGGCCGGATATGCGGCCTGTCCACGCGTTACCGGACCGACCCCGTTCTGTGCGGCAATTCCCATGCGGGCACGCGGTGCCCGCAGGACATCCGCGATCTTCCGGTGGAACCTGTCGCGCCGGCGCTTGCCGCCTGGCAGAGCCGCATCCTTCACGTCGCGGAAGGAGGCGCCGCCCATATCGGCGGCGAGGCGGTCGGCGGATGGGAATGGTTCACCGCCTTGTCCTCCCTGGCCGCAGTGATTCGCTTCGCCGCGCCAGGGACTGTAAATCGTTCGGTGTAACTCCCGATCATGGAGGATGCATCGATGACCAGTGAGAACGTGCCCGAGGGCGAGTCCGTCGAGGCGGCTGA
>NZ_JBEYEI010000050.1:0-8840 GCF_040633895.1 Streptomyces sp. NPDC007863
GCACCGAACTACACGACGCCTTCATCTCCCTGGCCTGCAGCCTCATCTGCTGGAGACGTCTCAAGAAGCACAACTCATGATCGTGTTACGAGCTCTAAGGGGTGCTTCACTCGAAGTAGCGACAAGGTCAATTACCTGTCGGGTTACCTGGCCGAACGGTATCGAAAATTCCCGTTTTGTTATTCAGGGCCTGTCCGGGGTGGAGGAACGTTTCACTGTCTCGCTTGAAAGGAAGGGCTGTTCAATAGGGCTTGTGTTCCCCGCCCTGCGGTGGGTAGGTAATTTCTGGAAGAAAGAGGGGTAGCCCTGTCGTGGGGGCTTGTGCCTTGAGCTCCACGGCCAGGGGGGAAATTGCTCTGTCGGGCGATAGGGGCGTCGGATAGGGGCCTCTGCGCTTGTCTTGGCATTGGGTAGCTGATCAGGAGTCCTGGGGTGCGGAGGATTGGAGGGGGCAGGGCGTCCGAGGCGGTGACGGAACCGGGAGGGCCGGAGGGTCGCTGTAAGTCATGGCCTGGGGCCAGGGGCCCCTTGGCGCGCAGTAGGTGGAGGGCGACGGAGACAGGGCTGTGGAAGGAAGGCTGGTGCGGATGGCGACGATTCTGAGGGGCGTCCTTGCCTGCAGGGCGGGGGAAAGAGCAGGGCTCGGCAGCACAGGGATGGGTGTCGGTTGTGGTGCCGTCAAGTCCTCCGCGGTACCTCGTGGCGAGCGGGTTCTGCCCGTCTGGGGCGCCGCGAGAGGCACAGGGGCAGTCGGCAAGGAGGCAGAGGCATACCGTGACATGAGGCCGGCGGACGTGACCCGGCGCGCCGTATTACCCCTGCTCGGGTTTGATGGCGGGGCGGGCGGACAGAGCGCCCAGCGATGGCAGCCGCCCGTGAACGTGGCACGCGGAAATGAGAGTGAATGCCTCAAACGGAGGTCGCGGACCTGACGGGGCTGCGTCTTCGAGGCGTTTCTGCGGATGTCCGGCCCCCGGGGACCGGGGGCGCGGTGCGACGAGGTGGCCCGGCGGGTCGCTGAACGTGGGGGCAGTGCTCTCCACGGGGGCAAGGCGCAATCGCCCTCGGCGGCCCGGGAGTGGGTGGAGGCGTACGGCAGCCGGGCGTCCCCGCGCCGCCTACTGGCATCGCGGGGACCATGGCGGTTGTGGTGGCAGTTGTCGTGTGCCGCGAGCGCCGGGTGACGCTGCTGGATGCGGGCGCCGTTCCTCGCAGGCCGCCCAGATGACCGCCCGGCGGTGCGTGAACCTGCGGGCCGTGCTTCGGCGGTGTCGAGGTGGGCCGGCCGCATCAGGTGCCTGTGCGACGAGGTCGGCTGTGTCCTTGTCAGTGGTGGCGGGGGCGAGGCAGCAGGGCGAACGCGCTTTCCGCGATCGAGGTCAGGCGGTCGGGGCTGTGGCCGTATGCGCCTACGACATCGGTCCCGCGGATGATGGTCAGCAGGAGGTAGGCGAGGTCGTCGGGGTCCGCGTCGGGGTCGATGTCGCCGTTGCGCTGGGCCGCTCGCACACACTCGGCCACCGCCGTCCGGACTACGGAGAAGCAGTCGTTGGCCAGGCGTTGCACTGCGGGGTCGGAGGCGCCGATCTCCAGGGCCATCTTGGCGGCGAAGCAGGCTGCGGCCGTCCGGTCGGGGGCGGGGGGTACGTCGGCGGCGAGTGGCACCCCGTGGACGGCGCGGAGCAAGTACGCGTGCAGTCGTTCCAGGGCGCCCTCGTCCGGTCCGGCGAGCATCTTCCGCGGCCCCTGCCCCAGCCGGGCGAAGTAGCCGGTCATCGCCTCCAGCAGCACGCCGTGCTTGCCGTCGAACGCGGCGTAGAGGCTGCCGCGGCCCAGGCCGGTGGCGGCGCTGATGTCGTCGACGCTCGTGCCGTTGTAGCCCGAGGCGCGGAACTGCCGCTCGGCGGCATGCAGGACGTGGTCGCGGTCGAAGCTTCGTGGTCTCGCCATACATAGAAGGTAAAGCCGACTCGCCGTTATTGACAACCCGGTACAGAACAGCCTAGATTCCAGACTGTTCAGTACACAACCATCCTGAGCTCACCGGACAGGTTTGGTCCGGACTTGCAGGACCGGTGCGACAGTGTCGACCTGAGGACAGGCGACCCCACACAGGGCACGACGAAGTCATGTCCACAGCCGAAGGAACCACCATGCAGACAGCTTCCCCAGTGGCCCTCGTGACGGGTGCCTCCTCCGGGATCGGGCGGGCGGCTGCGCTCGCCCTCGTGGGCGCCGGCTTCGCGGTGGTCGGCACGAGCCGCAACGCGGCGAACGCCAAGCCGATCGCCGGGGTGACGTTCCTCGATCTCGACGTGGCCAGCGACGAGTCGGTCCGCTCCCTGGTCGGGGAGGTGATCGAGCGGTTCGGCCGGATCGACGTCCTGGTCAACAACGCAGGCGTGGGCGCGGTCGGCGCCGGCGAGGAGAGCTCGATCAACCAGGCCAAGGAGGTCTTCGACATCAACGTCTTCGGCCTGATGCGGATGACCAACGCAGTGCTGCCCCACATGCGCGCCCAGGGCAGTGGCCGCGTGGTCAACGTCGCCTCGGTACTCGGTCTGATCCCAGCCCCCTTCATGGCCGTCTACGCCGCCACCAAGCATGCGGTCGAGGGCTACTCCGAGTCCGTCGACCACGAGCTTCGTGAGCACGGCGTGCGGATGCTGCTGGTCGAGCCGGCCTACACAAACACGAGTTTCGAGGCGAGCAGCATGGCACCCGACTCGCCCCTGCCGGTCTACGCCGCACAGCGGGAGGTCTCCCGAGACGTGCTGGCCACGGCCGTGCGCAACGCCGACGCCCCGGCCGTTGTCGCGAAGGTGATCGTCGCGGCCGCCACCGATTCCAAGCCCAAGCTCCGGTACACCGCCGGCTCGATGGCCGCACGCGTCAGCCTCCTGCGCCGGATCGTGCCCTCGCGCGCCTTCGACCAACAAATCCGCAAGCTCAACCGACTGGCCGGCTGACCCCGCACTACACCCGGCGCCCGAAAAGGCGCACATGTCCAAAACCAGAGACACTGAAGCCGACATCAGCCTCTCTCGTCCGACCGCTCCTGGAAATGGCTGACACCCATGGAATTCGAACACGTCACCTTCGACCTGCCACACGGCACCTTTCACGCGCTGCAGGGTGGTGACCCCGATGGGCAGCCGACGGTCGTCCTGCACGGCTTCCCGGACCACCCGCCGACCGCGAAGCCCTTCCTCGCCGAGCTCGCCCGCCACGGACGTCACGTCATCGCACCCTGGCTTCGCGGTTATGCGCCGTCCCCGACCGCCGGGCCGTTCGACTTCGCCTCCCTCACCAGCGACGTGCTCGCGCTGATCGACCGCTGGTCTCCCGGGCGAGCCGTGGAGTTGGTCGGCCACGACTGGGGCGCCCTGATCACATACGATGCCGTCGTTACCGCGCCGGAGCGGATCGAACGCGCGGTCACGCTCGCAGTCCCCCACCCCATCACGTTCCTGAGCCGGCCGCGCCTCGCTCAGCTACGCCGGATCTGGTACATGGGGCTCTTTCAACTGCCGGGAAGCGGCTGGGTGGCCACAGCCCGCGATCTCGCCTTCATCGACCGCCTCTGGCGTCAGTGGTCGCCCAGCCTCTCGCTCGATCCAGCTCTCCAGGCGGAGCTGCACGAGCACCTGCGGGCGAGCATGCCCGCGCCTCTGAAGTACTACCGGGCGATGCTGCGACCCAGCATGATTGGGGCGACACGCCGCCTGTCTCAGCCGATCGCGGTGCCCCTGCTGCAGCTTTACGGTGCCGACGACGGCTGCTTCCTCCCCCCGAAGGTCGACGACCGACATCGGTTCGCCGCCCCGCACGCGATGGAGGTCGTCCCCGACGTCGGTCACTTCCTGCACATCGAGGCCCCCGAGGCGATCGCGGAACGGATCGCGGCATGGGCCAAGTAGCGGATCACATCACTCGGAGTGGGGGACGTATGGCACAGGCCCCGGACGCTGCGCGGACCGTCATCCTGACCGTGGACGACGATCCCGGGGTGTCCCGGGCCGTCGCCCGTGACCTGCGACGGCGCTACGGCAAGTCGTACCGGATCGTGCGCGCGGAGTCCGGCGAGTCCGCGCTGGAGGCGCTGCGGGAGCTGAAGCTGCGCGGTGATCTGGTCGCGGTGATCCTGGCCGACTACCGGATGCCGCAGATGAACGGCATCGAGTTCCTCGAACAGGCCCTTGACATCTATCCGGGCGCCCGGCGCGTGCTGCTGACCGCGTACGCGGACTCGAACGCGGCGATCGACGCGATCAACGTCGTCGACCTCGACCACTACCTTCTCAAACCGTGGGACCCGCCGGAAGAGAAGCTCTACCCGGTCCTCGACGACCTGCTGGAGGCGTGGCGGTGCAGTGACTTCCGGCCGGTGCCCGCCACGAAGGTGGTCAGTCACCGGTGGTCGGCCCGCTCGTCGGACGTACGGGAGTTCCTGGCCCGCAACCAGGTTCCGTACCGCTGGTACTCCACGGACGAGCCCGAGGGCCAGCGACTGCTGGCCGCCGCAGGACAGGACGGGCAGCGGCTGCCGGTGGTGATCACGGCGGACGGTACGGCGCTCGTCGAGCCGGAGGTGCCCGAACTGGCCGCGCACGTGGGGCTGGCGACGACACCCACGGCGGACTTCTACGACCTGGTCGTCATCGGCGGCGGGCCGGCCGGGCTGGGCGCGGCCGTGTACGGGGCCTCGGAGGGCCTCAGGACCGTGCTCGTGGAGCGGTCGGCGACCGGCGGGCAGGCCGGGCAGAGTTCGCGGATCGAGAACTATCTGGGCTTCCCGGACGGGGTGTCCGGCGGCCAGCTCACCGACCGGGCGCAACGCCAGGCCACGAAGTTCGGCGCCGAGATCCTCTCCGCACGGGAGGTGACCGGTCTGGAGAGCAGCGGGGCGGCGCGGCTCGTACGGTTCGCGGACGGGTCGGCGATCGCGGCGCACAGCGTGATCCTGGCGACCGGTGTGTCGTACCGGCGGCTGGAGGCGCCGGGTGCCGACGAGCTGTCGGGCCGCGGGGTGTTCTACGGGTCCGCGCTCACCGAGGCCGCCGCCTGCCAGGGCCACGACGTGTACATCGTCGGCGGCGCCAACTCGGCCGGGCAGGCGGCGATGTACCTGTCCCGGGGCGCCAAGTCGGTCACCCTGCTGGTGCGCGGAGCGGACCTCACCGCGTCGATGTCGCACTATCTGATCCAGCAGATCGCCGAGTCGCCGAACATCTCGGTGCGGGCCCACACGGTCGTCGAGGCCGCGCACGGCGACAACGACCTGGAACAGCTGACGTTGCGTGACACGACGAGCGGTCAGACCGAACGGGTCGACGCGCAGTGGCTGTTCGTGTTCATCGGCGCGGCCCCGCTGACCGACTGGCTGGAGGGTACGGTGCTGCGGGACGAGCGCGGGTTCATCCTCGCCGGGCCCGATCTGACCGCCGACGGGCGGCCACCGGTGGGCTGGGAGCTGGACCGGCCGCCGTACCACCTGGAGACCAACATCCCCGGCGTGTTCGTCGCCGGGGACGCGCGCGCGGAGTCCGCCAAGCGGGTCGCGTCCGCCGTCGGAGAGGGAGCCATGGCCGTGATGCTCGTACACCGGTATCTGGAGCAGTCGTGAGCGGGCGGCTGATGCCGTGCAGCGCGGCCGAGATCAGCTCGCTGTTCCTCTTCGAGAAACTGAACTCCGAGCAGCTCGGCAGGCTGTGCAGCGAGGGACGGGTCGAACTGTTCGACCCCGGGCCGGTGTTCACCGAAGGTGACCCGGCGACCTGCTTCTACGTGATGATCGAGGGCACGGTCGTCATGTCGCGCCGGGTGGGCAACGACGACATCGAGGTGAGCCGCACGTCCCAGACCGGGGTGTACGCGGGGGCCGTGATGGCGTACCTCGGGGACGGAAAACCGCAGCGGTACATGAACTCGTTGCGGGTGTCGGAGCCGACGCGGTTCTTCGTCCTGCCCGCCGAATCGTTCGCGAACTTCATGCACGAGTGGTTTCCGATGGCGATCCATCTCCTGGAGGGGCTCGTCCTCGGTTCGCAGACCTTTCAGCGGGCCGTCGGGCAGCGCGAACGGCTGCTGGCGCTGGGCTCGTTGTCCGCAGGTCTCACCCATGAGCTCAACAACCCGGCCGCGGCGGCCGTACGGGCCACCTCGGCGCTCAGGGACCGGGTCGCGCACATGCGCAACAAACTCGGCATCATCGCCTCGGGCCCCTACCGCGGCGACGCCCTGAAGGCCCTGGTCGATCTCCAGGAGCGTACGGCTGAGCGGGTCTCCAAGGCGCCAGCACTGAGCCCGCTCGAAGCGTCCGACCGGGAGGACGAACTCGCCGACTGGCTCGACGACCACGGTGTCCAGAACGGCTGGCAGATCGCGCCGACCTTCGTGCAGGGCGGCCTCGACGTCGACTGGCTGGAGCAGATCGCGGCGGCCGTCGACGAGGAGGAGATCCTGCAGAGTGCCATCGGGTGGCTCAACTACACGGTCGAGACCGAGCTGTTGATGTCCGAGATCGAGGACTCCACCACCCGTATCTCGCACCTCGTCGACGCCGCCAAGCAGTACTCGCAGCTGGACCGCGCCCCCTACCAGGTCGCCGATGTGCACGAACTCCTGGACAGCACGCTGCTGATGCTGTCGGGCAAGATCGGTCCACAGGTCAAGGTCGTGAAGGAGTACGACCGTTCGGTGCCGAGGATTCCGGCCTACCCGGCCGAGCTGAACCAGGTGTGGACCAACCTGATCGACAACGCCGTCTCCGCCATCAAGGGCGCGGGCGGCGAAGGGACGCTGACCGTACGCACCGCTCTGGTGCACGACCGGCTGCTGGTGGAGTTCCGCGACACGGGCCCGGGAGTGCCGGCCGAGATCCGCGGCCGGATCTTCGACCCGTTCTTCACCACCAAACCGGTGGGCGAGGGCACCGGGCTGGGGCTCGACATCTCCTGGCGGATCGTCGTCAACAAGCACCACGGTGACCTGAAGGTCGAGTCCGTACCGGGTGACACCCGCTTCCAGGTGCTGCTCCCCCTCACCGCCACCGAGCCCGATACCGTCCCGGACCCGGCCCAGGAGCCCTCATGACCAAGGGCACCGGCATCGACCCCAGCGTCCCGCCCTGCGGGGCCGGGACGAGGCGCTGACCCTCTCGCCGGTGTGCTGAACTGGCCCCGTGTCCGTGAGACCTGTGCCGTGCTCATCGCCGGGGACGCCGGGGTGTGCAAGACGTGGGTACTGTCGGAGGCCGAGCTCGGCTACACCGGCAGGGGCTGGCGGCGCACACCGAGCCGGACCGGCGCATCGACAACAGCACCCAGCGCAGCCCCGTCCGGAGCCTCCCTACCAGCGTCACCTGACGCCCGAGGCCGGCCAGCTCAGGCTGCGGAGGGAAAGGTTCACTCCCCATCGCCCCGCACTGCAACATCAGGCCCTACCCTGAGCGGGTCCTGGCCCGGGACGAGGTCGACCGCTGCCCGGCCGGGTGCGCACCGGGACAGCGACCAGGCAGTCACGTGACGCGGGCCGGAGAGGTCACACGAGCCTGACCGGTCCGGCGTCGATCGGCAGGCGGACCAGGAGATAGGGCTTGCGGCGCAGATCCTCGCCCTCGTGGAAGAGCGACATCCGGTTGAGTTGGTTGGCCGTGGCGTACAGGTGCCGGTCCGAGGCGACGGACAGGGTGTCGACCCAGATGAGGTCGGTGCCCCTGGGCGAGGGTGCGGTAGGTGCCGTCCGGATTCCTGCGCCAGATGGAGTTGTGTTCCAGGTCGCCGCCGTAGAGCCGTCCCTTGTCGTCGCTCTCCAGACCGTCGGCCATCGGCTTGAATCCGAGGTACTCGACCGTCGCCGCCGCCTCGGCGTCCCTGGCGTCCGGGTCGGCGAGGGCGTCGGTGGACATGTTGTGCAGCCGGCGGCTGGACAGGGGGAGTAGGAGAGGCGCTGGCCGTCGGCGCTGAGAGCGATGCCGTCGGAGCCGGTCTCGTAGCAGGTGGGTTCGCCGTCCGCGGGGCGGATCATGAGGGGTTCGCCCTCGAAGAGGGGAAGGAACTGCTCGTCGGGGAGCACTGAGGGATGCCCGGCCAGCCGCCGCCAGGAGCGGCCTGTGGCGAGGTCGACCACGATCACGCCGTTCGAGCCGCCCGAGTCGGTGATGAACGCCATGCCCTCGGCGCCGCGCCGCAGGTCGAAGCACAGGTCGTTGGGGTAGCTGTTCGACGGCACCACCTCGGGCGGGGAGAGGAGCTTCCGTACGATCCGGTTGGTGCGCAGGTCGCCCGCCACGAGCTTCGGGTCGCCGTAGGAGGACCCGGCGAACAGCGGGTTTCCGGTGTCGAGGATCCATAGCCGGTCGGCCGGGTCGACGACGACGCTCTGCACCGACTGGAAGTGCCCGGCCAGGTCGGAGGCGTCCTCGCGGTTCACCTCGGCGTTGGGTACGCCACCGGCTTCCCGTGCCGCAGTTCGGCGACGGTGAACGGGACGTCGTCGCCCCAGCGGGGGAAGTTGACGAAGATACGACCGTGGCGTGAGACGGTGACACCCGTCGGCATCGAGCCTCAAAGGCGGGCGACGACCGTGCACTGACCGGCGGTTGAACCGGCGGCGGCGTAGGCGGGCCCGGCAAGTTGGGTGGCGGCCAGCGACGCGGTGGTCGCGCCGAGGAATGTACGTCCTTTCATGCGAGCGCCTCCTGCTGGGTCAAGTCGCCGGAAGGCACGTCGCCTTCTCGGCGGCGGCGGGGGCGAGGCAGCAGGGCGAACGCGCTTTCCGCGATCGAGGTCAGGCGGTCGGGGCTGTGGCCGGCCGCGCCTACGACATCGATGCCCCGG
>NZ_JBEYEI010000051.1:0-7986 GCF_040633895.1 Streptomyces sp. NPDC007863
CACGTGCACGACGCCGGCCTCGCGATCGGCGCGCACGGCGGCCAGCCGGTCTTCGAGGACACGCAGGCGGCGGGTCTTGTGGAACCACTCGCGCTTCGAGCGGTAGCCGCCGGGAGCCCGCGCGGTGCCCTTAGCTCCGACCGGCAGTGCCAGGCGGTGCGCGATCGTGCGGATACCGGCTTGCAGGCCCTGAAGGTGGGCGGCCTGCCCGCGGCGGGCCAGCGCCCACTGGTCGTGCGTGGCCTTCGTGAGCGACCCGGCCCAACGCGACGACGACACGGCCGTCAGCTCCCGCTTCCGCGCCGCCCACGTCTCGGTGGAGTGGTCCAGGCCGTCGGCGCAGCGGGCCCTGAGGTCGCGGGAGGCGAGGGAGCCGAGGTGCGCTCCCACCAGCCGCAGCACCCTCTCGTCCTCGGCCGTCAGGTGCTTGAGCCGGTCACGGACCGCGACCCCCGAGGGCCCCGGCACGACGAACGACGCCGCCACCTCCCGCAACACACCCACCCAGACACCCCCCTCCCAGACCCGCACACACCACGTGCCCGTCACCACATCCAACGACCGCCCACCGACAAGGTCACCCATTCGACCTCGGAACTGCCGTTCCCGACGCATGCGGGCTACCACCACGGGCCGGAATGCTCGCTCATGCACACCAGAACACGCATACACGCCCACCCGGCAGCAGCTCACCACCCCCTCCAGCGCTACCGCCACCGCTCCTTCGCCGACCGCTTCACCGACGCCCTCGCGGCCACCCGCCCCGGCTTCGCCGCCGTCGGCCTGGCCGCGCCCCACCTGCTCCTCGACGAGATCAGGGAGCGTCAGCTCGGGCCGGCCCTGGAGTTCGGGCCCGACGTGGTGATGGTCAGCGCGGGAGGCAACGACGCCTTCCGCCGCTTCGACCCCGCCGCGCTCCGGGGCCGGCTCGCCGCCCTTCTGGCACCCCTCGCCGAGACCGGAGCCCTGGTCGTCACGATCGGCCTGTTCGACCTCGCCCGCTCGGGCCTCGTCCCACCGGAGCACGCGCCCGGCATGGCCGCCCGTTTCGACGAACTCGACGCCCTCACCGCCGGCCTGACGCGCGAACTGGGCGGTGTCCACGTCGACACCCACCACCATCCGCTCGCCGCCGACCCCTCGCTCTACGCCGCCGACCGCGTCCACGCCAACGCCCGGGGCCACGCGGTCGCCTTCGCCGCGATCGCGGCCGCTCTGGCGCGGAGCCCGGGCCCCGTGGCTCCCGCCGAGGGGCCCGGACCAGGGGCTTCCGTGGGCGGGGGTTAGCATCCCGTACGTCCGGGGGGCGCCGTGCGGGCCCGTCCCGGGCCGTCCGTCGTACCTCCGAACACGGGGAAGCTTGTGTCCGATCCGCTGGCCGCCGACCCGCGTACCGCCAAGGTCGCGTCGGGCGACGCCCGTTCCCTCTCCGACGGCCACAAGAAGGTGCTGCTGCGGGAGCTCGGGGTGGGGGAGGCCGTCCTGGCCGTCTATCACGACGGCTGGGGCTACGCCGTGCTCACCGGCAAGGGACTGGTCCTCCTCCGGAACCTCGCGGCGCCCAAGGCGACGCGCGTGGACGGGCCGTTGCGGGTCCTGCGGCGCTCCTCCGGCCTGCTCGACTCCGTCGAGATCCTGGTGGACGGGAAGCCGCACAAGCTGCACGGCTCGAAGCTCGACCCGAAGGGCGAGCTCCTGGAAGCGGCGGGAGAGCTCCTGCCCCCGGACTCGCCGCTGCGGCCCGGCCGCGGGAGACGGACCGCCACGTGGATGCGGCGGCATCCGGTGACGGTCGCCGTGGTGGCCGCCACGATGCTGGTCGCCGGGGTGAGCGGTCCCGGGCAGCCCGACGCCGCGGCGCGCGGCGGGGCGGACGACGCGCCGGCCGTGCCCGACCTCCGGGGTGCCGCCCTGGTCATGGCCGCCGGGGAGGCGCGCCGTGCGTCGTGGCGGGTGGCCGCCGCCGACGCGTCGTCCGCGCTGCGTACGGTGACGGAGTATCAGGCCGGCTGGCGCGTCTGCTTCCAGAACCCCTCTCCCGGCGAGCGCGTCCGCCCGTACGGCAGGACGCTGACGCTCTACGCGGTTCCCGAGTCGGAACCGTGCCCCTCGCGACTGGACGGGACCCGGCGCGTGGTCATGCCGGACCTCGTCGGCGAGCGGTTCGACGCCGCGTGGCGGGAGCTCGCCCCCCTCGGCCTCGACCGCGTCACGCGCTTCCACGCGCACACCGGGCAGCGTCTGGACGACCGGCGCGCGAGCCTGGCGGAGTGGCGGGTCTGCCGGCAGCAGCCGGAGGCGGGCATCGAGGTGCCCGTCACCACGCGGGTCGACCTGTGGCTCGTCGCCGAGGGCGCCTCCTGCGCGGAGCCCAGCCCGACGCCGAAGCCCACCCCGAAACCCAAGCCGAAGCCGAAGCCGAAGCCGAAGCCGGCGCCCAAGCCCCAGCCGCAGCCGAGGTCAGACTCCGGGTCCCGGGCCACCTCGGACCCCGAGCCGCCACGCCCGCAGCCGACCCGTGACACCGCCCCGGAGGACGGCACGAGCGGCGGCACGAGCGGAGGCTCCGGCTCCGACTCCGGCACCGCCTCCGGGATCGGTTTCGGCCAGTTCTGCTCTCCCGTGGGCGCCACCGCCACGACTGCCGACGGACGTCCGGCGAAGTGCTTCATGGGCAAGGACGGCTCCGCCCGCTGGGGGTACCGCTCCGGCTGACCGAGTCGGCGGTGTTTTCCCAGGTCAACGCCGGTGCCGTCCTCGGGACGAACGGCACCGGAAAATCCGATGCACTCTGCACGTATTTTCGATTCCGTGGCGTCTCCATGGCGCGCCGTTCTTTTCTGGCCAAGTCTCAAAACGATCGCTTGCACGCCCCGTATGTCGAAGCTACGCTCTGGCGGCGGAAGGGGAGAATGGGCATGGGGGAAATAAAATGAGGCGCAGCTAGAGAAAATCGAGAATCGCTGCTGCCGCGTCCCGGCGCCCCCTCGGCATTGAATTCCGCACGCGTCACTGACCCGATGACGTGCGAAGACGCCGAGTGTATCCCAAGCATTTCTGAACCCATGGAAGATGGGGAAAATCTGTGCAGTCTAAGGAATACGTACTCCTGCTCGGGGCCGACCAGTATCTGCGGGAACGGGCCTTTTCGGGAGCGAAGCAGATTACCGATCTTCCTGTGTGGGCGGCCTCGGAAGACGCCGTGCGCAAGCGGAATCGCACGTTCGACAACGTGCTTTCGGCCGATCCCAAGGACCCGGAATCCCTCCTGAGCGCCATCCGCGCGCAGGCCGCCCAGGGATGGACCCCGAAGGTCGTCGTTCCGCTGAACGACTGGACCGTGGATTCGGCGAACGCCGTCAACCGCGCCCTGGGGCTGGGCGCGCTGGACGTCGACGCGGTCAACAACGCCCGGAACAAGCACGCCATGAAGCGGGCCCTCCTGGACGCGGACGTGCGGACGCCCCGCTCCCTGCTCGTCCAGTCGGAGGAGGAGCTGCTCGAAGCCCTCGACTCCATCGGGCTGCCCGTGGTCATCAAGCCGTACGACTTCGGCGGCAGCGGCGGGGTCGTCCTGGCCACCACCCGCGAGGGGGCCCTCGCCGGTCTCGCGGAGTCCAAGGCCGTCATCGCCCAGTACGGATCGGCGTTCAACATCCTCGGCGACAAGTACCTCGTCGAGCAGTTCGTCGACTCCGACGACGAGGTGTCCATCGAGGTCCTCTGCGGCGAGGGCCGCGCCCAGGTCCTCGCCGTGACCGAGAAGTACCTGTCCCCGCGCCCCTGGTTCGCCGAGACCGCGCACCTCGTGCCGAGCCACCGCACCAAGGACCCGGAGCTGAACGACCTGGCCGTCCGGGCCTGCGTCGCCCTAGGCATCGACCGCGGCCTGGCCCACGTGGAGGTCAAGTTCGCGGCGGACGGGACGCCGTGGGTCATCGAGGTGGCCGCGCGGCCGGGCGGCGACGGCATCATGGACCAGGTCGAGCGCGCCTACGCGCTCAACCCCTACCGGGTGCACGTCGGTTCGTACCTCGGTGTCGACCTGTTCGACGTCGTGGCCGCCGCGGAGCCCACCCGGACCTCGGCCATCGCGTTCCTGAAGGCCCGGGAGGGCCGGATCCGGGACGTGCTCGACGGGAAGCCGCTGCCGCCCGAGGTGCGGAGCCTCAACATCAGCGCCAAGAGCGGTGACCTCTCCACGAGCGCCAAGAACTGGAGCAACAGGGAGGGCCTGGTCGAGCTGGACTGGGACCGGCTCTTCGAGGAGAAGACCTCGCTCCCGGTCGACGTGGCGAAGGAGCTGGCCGACCAGATCTTCGTCGTCGACGAGGCGGCGGGGGAGTGAGGCGGTACACGCTCTACTCCGGTCTCTACCGGTTCTTCAGCGGAGTGGTGCTGCTCCTGCTGAACTGGCACATCGCGTCGGCGCAGGACGGTGGTTACGACGTCCTCGCCGTCTCCACCGCCCTCTCCTTCGTGCCCGCCGTCTTCGTCCCGTCGCTGATCCGCTTCGTGCCGATCGCCGGCGGGGCCAGGATGACCGCCGCGGGACTCGCCGGCGTCGCGCTGACCCTCCTGGTCATCGCGACGGTCTACAGCCAGGTCCAGGCCGTCGTCGCCCTGAACTTCGTCCTGTGGATCTTCTTCTTCTACCTGGAGTCGGCCTGGGAGGTCTGGTTCAACGACGAGGCGTCCGGGCTCGACGGCGACGCCCTGCGCCGGTCCAGCTCGCTGACGATGACCGTCAACCAGGTTGCGCTCATGGTGGGCCCGCTGTTCGCGCCGCTGTTCACGCGGGTGGTCAGGGCCGAGTGGGTGCTGGTCGTCTGCGCCGCCCTGTTCGCCGTCGTGGCGGTCCTCAGCCTGGGCGCGCAGCGGACCGCGTCCGCCGCGGAGCAGACGCCGCAGGAGGCCAGGCCGAAGATCACGGGCGGTCTCGGGGTCCTCTACCTCCTCGCCTTCATGTTCGTCTGGCCCATCCTGGGCACGTTCAACTTCATGCTGCCCCTGGAGGTCCTGGCCAACGGCGGGAGCATGCTCACCGTCGGCATCCTGGACATGCTCCTCGGTATCGGAATGGCCGTTGCGGGAACGATTCTGCATCGCCTGACGAACAACCCGGGACTGCGCTGGATCCTGATGGGCGCCGCCGGAGCGGTCGTCGTCGCCATGGCGGTCTGGCTCTTCTTCCCGGCATTCGGGGTGCCGCAGTCCATCGCCATCTTCATCCTCGGATGCGCCTTCGGCTCGCTGCGGGTGATCCTGCGCTCGGAAGCGGCGTCGCATTTCTCCCCGCAGCAGGTCGGGGCGATCGTGGCCCATGCGAACGCCTACTCGCTCCTCCTGCTGTCCGCGGTCCTGGCCGGCGGAAGGTACTTCTCCTCCCACGTCTGGCTGGCTCCGTTCGCCCTGACGCTGTTGCTTGTTCTCTCATTTCACCGAATCCACGCGGTCCAAGGCCGTCGACTCATTCCGAGTGAGGTGTCCGAATGACAGTGATTGACGATTCCCGAGGCGTTCCGCAGCTCGTCGAGCAACCGGCGGACATGGAGGCCGTCGAGAAGGCGATCGTCCAATTGGTCTCCATGAAACTGGACCACGAACGATGTCGCCGTCACGCGCGGTCCACCCCGCCCCTGGCGCTCATGCTCGCCATCGACCTGCTCTGCTCCATGGAGCGCCCCTCGGCCGTGCAGGCCGCGGAGATCTGCGAGGCCCTCGGGCGGACCGAACCGGCCGAGCCGCGGACCAGGGCCATGCTCTCCGCCGTCGGCTCCTGGGCGGACGGCGACCTGGTGACGGCCCGGAACGGCTTCCAGGCCCTCGTCGACACGTATCCCGGGGACGCCGTCTCGCTCTACGCGGCGCACATGCTCGACTTCTACCTCGGCGACGCACCGCACATGCTGGCCTCGATCGAGGCCGCCGTCGGCCGGTTCGCGGACGACGACCCCGTCATCGGCTATCTGCACGGCCTCCACGGCTTCGCCCTGGAGGAGAACGGCCTCGTCACGGCGGCCATCGAGCGCTGCGGGGTCGCCCTGGAGGCGAACTCCGACGACATCTACGCCATGCACGCCCTCGTGCACTGCCTCTACGAGACGGGCCGTCACGAAGAGGGCGCCCGCTACATCCAGGACTACATGCGCGGCCGGGACGCCTCGACTCCCATGCGCATCCACGTCTGGTGGCACTACGCCCTCTTCGAGCTGTACGCGGACCGGGTCCAGGACGTCCTGGCGTGCTACCGCATCGGCATCCGCCGGAAGACCTCGGCGCGCTCGGCCGAGGACCTCGACGCCGTGACGCTGCTCTGGCGCCTCGCCCTCGTCAGGCCCTCGCTCGACCTCTCCGCGTACTGGCAGTCCCTCTACGAGGACTGGAAGCCGTACACGGAGGAGAACTGGTACCTCTTCAACGACTTCCACGCCTACCTCACCTACTGCCAGGTCGGCGACCACGAGCGCGCGGACGCCCTCCTGGAAGCCGTCCTGGCGCGGCGCGAGAAGGTCTCCGACGAGATGGTCGACATCTTCCTCGGCTTCCGCTCCTTCACCACCGGCGACTACGCCGACGCGGCGGCCCGGCTGGCCAGGTCCTTCCGTCACTCGGCGGCGATGGGCGGCAGCAACGCCCAGCGCGACGTCATCGAGATGACCGGCATCGAGGCCGCGCTGCGCTCCCGCGACTACGAGCTCGCGCGGCAGCTGCGCGACTCCGGCCGGTTCTTCCGGCACCAAGGCCCCGTCATCCGGCGCTACGAAGAGCGCCTGGCGGAACTGCGCACATCCGAGAACCATTCACAGGGGGTACTGACGTGAGCCTTTACCAGGCGATATCCGACGAGATCGCGCCCGAGGGCATGCAGCTGACCGAGATCCGGCTCAAGGACCGCACGACGGTGTGGCAGCTGGACGGCGCGGCCGGCTTCGTCGTCAAGGTGACCCAGGGACGCGCGGCGATCTTCCGATGCGAGAAGGCCGCCGCGATCACCCTGGAGACGTTGAAGGACTGTTGTGCGCCCTTCGGGGTCGGCGAGCCGGTCGAGTGCGACGAGTCGCAGTACCTGCTGGCCATCGGGCTGGTCGACGACACGGCGCTGATGGTCCTGGGCGGGGAGGCGGACGTCACGGCCTCGCCCGTGGAGTTCTCGCCCACGAGCGACGACGTGCGGAACATCGTCGGCTCGATCGACGACTACTACTTCGGCTACGAGGACCGCTACCGGACCGTGTACGAGAACGGCGCCGAGCTGTGGGAGTCGGAGGAGCCGAACGCCTCCCTCCTCCAGCTGATGAAGGAGCGCCCGGAGGTCTTCTCCCAGCGGATCATCGACCTCGGCTGCGGCGAGGGCCGCGACTCCCTGTACCTCCTGTCCCAGGGACACGACGTCGTCTCGGTCGACGTGTCGCACTCGGCCCTGTCCCGCGCGCGCGAGCGGGCCACGGCCGCGAACCTGAACCCCTCCGGGTTCATGGAGCGCGACATCATCTACCTCCGCGGCTTCGAGGAGGGCAGCTTCGAGCTGGCCATGAACATGGGCTGCCTCCACATGCTCGTCGACGACACGCAGCGGGCCCGCCACATCGCCCGCGTCTTCGAGATCCTCCGCCCGGGCGGCCACTTCGTCGTGGACCACTGCGCGAGCGAGTGGGGCAAGGGCTTCTTCTCCATCCCGGACTACGACGACATCGCCGCCGACCTCGTGCCCGGCCGCGTGATCCCCCGGAAGATCCGGGTCGGGGACGGCGAGAAGAACATCGGCCTGGAGGTCCTGCCCTACGCGGAGCGGCAGGGCGACGCCCTGGTCGAGGAGATCAGGCAGCACGGCTTCACCCTGGTGAGCAGCACCCACACCGACACCGAGGCGTTCGGCGCCTCGACGCTGCTCCTGTTCCGGAAGCCGGAGAGCGCGACGCCGGCGTCCTGACCCTCCCGCGTACGTCCGCGCGGCGGCACCCCGGATTCCTCCGGGGTGCCGCC
>NZ_JBEYEI010000052.1:0-4725 GCF_040633895.1 Streptomyces sp. NPDC007863
TCCGGCGGATAGTGCTTCATGACCACGGGACATCCGTTCTCCTGGACTCAAGATCCAAGTGTCTCGAGTGTCCAAAATCCGGGGTCAAGGCCCGTGAACTCATCGCCACAACCGCCCTGCCGGATGATCTACACCCCAGACCGCCGCCCGCGATCAGTACGACCAGCCCGAAACTGGGTCACACCACCCCAGCCGGCCAGCCACTTCAAGATGGCGCAGCCTCAACGCACCAGGTCGCGGCAAGGCCATCCCCGCCGGCGAGCCCGTGATCCGGATCCCCGGTCGGTATGGATTCACGAGAGTTGAGCCAGAGCTCACTCTCATGAACGACCGGCGCCGCCCCTGCCCCCTGAACGGCTGGCGAAACGCTGCTCTGCGAACGTGACCAGAGCCAGGTGGTCACAGACGCCAGGCGCGGATGCGATCGGCGGCCTGGTAGACGGTGGCCTTTTCTTCCTTGATGTCGCGGACGAGGTCGACCATGGCCCTGTACGGAGGGTCGATGCCCTCTCCGGAGGCGTGCATGTAGGCGGCGGTGACCTGGCAGGCGAACAGACTGTTGCGATGGGGCAGAGGCTGCAGCCGGATCAAGGTATGGAGCAGCGCGGCGGCGCGCCAGGCCGCATCGGGGTCGGCGGTGGTGGGACGCGGGATGCGGGTCCTGTGGCGGGCGACGGCGGCGACGAGGGCGGAGTAGTCGGCGACGCTGACGTCCTGGGGGACGGCCTGTTCCTGGACGTCCAGGAGCCAGGGGACGTCAATGTGGAGGATCATCAGGCGGCGTCCGCCCCGCGCCCCCTGGCGGCGGGTGGGGCCTCGTCGGGGAAGGCGTCGTCGAAGTCGTCCTGGTGGGCCTCGCCCCAGGAGACGGCGTAGCGGACGAACTGCCGACGCTGCTGTTCACGCAGCGGGAGGTCATGGACGAACTGCTTCAGCGACTTCCCCGCGGCTGCCGCCGCGGCTCGTACGGCTTCGAGTTCCTCGTCGGTGAAAGTGATGTTCAAGGACGGCATAGCCCCTGATGGTACCTATTAGGTACCATCAGAGGCTGCGGAACGAACCGACCCGGCTCGGCAGCGCGAAGGAAGCCCGCGACCTTGCCTGGTCTACCGAAGGTGACCGGCAGTCCCGGCACCGGGAGTTCTCCTCCACGACCGCCCGGTCGGGCAAGAGGTCGGCGACCGTCATGCGGACGGCGCCGGCATCGAGGCCCTGAGCCGTAAGCTCATCGAAGCGAAACTCGCCATACTGCCAAGCTGTCACTGAGGGCCATCCCCACGTACGCGGGAAGCAAGGACGGCGAACCGTCGGACCAGGTCGTGCGTGACCTTGAGCAACACATGACTGCCCCCGCACACACGCGGAGCAGCTCGCCCGGTGGACGCGGGTCCACTCACCCTCGGACCCATCCCCGCTTACGCGGGGAGCAGTGCCTGTACGGCGACAACCAGGTGTCGGCGTCGGGATCATCCCCTCAGGTGCGGGGAGCAGATCGACCGCCTCCGGTACAGGGACATCGGCGTACCGTTCCTGATCCCCGTCGCCAACGATGCCCGCCGCTCCCCCGTGCGGCCACCCTCGCTGTGCTCGCGGCCCGGTCCGCGCCCGGCACTTCGGCGTCGCCTCCCGCGAGGAATTCCTCCTCCGCCGCACCGATCCTCGGCGGCTACGGCGTCGGGGTGACCGGCTACCCGGCAGGCTGGTCGGTGGCCGCCGCCCGAGCCGCGATCACCGCCGCGACACCCGTAGTCCTGCCCCTTCTCAACGGCTCCGACCGCACCGACCGCATCGACGCCGTCTACGCTCTGGCCACCGCCGCCGACTTCGGCCACATGGTCCGAACCGTCCTCGCCACCAGGTTCGCCACGGAGCGTGACGCCACCGGTCACGTGGTCGCGCGGCCTGGCGGTCACGCGGTCACACGTCGGCGGAACCAGCCGCTGAACGCCTGCTCTTCCGCCTCGGCTGAGCGCTGCTCGGCCCGCTCCAGGACCTTCTCGGCCTGCGCTCGCCACGTTGACGCGTCCGCGCGGGGCGGCGGCAGGAACGGGCCTCGTTCCGGCGCTTGCGCGGCGGCTCCGAAAAAGTCGCCGCCCTTGCGCTTGAAGTCGTCCGTTCCCCACGCGCGGCCGGAGCCGTGGCGAGGCACCTTCTGCAGGTGCGGAATGTGCTTGGCGCAGTGGATGTACGCCTCCTCCACCGCCACGACCACCCATGCCTGGGCTCGGCGGCCGGGCACGGGGTCGGACGCGAGTCCGGCGTACGTGCCACGCATCTCTTCGTCGCCCACGACCCGGGCCGTGCCGTTGACGTGGAGCCCGATGCGGTCGCGGAGGAAGTCCATCATCAGGAGTCCGACATGAGGGTTCTCCTCGATGTTGCCAAGGCTGGCCTGGACTCCGTTGCCGCGATACTCGGGGTAGGTCAAGGTCCGGTCGTCGAGGACGTGGAGGAAGCCGGGTGGGCCGGCGCGGAAGGTGTTGTCGCACTCGCCGTGCCGGTCGGCGGTCGCCAGGAAGAACATCTCCTGGCGCGCCACGAACTCCCGCATCCGGGTGTTGAGCCGGTCGAGAACCTGCTCGGCGTAGAACTTGTCGGCGCGACCGGTGGTGCCCGTGCGCTGCTGGACCAGATGCTCGCCGTCGCTCCCCGGACGGGTGGTGCGCAGTGGCGTCGCCTGCCGGTGCCCGGTCTGTTCGAATGTGCTCAATTCCTTGCCCCGACCAGTTCCTCGATGGAGTCGTGCCGTATGCGGTGGGTGGGGATGCCGATGCCCACCAGGGTGTCGACGCCGCGGCGGATCATGCCCGGTGGGCCGGACAGGTACGCGTCGTAGGTGTGCCAGGGGCCGTACTCGCGGACGGCTTGCGGGAGCCGGTCGCCGAGGGCGCCGACGCGGCTGTCGTCGACGACCGGCCGGACCGAGAGCCACGGGTGCGACTGCTGCATGCGGAGCATGGCCTCGATGTCGTACAGGTCGTGGTCGCGGCGCGCTCCGTAGAACACCTGGACGGAACGGCGGTGGCCGTGCTGGGCCACGTCCTCGACGAGGGCCTTGATGGGCGCGATGCCGGTGCCGCCACCGAGGCAGAGCAGCCCGTTGTCGGTGCTGTGGTCCACGGTCATGGATCCGGCCGGGGCGCCGAGACGGATCACGTCTCCCGGACGGGCGCGGTGCACGAGGGCGTTGGAGACCCAGCCCGCCGGCACGGCCTTGACGTGGAACGAGAGCAGCCCGTCAGCGCGGGGCGCGGAGGCGAAGGAGTAGTGCCGCCAGATCCGCGGCCACCAGGGCGTCTCGAGGGCGGTGTACTGGCCGGCGAGGAAGGGATGGGGCTGGTCGGGACGGACGGTCACGACCGCGATGTCCGGCGTACGGATCTCGTGCGCGACGACCTCCGCCTGCCACCAGGCGGGGGCGCGCAGCCCGTCCTTCGCCGCCGCGTCGATCATGATCTGGGAGATCGTGGTGTAGGCGCCGACCCAGGCGGCCTCGGTTCGCGGCCCCCAGCTCTGGGGGGCATAGATGGAGAGGGCACCGATGAGGCACTCGCCGACGGCAGGGTAGTGCTCGGGAAGGGTGCCGTACTTCCGGTGCCCGCGGCCGAGGTGGGACAGGTACGTCGCCAGGGTCTCGGTGTCCTCCGCATGGGTCGCGGCGGTGAGCAGCGCTCTGAAGAGGCGGTCGCGCTGGGCGTCCATCGCCGCGGGGAAGAGGGCGCGTAGGTCGGGGTGGCGGAGAAAGAGCAGGGCGTAGAAGTGCGAGGTGACCTTGTCGGCGATCGGCTCGATCTCGGCCATCGTGCGGCGCAGGAGAGCGGTGGCGGACATGTCCTCGGAAGCGGGCGCCGGGGCTGGGGCGGGTGCGAGTGCGGGTGCCGGCTCGAAAGCCAGGGCCTGGGTCCGGTTCGGCGCGGATGCCTGAGCCTGGGGTGGGACCCGTTCCGGTGTCAGGGTCTGGGCCTGTGCCTGTGCCTGTGCCCGGCCGTGCGCGGCGGCCTGGGCCGGTGACTCGTGTGCCGTACGGCTCCGGTCGGGACCGCTGCCCACCGGGCGTATCGGTGTGACGGGGCGGCTGGGTACGAGGCCCTCCGCGTCCCGAGGTACCTCCCCCTGGTGCTGCCGGGGGCTTCGGCCGAACCAGCCTCCGCCCCGACTGCCGCGGCCCGTGCTGTCGCCGGACCTGACTTCGTCGGCTGACGTGGTGGTCGGAGCATCCATCGGTTCGCCTCGCCTCGAAAATCTTTCAGTTGGTCTTCGTATCGGGCCCGCGTGTGCCCCATGCGCCTTCCCATCGGAATTCCCGGCGTTTTGCCCCATCTCTTCAAATCCATTGGAATACACCGCACTTGATACGTGGCGGGTGTCCGGGTGTTCGAACGACGTCGACCATACCCCGCCTCCATACATCCATGAGCAGGACCTTCGACCAAAGCGCCGGCACGGAGTTCCAGCTGGTCAACGCGGTGCGTGGACTCAGAACCTCGACCTCCGTCACGAGTTACCGGCGAGTTCGAGCGATACGACGAAACATTCGCCAGGCGATTGTGAGGAATTCATCGACGAAAAGTGGGGAGACGCGATCCGATTTCCCCACAGAGGTCTGCCGATCCTTCACGATTCTCTCACCAAGAGCTCGTAACACGATCTTGCTGAAGAGTCCTGATCGGCCGTGACCGGTGTGACGATTCGGCCGTTCGGGATGGTGTGACTACCCGGCCGTGG
>NZ_JBEYEI010000053.1:0-4028 GCF_040633895.1 Streptomyces sp. NPDC007863
CCTGCTGGAACATCCGCCCACGACCTCCCAGACATACGACAGCGGCCCGACCCCTCTTGCGAGGCCGGGCCGCTGCGTCGTACACGCATCAGAAGCGACCGTTTGGGTACTGACGCCGAAGATCACTAAGTCAACCGTGGGGTCGTGCCGACACGAAGATCCCCCCACCCCGACTGGGTCATCACCCGAAGACGGGACCTAGGCCAACGCATCGCCGACCTACGTCGCAGAGCCGGCTTATCGCAAGACGACCTCGCCGACCGTATCGGCATGGAACGCCGCAGCATCCAGCGTTACGAGCGCGGCGAACGCGACCCCCGCTACAGCGAACTTCTCCTCGTCGCCGAGGCCCTCCAGGTCAACGTGACGGACTTGGTGCGATGAACCTGTCCGCGGGCGATCGGCGTGTGAACGCCCGCGGACAGGGGTCTACTGGCCGAGGTAGCGGCTGAGGCGCGACGTGTACGTCGCGCCCGGACGGACCTCACTGGCCGCCGTGTTGCACTCCTCGTCGGTGGCGTGGTGATAGGTCGACGGCCGGGCACCAGACGCGGAGTCCGGCATGTACTCGACCGGGGTGCCGGTGATCCGGTAGCCGCAGCGGGCGCACGTCTTCACCGTCGAGCCGCCTTCTTCGGCTTGCCGTGGCAGGAGCAGTAGCAGGACCGCGGCAGCACCTCAATGCCGTCAACGAAGACGGGGCCGGGCGAGCAGTGCACGTGCCCGTACGGCAGGGTGCATACGCCTGAGATGCGTCCGCCTGTACGGGCAGGTACAGGAGGGGTAGCGTGGGCCATGACGAGACCTCCCGAGGGTGTCGTCCGTACCCCCGGACCGGTCGCACGGTCGCGGGGGTCTGTCGTGTAGCTCACAGTACATGGACTGTCATAGGTGTCATAGGGGGGATGGGTGGACTAGGTGGTCTGATGTCGCCTAGACGACGGAGCGGTCCTAGCGTCCGGCGTATGGACTGGCAGCCAGATATCCCCAGGTGGCGGCAGGTGTACGCGCTCCTGGAGGAACGGATCGACGACGGGACGTACCCGCCGGGGACACGCCTGCCGTCGGTGCACGAGATCGTCCAGGAGACAGGCATCAGCCGGGTGACGGCGACCCGCGTACTCCGAGAGCTGCGGGCCGCCAACATCGCGTACATGGAACCCGGAATCGGCACTTTTGTTGCCCGCCTCCCCGAGCCCCCTACTTCGTGAACCCCGCGCTGTCACGATCGCCCCGGTAGCGGGCTGCCACACCTGCCAGCAGCACCACCAGGGCGATGCTGCCCGCGAGCGACAGGGAGTCGCTCCACGGCCACGCACGGACGTCGAACCCGTTCTCCGGCAGCTGGGCCACAAGGGCCGCCGCGAACGCACCCACGGTCCGCTCGCCCAGGTCGATCAGGTAGCAGCGCATCACGACTCCGTCATCCGCATCAGCAGCAGCGTTCGGTCACGGAACGTCTCGCCCGCACCACCCGAGAACCGGCGCACCTCAGCCCTCAGAAACAGCGTGTCGTTCAGCCCCGGATTGATCAGCGTCATTCCCGACACGTCCATGTTCCGTTGCGTCTCCGGCACAGCCGGCAGCAGGTGGGTGTTCACCTCGCCGATCGCGATGTTCGCCTCGTCAACGAGCGCGGCACCCACGTACGCGATGTTCGCCCCCGACGGCAGGGAGTAGATGAACGTGCCCACGGCCATCCACATGCCGGGCAGCAGCATCCGTACACGGCCGCTCGTCAGTGGCGCGATCGCCCCACCAACGTTGAAGTCGATCAGCTCCAGCGGCAGCTCACGCGTGTCCGCCGTACCGCCCGACCCCACCATCGTCACCGGAGTGATGCCGCGGACCCGGGCCATCGGCCGCGGTCCGACGATCGACTGGAGGGTCTGCACGTCCGCGTCGATAGCCTCAGCCAACGCCTGGATGTCGCCGGCCACATCGGTCGGGTCGGTGGGCACGGAGTACGGGTAGCCGCGGTTGACGGTGAAACCAGGCATTAGGGGGCCACCTTCGTGACGTAGAGACGACCGTTCTGCACGTCGACGGGGGCGCCGACGTTCTGCTGCACGGCCATCGTGATGGTCTCCCCGGAGTTGCAGCGGGTGAGGGCCACCATGTTCAGGTTGGTGTTCGGCGAGCCCAAGCCCTTCGTAACGGTCGCGATGTCTGGGACGACCCCGCCAACCGACCTTAGGAAGAGCGCGCACACTGCTGACGTCGGGTTTGGTCCGATGAACTGGATCGTGCCGGACACCAGGTACAGGCCGGTCGACGTGATCGTTACGACTGTCGGCGCGCCAGCAATGTTGACCATGCCCGCGTTGTCGTACAGCTCGTCGGTGAACGTGATCGTCGTCTGGACGCCGGTCGGGATGGTCTGCGACAGGTTCGACACGACAGCCGTCGGCGCGTTCCGGGCCGTCGTGTTGGCCGTGTACAAGCTCTGCACGTCCGCGTCGATGTCCGTCGCCAGCGCCTGAATCTGCGCCGGGAAGTCCTGCATCTCACCATAGAACGGGTAGTCGTACCCGCGAGGTGTCGTACCCGGCATCAGATTCTCCTCACGATCACGCTGTCCCAGAACACCCGCTGGAAGCCGTTGGTGGACGAACGCAGGGCGAGCCGCATGAACCCAGCCACCGGAGCCGACACCGTCCCCGACAGCGTCGTATACAGCGGCTGCTGCACGATGTCATTCGCCGTCACGATCACCGTGTCCGCCGACGACGTGACGGGATAAAGGTTCGTACTGTTCGCGAACCACAGGCCCACCAACGCGGCATCCGCCGTGGCCGTGTCCGTCTCCTGGTACTCACCAGCAGCGAACGCCGACACACTGAACTGCCAGCCGGCCTGCACCGGAATCGGCTGCGAGTACAGGTAGTGCACTGCGGCAGCCGTGTCTGTCGTCCCCACGGACGCCACCTGCGTTCCGTCCGGGGCACCCTCAACCTGCAGCACCACCGCGCTTGAGGTCCCCGACACGTTCGCCAACTGCCACAGCAGCGGTTCCGTACCCGACGCCGAGTCCTCGAACGAGGGGTTCGCGGCCGCCAGTTCGTTCCCGCCCACGCCCGCGAGGGCACCGTGGATCACCCACGTACCGCCCTGCCGCGACACCCACACCAGATCACCAGCCGTGAACTGGGCGCCGCGCAGATAGGCCGCGGTGAACGTCGTCCCACCGACGTTGACCTGGGCCTGGTTGGTGGCGAAGCTGACGACGGTGCCCATGCGGAACGCGGCGTACGGGCCATCCTGTGCCGCCAGAGCCTCCGGCGTCGACGACGTCATGTCGCCATCACCTCCAGAGCCCACATGTGCGACGTCACCGTGAAGGAGTCGGCGCCGTTCGTTGCGATCCGCGGGCGCAGCAGATCACCTGCCGTCAGCTCGGCTGTCGTCGACAGATATACGTCGCCGGCCGTGGCTGTGACCTGTACGCCCACGTCGCCGAAGGACAGCAGGTTGGCATTGTTGCGGAGGATGGTCGGTCGGGCGTTCACCTCGGTGCCAGTGCCGACGATCACAAGGGCGTACATGCCGATCAGGTACCAGCCGGTCCGGGTGATCCGGATTCCGCCAGCGCCGGTGTCTCCCATGCCCGTGGAAGCGAAGATCACTTGGTTGAGCGTCGGGTTGGCGGTACCGGGTGACCAGGCGCTGGCCACGGACTCGCGCATCCGGGCCGCGCGCGGGGCGACGAGCTGGTCGTTCAGGTCGGTTGCGATCTGCTGCACCACGCCGTCGACGGCTTCCGCCAGGGCCCGCAGCTGTCCGATGTCCGACAGGTCCTTGACCCGCGGCGGGTCGCATTCCGGGTAGGGGAAGCCCAGGGGGGTGGTATCCATCACGCTCCTGTCATGGCGGCTCGGGTGGCGATGCCCATAGGGGTGCCGGTGTCGAGGGGGTAGCTGATGCTGTCGATGATTTGGAGATCGGTGACGCCCATGAACGCGAGGTCGACGGTGTCCCCTGGTTCGAGGCTGTAGTCCGCGACCACGTTCGCTGACCACTGGCGTGTC
>NZ_JBEYEI010000054.1:0-2167 GCF_040633895.1 Streptomyces sp. NPDC007863
CTCGATGACCAGAAATCGATCACTCGGGAAGGTACGCCCTCCGCGTTCCGCGAGCACCCCTCCCGAGTCCGATCCACAGGTCTTGAGCATTGCTCGTCCTTGAGCGCCTCGTCGGCATGGGTGAAGAAGGTCTCAAGGGCCTCGATCAGCGGCATCGGTTGCTGGATGCATTCAAGCGCGAGGGCTTTGATGTTCCAGGAGCAGAGCGGCTTACTGTGCGTCTTGTTCCAGTGCTTGAGCAGGCGCACAGTGCGGGCGAACACGCGGTTAGTGTCATCCAGCGCCCTCAGCACCAGTTTCGTATGCGTGAGCGGGTCTGCTCGATCCCAACGATCAGAGATCTCCATGTTCGGGATGTACAACCCCACGCCAGAGGGATGCGGGATCGCGGTCATCACATCCGCCGTGAAGTCTGACTGTCCGGGTGTCACGGGGTCACCGAACCTCACAAGCACGGCACGCCGCCGGCCTTCGACCTGCACCGTGAGGTTGGGAAATTCCTCCCCCAACTCGGCCCTGATCGCCTCCCTCGCACGTTCCATCAGCGGCAGCGCGCCCTTCCCGCCTGGCCCGTAGCCCTCAGCATCCCGTGCGGAGAGCTTCGCTCCGAGGTCGACGTCGGTCAGCGGGGTATTCGCGTCCCCATGCGCGACGCTGCCATTGAAGTAGATCGTGCTGCCCGGGAAGGCGTGACGCATGGCCCTGGCCAAGAGCCGTCTTCGGCGTCTGGCCTCGTCGAGCTCGCCGTCGGTCACTTCGATGGCGTGACGGGCGTCCTCAAGCAGTTGCCCTAGACTCTCCTGTTTCACCGTTAGTTCCTCCTTCTCGCACCGTTATCACCCGTTCCCAGGCATCTGAACCTTCGTTAGGCATATGACTTTGAAGGCTCCGAGGCTGAGGGAACGCCCCTTGCGCTCCTCAATGGTCCGCCCCGCAGAGGACGCGATCCGCAGGCCATCACGCCTGAGGGGTGACCTCTACCTCGAGAGCGGACAGCCCAGACCTCACGGCGCACCCGTGGGCACATGAACGTCAAGTACAAGGAGACCGCCCGCGGCGGGCTCGCGGTGAGCATCATCGAGTGCTGATGTTCTGCCCTGGCCAGCGCGTTTACATCTTTCAGCGCTGTCAGGGCCTACCCTGCTTGCACAGCGGAAAGTTCCAGGAATCTCCCGCGGACAGATGTGAAAATCCCTGAAAAGTCCTTGGGCTGTCCCTCCCCAGAGAGACGAGGCCCCGCCTCGCACAGCCTTCCAGGCCACCCACAGCTCATCGCCAGGGATGCCAAGGCGGTCTGCGGCGGAGGCGGCAGCACCATCGCCAGCACCAGCAGTCGCCACCCGGAGAATCTCGGGAGATCCTCGTCGTGGTCGCCAAGAACGCCGAAGCGCTGCTCGTTGGCCGGCTAGCACCTGCCCGACAAGGATCTTGAGGTGGGTTCGTGGAGCCAGAGGGCGAGCGCGGCAAGGTGGAATCCGGCCTTGCAGCGGCCACAGGTTGGTCAAATCGGGCGGCGATCGCACGGACGCTGCTTCAGGCGACCGAAGCAGCGACCGAACGCGTCCAAGCTGTCAGCCGAGCCTACGAAGGCCCGAACCACTGAGCTTCTTCAGCAGTCAGGCCGTCACCCGATCGGTGTCCACTCTGAAGAAGCATATTGATCAAGATCCACTGTCGGTACTCGCTGTAGATCCGGAAGACTCAAGAGAGGACGGGCAGGGACTCTGAGGCATCACCTGCTGTACGGCGCCAGTCCCTCGTTGCCGGCGACGACCAGGGAGTCGACGAGAATCTGCCACTCGTCCAACTCGTCAAGTTCATTGGCCGTTGTACGAATTTCCTTGAGCCAGTTGTTCGAAAGCCACGACTGCTTAACCGTGACACGCCCATCTTGAATGCACAGGTCGGAGACCCAGGAGACGCCGCGGGTGACTTGCATTTCCTCCGGGAGTTTTCGCAGGATGCGGATGAGTGCGTCGACCGATTTGACCTCACCTCGAGCGGCTGGCAGCCAATCGTCAATCACCTCAACGAGGTCTTTAGCTCGGATCCAGTCGATGGGTTCACCGACGACGGGCCTTGACCCCGGATTTTGGACACTCGAGACACTTGGATCTTGAGTCCAGGAGAACGGATGTCCCGTGGTCATGAAGCACTATCCGCCGGA
>NZ_JBEYEI010000055.1:0-1919 GCF_040633895.1 Streptomyces sp. NPDC007863
GAGCAATGCTCAAGACCTGTGGATCGGACTCGGGAGGGGTGCTCGCGGAACGCGGAGGGCGTACCTTCCCGAGTGATCGATTTCTGGTCATCGAGTAGGCCCGCGTTGCAGCGCGGGTCGGGAAGGCACGCCCGTGCTGAGCGTAGTCAACGAGGACGGCACCACCCAGAGTGGCTCCTTGATGGACGACATCGTCCGTGAGGGTGCCCGTCGGATGCTCGCCGCGGCCCTGGAAGCCGAGGTCAACCAGTACATAGCTGAGTTGGCGGGCGAGCGGGACGAGGCCGGTCGCCGTCTGGTGGTCCGCAACGGCCACCACCGCGAGCGGACGGTCGCCACCGCCGCCGGGCCGATTGCGGTGAAGGCGCCGCGGGTGAACGACAAGCGGGTCGACGGCGAGACGGGCGAGCGCAAGCGGTTCTCGTCGAAGATCCTCGCGCCCTGGTGCCGGAAGTCCCCGAAGATCAGCGAGGTCCTGCCCCTGCTCTACCTGCACGGTCTGTCCTCTGGCGACTTCGTGCCCGCGATGGAGCAGTTCCTCGGCTCGGCCGCTGGGCTCTCGCCGGCCACGGTGACCCGGCTGACCAAGCAGTGGAGCGACGACCACGCCGCCTTCCAGGACCGGGACCTGTCCGGATCCGACTACGTGTACGTGTGGGCCGACGGCGTCCACCCCAAGATCCGTCTCGGCCAGGCCCGCTCCTGCGTCCTGGTCCTCATGGGCGTGCGCACCGACGGTAGCAAGGAGCTGATCGCGCTCGCCGAGGGCCTGCGGGAGTCGACCGAGTCCTGGGCCGACCTCCTGCGGGACTGCCGCCGGCGCGGCATGCGCGATCCCGCGCTCGTCGTCGGCGACGGAGCCATGGGCCTGTGGCGGGCCCTGGCCGAGGTGTTTCCACATGCCAGACATCAAAGGTGCTGGGTTCACAAAACCCGGAACGTGGTCAACGCCCTGCCGAATTCGGCCCAGCCCGGCGCGAAGAAGGCCCTGCAGGAGATCTACAACGCCGAGGACCGCGATCACGCCGAGAAGGCGGTGAAGGACTTCGAACGCGTCTACGGCACGAAGTGGCCCAAGGCTGTCAAGAAGATCACCGATGACGTCGACGAGCTCCTGGCGTTCTACGACTTCCCCGCCCAGCACTGGGTCCACCTGCGCACGACGAATCCGATCGAGTCGACCTTCAGCACGGTGAAGCTGCGGACCAAGGTCACCCGCGGCGCGGGCAGTCCGACCGCGGCCCTGGCGATGGTGTTCAAGCTCGCCGAGTCCGCCCAGGCCCGGTGGCGCGCGATCACCGCACCCCACCTCGTCGCTCTCGTCCGCAACGGCGCCCGGTTCGAACGCGGCGCCCTGGTCGAGCGTGATCGGGAGGCTGCGGCATGAGTGAGGGCAAGCAACGACCGCTGCTGTTCCTGGACGTCGACGGGCCTCTCCTGCCGTTCGGCGACGGCCCGCAGCGCGAACCGTCAGGCACCGCGGCAGATGCGCACCTGACGCGGCTCGACCCGCACCTCGGGCCTCTCCTCGCGGCACTGCCGTGCGAGCTGGTCTGGGCCACCACCTGGGAAGAAGCGGCGAACATCGACATCGCGCCGCGGCTCGGCCTGCCACCCTTGCCGGTCGTGCACTGGCCGGAAACCTCCGACGCGCATGCACGCGAGGACCAGTGGTTCGGGCTCCATTGGAAGACCCGAACCCTGGCGGCATGGGCGGACGAACGCCCGTTCGTCTGGGTCGACGACGAGATCACCGAGGCCGATCAGGATTGGGTGTCCACCCACCACCCCACCCCGGCCCTCCTCCACCGCATCGCATCCTCCCGCGGCCTCACCGACGAAGACTTCACCATCCTCGATCAATGGCTACGGGCCACTTGCGGCCCCCCACGTTGATCCACAGAAATTGACAATTGCTC
>NZ_JBEYEI010000056.1:0-1861 GCF_040633895.1 Streptomyces sp. NPDC007863
CTGTGATGGGTAGGGGAGCGTCGTGTGCCGGGTGAAGCAGCCGCGGAAGCGAGTTGTGGACGGTTCACGAGTGAGAATGCAGGCATGAGTAGCGATACACACGTGAGAAACGTGTGCGCCGATTGACTAAGGGTTCCTGGGTCAAGCTGATCTGCCCAGGGTAAGTCGGGACCTAAGGCGAGGCCGACAGGCGTAGTCGATGGACAACCGGTTGATATTCCGGTACCCGCTTTGAAACGCCCAATATCGAGCCCATTAATGCTAAGCCCGTGAAGCCGTTCCGGACCCTTCGGGGAATGGAAAGTGGTGGAGCCGGCGAACCAAGGTGGTAGTAGGTAAGCGATGGGGTGACGCAGGAAGGTAGTCCAGCCCGGGCGGTGGTAGTCCCGGGGTAAGGGTGTAGGGCGTGTGATAGGCAAATCCGTCACACACATAGCCTGAGACCTGATGCCGAGCCGATTGTGGTGAAGTGGATGATCCTATGCTGTCGAGAAAAGCCTCTAGCGAGTTTCATGGCGGCCCGTACCCTAAACCGACTCAGGTGGTCAGGTAGAGAATACCGAGGCGTTCGGGTGAACTATGGTTAAGGAACTCGGCAAAATGCCCCCGTAACTTCGGGAGAAGGGGGGCCACGCCTGGTGATCGGATTTACTCCGTGAGCTGGGGGTGGCCGCAGAGACCAGCGAGAAGCGACTGTTTACTAAAAACACAGGTCCGTGCGAAGCCGTAAGGCGATGTATACGGACTGACGCCTGCCCGGTGCTGGAACGTTAAGGGGACCGGTTAGTGACCTTTCGGGGTTGCGAAGCTGAGAACTTAAGCGCCAGTAAACGGCGGTGGTAACTATAACCATCCTAAGGTAGCGAAATTCCTTGTCGGGTAAGTTCCGACCTGCACGAATGGCGTAACGACTTCTCGACTGTCTCAACCATAGGCCCGGTGAAATTGCACTACGAGTAAAGATGCTCGTTTCGCGCAGAAGGACGGAAAGACCCCGGGACCTTTACTACAGTTTGATATTGGTGTTCGGTTCGGCTTGTGTAGGATAGGTGGGAGACTGTGAAGCGGCCACGCCAGTGGTTGTGGAGTCGTCGTTGAAATACCACTCTGGTCGTGCTGGATGTCTAACCTGGGTCCGTGATCCGGATCAGGGACAGTGTCTGATGGGTAGTTTAACTGGGGCGGTTGCCTCCCAAAGGGTAACGGAGGCGCCCAAAGGTTCCCTCAGCCTGGTTGGCAATCAGGTGTTGAGTGTAAGTGCACAAGGGAGCTTGACTGTGAGACCGACGGGTCGAGCAGGGACGAAAGTCGGGACTAGTGATCCGGCGGTGGCTTGTGGAAGCGCCGTCGCTCAACGGATAAAAGGTACCCCGGGGATAACAGGCTGATCTTCCCCAAGAGTCCATATCGACGGGATGGTTTGGCACCTCGATGTCGGCTCGTCGCATCCTGGGGCTGGAGTCGGTCCCAAGGGTTGGGCTGTTCGCCCATTAAAGCGGTACGCGAGCTGGGTTTAGAACGTCGTGAGACAGTTCGGTCCCTATCCTCTGTGCGCGTAGGAATATTGAGAAGGGCTGTCCCTAGTACGAGAGGACCGGGACGGACGAACCTCTGGTGTGCCAGTTGTCCTGCCAAGGGCATGGCTGGTTGGCTACGTTCGGGAGGGATAACCGCTGAAAGCATCTAAGCGGGAAGCCTGCTTCGAGATGAGTATTCCCACCTCCTTGAGAGGGTAAGGCTCCCAGTAGACGACTGGGTTGATAGGCCGGATGTGGAAGCCCAGTAATGGGTGGAGCTGACCGGTACTAATAGGCCGAGGGCTTGTCCTCAGTTGCTCGCGTCCACTGTGTTAGTTCTGAAG
>NZ_JBEYEI010000058.1:0-1608 GCF_040633895.1 Streptomyces sp. NPDC007863
CTTGATCTTTAACCTGAGCGGCGTGGTCGCGGAGTGGTCGACTGCGTGGTCCGGGACGTGGTGGTGCCGGTCTTGCGGGATGTGTGGACGTCATGGCGTGGGGTGGGCCGGGTGTTCTTTCGGCCGGGAGGCCGTCCGGGGCCGGGACGGGTGGGTTTCGGTGCCCCGGCCGGGCAGTCGGCCGTCGGGCGGATGTGCCGGAAGTCGCGGCGGACACGCGCGGGCGTGAGCCTGTCCGGGGACACGGGCCTCTCCCATGGGCGGCGCCGGTCTGCTGCCAGTGGCCGGGCCAGTCGCAGTTGGGTGTAGGCGGCGAGGATCAGCCAGGTCCAGCGGTCGGCCGCCTCGGGGGTGCGGATCTTCGGGCAGGTCCAGCCGAGGGTCTGCTTGAACAGGCGGAAGGTGTGCTCGATGTCGAAACGACGCAAGTAAGCGTGCCAGAGCCGGTCTGTGACTGCTGCGTCTGCGCCGGTGCCGGACCACCACAGCCAGACCGGCTTCGGGGTGGCTCCGCTGGGCAGGTGATCGATGTCCAGGCGGATCACGGTCCCCTCGACGACCGGGAGTGCACCGTCCGCCGCGGCCCACGAGGAACGGTGGGTGAGCTTGGGGTGGAGCCGGTCCCACGAGCGTGCTCGGGCGGTGCCGTAGAGGCGGGTATGGGTGACGGTTTCGGTGTCCGGGGTGCCCCAGGTGTCGGGCTGTCCGAAGACGAACTCGCCGCCGTGCCGGGGCGGCCGGCCCATGGTGTGGGGTTGGCGCGGCGGCGCCGGCCTGCGCAGGACACGGTCCGACCGCATCCGGGCCAGCACCTGGACCGGCAGATCCTTCAGCAGGAAGGCCAGGCGGGGTGCGTCGTATCCGGCGTCCGCGATGACGAGGACGTCCGGGTCGCCGGCCTGCCACTGGCCTGCGGTGATCAGCCGCTCGACCAGCTCGCGCAACTGCCGCGCGGTGACGGTCGCGGTGTCGTCCCCGGGTGCCAGACGCAACGCGTCCAGCGGAGCGGTCCACGAGCTGCGGCCCGGCTCCAGCGCGCAGACGATCGAGTACGGCCACCCGGGAACGGGGATGTGCTGGTCCTTGCCCCGGCCATAGGTGTGACACAGGACCCGCTGCGGTGAGGTGTGGGCGTCCGGCCGCAGCCAACACGTGACGTCGACGGCCAGGACCAGCCGCCCGTCGGCGGCCCGCGGCAGCGGCACCGAGGCCAGGGCCCGTCGCATCCGGTCCGTATCGATCCGGCCCTTGGAGATGGCGGCGTAGAGTCCTCCGTGGCCGCGGCGGTGTTCGCCCACCAGCGACAGCTCGGCCAGCGACCTCACCGGCCCGTCACCGCACAGAACCGCGTCGGCCAGCTCGAACAGAGCATCCGAACGAGCGGTGAGACAGGCATAGAACTCGCCCCGGAAGCGTGACAGTTCGGCCAGCGGCTCCTGCCGGGCATCGTGATGTTGCAGACTCATCCTCACGGCCTTCGTGCTGGACGTGTGTGTTCCTTGGTCGGAGCACATGTTCAGCCGAAGGCCGCTTCCGTGTACGGCGGATACCGAACCGAGTGATCAAGTACGACGCACCGTTCGACGGCACACGTTAAAGATCAAGCTA
>NZ_JBEYEI010000059.1:0-1438 GCF_040633895.1 Streptomyces sp. NPDC007863
CTTGGTGCGGAGGTAGAGGGCGGTGGTGAGGGTGCCGATGAGGACGATGGCGGTGTTGATGATGACGGCGGTGGTGATGCCGTGGTGGATGTCGAGGGTGGTGGCGGCGATGGCGCTCATGATGGGGGTGCCCATGGTGATGCCGATCTGCTGGGTCATGGTGGCGAGTCCGGTGGCCATGCCTTGTTCGTGGTCGGGCAGGCCGGTGGTGGCGGTGACCATGAAGCCGACGATGACGAGCATGTTGCCGATGCCGCCGGCGAAGGTGGCGGGGAGCAGGAGCCAGAGTGCGGTGGCGGTTTCGCCGAGGCCGATGAGGGCGATGGTGGCGAGGGCCTGGAGCAGTCCGCCGATGATGAGGGTGGTGCGGGTGTTGGTGGCGGCGATGACCTTGGGGGCGATGGAGCCGCCGATGACGGTGCCGATGCCCAGGACGCCGAAGGAGAGGCCGGCGGCGAGGGCGGAGAAGCCGAGGACTTCCTGGAGGTAGAGGGTCATGAGGAAGACGAGGCTGGTCTCGGTGAGGAAGGCGATGAGTCCGGCGATGTTGCCCCAGGCGACGTTGCGGCGCTTGAGGACGGAGACGGGGACGAGGGGTGCTGTGGCCTTGGCTTCGATGGCGTAGAAGGCGATCAGGAGGATCACGCCGGCGGCGAGGGCGGCCAGGGCGACCGGGTCGGTCCAGCCTTCTTCGCCGGCGTGGGTGAGGCCGTAGACGAGGGCGAGGAGTCCGAGGGTGACGGTGGTGGCGCCGGGGAGGTCGAGCTTCGGGCGTTCGGTGGGGCGGGATTCCTTGATGACGGTGGGGGCGATGAGGAGGACGGCGATGGCGACGGGGACGTTGATGAAGAAGGCCCAGCGCCAGGAGAGGAGGTCGGTGAGGACGCCGCCGAGGATGGCGCCGGTGGTGAAGCCGGCGGACATGAGGGCGCCGTTGAGTCCGAGGGCTTTCTGGCGCAGGGGGCCTTCGGGGAAGGAGGTGGTGAGCAGGGAGAGGCCGGCGGGGGTGACGGCGGCGGTGGCCAGGCCCTGGAGGACGCGGGCGATGAGGAGGACTTCGGGGGTGGTGGCGAGTCCGCCGAGGAGGGAGGAGGCGCCGAGGACGGCGAGTCCGACGAGGAAGAGGCGGCGGCGTCCGAAGAGGTCGGCGACGCGGCCGAACAGGAGGGTGAAGCCGGCGGCGCACAGGGCGAAGGAGGTGGCGATCCACTGGAGGTTGGCCAGGGAGAAGCCGAGGCCTTCGCCGATGACGGGCAGGGCGACGTTGAGGATGGAGAAGTCCACCGCGAGCATGAACTGCGCGACGAGCAGGACGACGAGGACGAGCTTCAGCCGGCCGTCCAGCCTGTCCGGCACCGGCTCACCGGCACCACCACTCGCCGCCGCGCTCGCGTCCGGACCCGGACGCGCACTCTCGACAACCGACATGACCAACCAG
>NZ_JBEYEI010000060.1:0-1300 GCF_040633895.1 Streptomyces sp. NPDC007863
CGGGCCTTGACCCCGAATCCTGGACACGGTTATGCGGCTGGCGTCAGCGTAGTTGATGTTGCTCGGGACGCTGTCTCGTAGGCGATCGGGCTGCGGTGTCCGAGGCGGGAGTGACGACGTCGGGTGTTGTAGCGGTGCAGCCAGCGGAACGCGTCGAGGCGGGCTTCGCGCTCGCTGGACCAGTGCTTTCGGCCCTGGAGCGTCTCCCGCTTGAACGTCGCGTTGAACGACTCGGCGAGCGCGTTGTCCGCCGAGCTGCCGATCGCGCTCATGGACTGGCGGACGCCGGCCTGGCGGCAGGCGTCGGCGAACGCCCGGCTGGTGTACTGGGCGCCGTGGTCGGTGTGGATCACCGCTCCGGTGAGGCTGCCGCGGGTCCGTTCGGCGGCCGCCAGGGCGTCGAGGACGACCTCGGTTCGCATGTGATCCGCGACCGCCCAGCCGACGAGGCGGCGCGAGGCGAGGTCGATCACGGTGGCCAGGTAGAGGAACTTCCCGCCGTCCAGCGGGAGGTAGGTGATGTCGCCGACGTACTTCATATTCGGCTCGATCGCGGTGAAGTCGCGGCCGATCAGGTCCGGGGCCTTCGCCGCGGCCGGGTCCGCCACCGTGGTGCGGTGCCTGTGCCGCAGCCGCAGACCCGCCAAGCCTGCCTGGCGCATCACGCGGGCGACCCGCTTGTGGTTGACCCGCTCGCCCTCCTCGCGGAGCTCGGCGGTGATCCTGGGGACACCGTAAGTGCCGTCCGATTCGAGGTGCACGGCCCGTATCCGGGCGACGAGCCGGGCGTCGGCCGCCTGCCGTGCGGCCCGGTCCGCGGCCGTTCGGCGCCAGTAGTAGAAGCTCGAGCGGGCGATGCCCAGGATGGTGCACAGCCGCTTCACGCCGTGGCGGCGCTGGTGATCGGCGACGAACTGGAAGCGGTTCACCAGCGCGTCTCCCCGGCGAAATACTTCGCCGCCTTCCGCAGGATCTCGCGTTCCTCCTCCAGCTCGCGGACCTTCTTGCGCAGAGCGGCGTTCTCCGCCTCCAACGGCGTGGGCGGCTCGGCCGGCTCCCCCGCCCGGCGTCCCCGGGGCCGGCTCACCCCGGCCGCCTGGACCCAGTTACGCAACGTCTCCGGGTTGACCCCCAGATCAGCGGCGACCGACCTGATCGTCGCTCCAGGCCGCGACTCGTACAACGCGACCGCGTCCGCCTTGAACTCCGGCGGATAGTGCTTCATGACCACGGGACATCCGTTCTCCTGGACTCAAGATCCAAGTGTCTCGAGTGTCCAAAATCCGGGGTCAAGGCCCGT